>JANZZJ010000212.1 GCA_026419455.1 Candidatus Sumerlaeaceae bacterium | reverse complement strand
CCCACTACTTGAGCGGGAGAACTAAATGAGCGGAGTTCCCTCGGAAGCCTATCGAATCCCCCGACGAATTGGCTTTTTTGGAGGCAGCTTTAACCCACCTCACATCGCCCATGTGCTCGCTGTGCATTATGCCCTACTGCGGTGGCAATTCGACTTTGTCGCGGTCGTGCCTACTTTTCATCACCCCTTTGACAAAGAGCTGGTTGACTTTGCTCATCGCCTACGAATGACGCGGATTGCCTTCGAACTCTTGGGGGATAATGTTCATGTTTTATCCGTCGAACAAGAACTCCCACACCCCAGTTATACTTGGCAGACTATGCAGCATTTGCGCCAATGCTACCCTGAGTCTGAGCTGGCATTGCTCATCGGAAGCGACATCCTTGAAGAATTGCCGCGTTGGCACAACGCCGAGTCCTTGCAACGGGAATTCCCTATCTACGTCATCCCCCGCATCGGACAAAACATACCCCCTGGCGCCTTTGGTCTGTTGCCGGCATTGAGCAGCTCGCAGGTAAGGGAGTTACTGCGAAAAGGTGAAGACGTGAGTGGGCTTGTTCCCGCCCGAGTTTTAGGGTATATTAGGGAGTACGAGCTGTACACCAATAGTCATGAGTGACTTTTTTGGCCAATTGGCGGATATCCTCACAAGCCTTGGAACATGGGGTTATCTTTTAATTGCGTTAATCGTTTTCTTCGAGACTGTCATTGCAATCGGGCAATTCTTGCCAGGTTCGGTTCTCTTAGCTTTTGTCGGCTTTCTTTGCTATCTTCAGACGTTCGATATCACTGCCATGTTTTTCGTAGTATTTTTGGCGCATTATGCGGGCGAACAGTTAAATTACTTTCTCGGCAAGATCAAAGGAGCTGGGCTTTTTCGCGAAGATGCGCTGGTGCTTCGCCCGTCACTCTTAGCAATTGTTGAACAACAACTGCAAAAATGGGGAGCCGTTTACTTCATCATTTGTCAGTTTTCTGGAGTGCTGCGCCCTGTTCTCTCATTTTTGGCAGGCTCCAGTCGCTACTCTTGGATCAGGTTTTCCCTTTGGCTGCTCCCTGCTTGTGCCATTTGGAGTATTGTCCATTTAGGCATAGGATTCGTTCTTGGAGCAAGCTGGCAGGAAGCAGCGAATTACGTAGAAGAGTTTTCGCTCCTGGCCGCCGTTACCTTGATCAGTCTGGGAGCCGCTGTTTGGCTGAGCCGAACCATTTTAGCGCTTGCCGGTACAACAGCACGCAACCTTGAGCGGGTAGCAAGAGAAATTGCCGACAGCGACTTTTATCGGCGTCTTCGTCAGAAAAGCCCCTTTCTTTTCTCGTTTGCTGAGCGTCGGCTCAGTTTGACTGCACGCTGGGGTTGGTACGCAACGATTCGGTTTGTTTTTGTTGGTTCGCTCGTCGCCACAGTCGTTGGGCTTGGTGTCTGGACGGCACGTTCATCGACACTCAGTTACATGGATGCAGCACTAGTTAACTTTCTTGTTCAGGTTCGGCGCCCCAATACTGCTGACCTGTTAAGCTTCATATCCGCATTTGGCATTCCAGCTGCGGTTCTTTCGGCAGCTGGGCTAGCGGCAGCGGCATATCTCGTTGCCAAACAGTGGAAAAGCGCCTGTGTAATACTTTCTTCGCCGACTCTGGCAACGATAATATGTTATTTTACAAAAATCATTATTCATCGCCCTAGACCACTGACTGACATGCCCATTGTACCATTGAGTTACTCGTTCCCAAGCACTCATACCGCGATTTGCACCGCATTTCTGCTGGCAAACTGCTATTTGATATGGCAGACGACGCCTGACCGCCGCGTGCGTGTGGCATGGGCAAGCCTTTGCCTGACGCTTGCTTTGTTGGTCGGCTATTCGCGTGTTTATCTTGCCTTACACTATGCGACCGACGTCATCGGAGGGCTACTAGTTGGGCTCGCTAGCTTTCTCTTCTGTTCCACAGTTGCTGGGCAGCTGAATGTGCATGAAAATCATCACCCGGGGATAAAGACGTTAGTGGCAGCTCTATCAACGCTAGGGCTCGTGACTAGTGCAACTGCTCTGCCTCCTCGATCAAGGTCTTATGCTGGAGAACAACCGATGCTTTCCAAATGCTCCAGGGATTTCCCACAACTCGAGATGGTGCATCCCCTGCTTCCTCGCTATGCCACGCGCCTGACCGGTACCCCTGGCCTAGCTACTAACGTCATCGTGGTTGGACAAATTGAGCCTGTTGTGCAAGAATTGAAGTCCCGTGGCTGGGAATACGTCGCTCCTCAGGCTTTTTATACCCGTGAGATTAAGGCCCCGATTTTCCCTGCCTTTGTGGACGCACGACCGGCTGCTTTTACGCTCGTCGAGCGCTCAGAGAACGAGCGCCATGTTTTGCGTTTGTGGCAGACAGGCCTTTGCGTCCAGCAGAAGCCGGTTTGGATTGGAGCTCTTATTGGCGAGAAACTCAAAAGACGGTTTCTCACACTGGAGATCTACGCGGTAGATGCCGACATAGATCTCGTGCTCGAACGGTGGTGCAACGAGCTCTCAATGTGCCGCTGCACAATTGTGCACGGTTTTAGAAAACGCGGGCTTTATCATACGACACATCCTTTTTTCACCCATGGAATCGCAGCTGTCATAGAGACACATGCACGCACAAAGGGAACTGTAACAGATGGTTCCACCAGAAACGAATGAGTTAGAACTGGCTTGCGTAGTTCAAAAAGCAATATTTGCGGAGACGCGCAGGAGTAAGCAAAAACTGCAATGAGCCTGGACCCACAGATCCTGCTGTTTATACCCATCTTCCTCTTTGCTCTCACATTTCACGAATTTGCGCACGCGTGGGCAGCGAAAAAGGCAGGCGATATGACAGCCGCCTATGCAGGTCGCTTGACCTTAAATCCCATTGCCCACATCGATCCCATAGGAACAATTGTATTGCCGCTGGCTGCGCTATTGCTGAATTTCCCAATGATTGGCTGGGCCAAGCCCGTGCCTGTGAATCAGCTTCGATTTCGGAAAGAGATCTGGTTTGTCTGGGTAAGCCTCGCAGGACCAGCGTCCAACTTCTTATTGGCTTTTCTCGGCGCTGTGGGGATAAAAATTCTGTTGTCGCAGTTTTCCCTAGAGAACGACCTCGCCAGAGCCCTAGTAATTTTTGCAGCCGTTTTTGTGAAGATTAATCTGGTTCTAGCCATCTTCAATATGCTGCCGATTCCACCGTTGGATGGAAGCAGCCTTTTATATCACTTCTTCGTCCGGCGAATACCTGGTCTGTGGAACGCGTGGATTGCCCTTTCGGCTTATGGATTTCTTATACTATGGGCATTAATCGTATTCTTTCCTCCAGCGCAACGACTCCTACAGGTTGCATTTTCCTTGCCAGCCAACATTCTTCTTAGTTGGGCGATGGCGCGGTGAATGAGAAGCTCTATACAATCAAGCTGCCGGTATTCGAGGGGCCGTTCGATCTTTTACTCCACCTCATCAAAATCAATGAGATGGATATCCATGATATTCCTATCGCGGAAATAACTCGGCAATACCTCGATTACATACACGTAATGAAGGAGCTCGACCTGGAACTGGCAGGGGAGTTCCTTGTAATGGCGGCCACATTGATTCATTTGAAAGCAAGGACACTGCTACCGGCTCATCACGACGATGAGGAAAACGATCAGCAGGATGAGGAAGTGGGAGAAATCGTTTCCGCACGCGAGCTCATGCAGCGCCTTATTGAGTACCGCAAGTATAAAGAAGTTGCCGCAGTTCTCCGTGAACGCGAAGAACAGCACTCTTTGGTGATTTACCGCACCACCCCTCTCGCTATCGCTCCTGAGCCGACGGAAGAGTTATCAGCCGAGATCTCGCTGCTTTATCGGGCACTTGCACGTGTGCTCCGCTATTTAGAGAGCAACCGACTTTTTCCCAATCTTTCGGAACAGTTCACCGTCGAGCAAAAAATTGAGTACATCGAGAGTTTGTTGGAATCGAGCACGGAAATTGATCTCATGGCGGTATTTTTGCGCTGCTTGAACAAGTTGGAAATCATCACCACTTTCCTGGCCGTGCTGGAGCTGGTGCGTCTGAAACGTGCACGAATTCAGCAGAACTGCGCGTTTGACACAATCATGTTGGTAGCACGTGATGCTGGGGATGGCAATGGACAAGCATAATTGTGAAGAAGAACAAGCGCTTCCCAACAGTGAAATAACACCCTCCAGCACGTCAGAAACAGGCGACACCTCCACTGATGTGCCACAGATATCGGGAGCAGAATGCGACGACAGAGCCGCTACATCGTTGCAAGCGGCAACTGACAGGGATAGCCATGGCGGCCTCGAAGTCGGCGCAGAACCGAGATTTTCAGATGAGGTTCTTCCGCTGTCTTCGGATACCGAACTGAAGTCAGCTATTGAGGCACTACTCTTCGCGACAACTGAACCCTTGAGTGTCGAGCGACTGGTAAGGATTCTCGGGGTTGCGAACACTGTAACAGTACGAACCGCCCTTCTGCAATTGATGCAGGATTACGACAACTCTCCCCATGGGATCCAGATCGTCGAAGTGGCAGGCGGATTTCAGATGGCGACCCGACCGTTTTACGCACCATTCATTTTCCGCCTGAAACCGAGTCGAAGACGCAATCCGCTGTCTCAAGCAACCCTAGAAACACTCGCCATCATTGCTTACAAACAGCCCATCACACGAGCTGAAATCGAAGCGATCCGTGGTGTGGACTCGACAGCTAGTATACACACGTTATTGGAGTTAGGTCTTATTGAAGTTGGCGGGAAGCGAGAGGTTCCGGGGCGCCCTCAGCTTTATGTGACCACGCAGCATTTTCTGAAAACATTTGGACTACGCAGCCTTGGTGACCTGCCCTCGATCCACGAGCTGAAGCGAATGTTCGTGGGTCAGCATGAACTAGAAAGAACTCCTGTAGCCGCCAACAAAGACTATGTCGCTGAAACACCAATGGAGGCCAGAGAGCGGCCCCACGAGTCGCCTGCGCCATCTTGCGACGACAAGACCGCTGCCGAGCCATTAATTGACCATGGCAGGGCACCCAACGACACGGGGCAGGACAAAACACCAGCTTAGCTGGCTGTGCCTTCACCCTGCTGGAGCCTCAGCATTTTCTGCCTGAAGATTCGTTCGCCTTCTTCATCGAACAACACGAAGATCACCCGGCGCAGGGAACTCCATGTTCTGTTTGCTCTTGCATGAAAAACTGTTCCTAGCATCGCTTGCGCGCAGTCCTCGAGAGACAATCCGGCAACGCCGGTCCCTAATGCAGGAAATGCCATGCTTTCACAACCGAGTTCGTCGGCCCGCTCTAACGCATGGCGCGTGCAAGCGGCTATTATGTCCGCGGTAGTTCGCGGGTTCTGCAGGGTCATCGTCGCAGCGTGAATCACATAACGATGGGGGAGATTCCCGGCGCTAGTGACAGCTACTTCGCCAACGGCGATCGGGGCAAGATTGTTGCACTCCTCCTGAATAGTGGGTCCGCCAGCACGACGTATGGCACCGGCAACGCCAGCTCCTAAAATTAGGTCCGTGTTGGCCGCGTTGACAATTGCATCCACTTGAGTCTCGACGATATTCCCTCGGATAATTTCCACGTCCATGGCGAATTCTTTTTCCTCCTCATTTTGGTGCACACAGAGAAACTGAAACGAATCATCGTTGCAAGCTTGTGATTGAGCATGCTCGAAGTTGTTAGTCATGATGTGGACCAATGGTGACCTGTATTTTGAGAACTGTGCCCAATGAGAGTTCTCATACTCAATAGTGCGCGCAAATTTATTGGGGAAGCAGCCCATTGCCTTGATCTGACACGCGAGCTCAAAGCACGGGGGCATGATGCGCTATTAATACTCCGGGACGGTCACGAAGTCCAAAGAATCGCGCACGAGATGAATTTACCCGCCAAGGCCCTGACGTTTTCGAGTGAATTTTCGCTACGACGCGATTGCGCGGATGTAATTAAATTAAAAAAGATCGTCCGCGAGTGGAAGGCAGACATCGTTCATTGTCACCGTGGAAAGGATCATTGGATAGCAGCTTTTGCAAAATTATTGTCTTTCTCTCAATTCCCGCCGATTATACGCACGAGGCACGTAGTCGTCCCCATGGCTCAGCACCTCGCTAATAAATGGCTGATGAGCCAGGTAACTTGCCGCACCATCGCAGTTTCTAGAGCTGCCGCCGCAAGCCTGGGAAGCATTGGAGAACACCTGGGAGATAGGCTTAGGATCATCTACTCAGCTGTGGATTGCAGGAAATTTTCTCCCGAGCATCGCTCCGAAAGCATTCGGCAGGAATTCGGGGTATCGGCTGACGATAAGCTCATTGGCCTCATTGCGCGGATACAGAATGTGAAGGGGCAAAAGGTGTTTCTACGAGCTGCTCGCCTCGTCAACAAACTATTTCCCAACACTCGCTTTCTCATTGCAGGGCGTGGTTCGGCGCTAAAATTCGAGGCCATCGCGAACCTAGCAAAAGACCTTGGCATCGAGCATTGTGTAGTCGTGCGTGAATGGTTACCCAACGTCCCTGCTGTGCTCGCTTCACTCGATATCAGCGTCGTTGCATCGCTGGGAAGCGAAGGATCCAGCCGAATAGCATACGAGAGCATGGCCAGTGGGGTGCCTCTCGTTGCCACAACTGTAGGATGCCTTCCTGAAATTATCGACAACAGACAAACCGGCTTACTTGTGCCACCCGCTGAACCCGAGGCGCTTGCAGGCGCCATTTGCGAGCTACTTCGCAATCAAGCTTTGTCTCGAGGACTCGCTGCTAATGCGCTCCAGCGCGTGCGAGAGTTTCATAGTCACGACAGGTGGATCAAAGAAATCCTCGAAGTTTACGAGCAAGCTCTGAGTCCGAGTGGAGGAGGAAGGAGCCAAGTATCATGAGATGGCGGCCCAGAATCCTGCACATCTACAAGGATTACTATCCCCCGGTACGTGGAGGTATTGAAAATACGATAAACCTTATGGCTCGCGGCTGTCTCGATGAGTTCGACGTAAGCGTTCTCGTGTGCGCGGGGCCTTCCTGCACTGGCGAAGAGACAATTGACGGAGTTCGGGTCGTCCGCGTGGCGGAATGGGGACGCGTCTGGAGTGCGCCCGTTGCTCCCGCGTTCATTCGCGCACTCTCCCACGAAGCACGGCACGCGGACATCTTGCATTTTCATCATCCTAACCCAACAGGAGATCTGGCCTATCTGTTGGCTGGACATGGAAGGCCTTTCGTCATAACTTATCACAGCGATATCGTGCGCCAGCGTGCGGCAATGCTCATATATGGGTTTCTTCAGCGTTTTATGATGAGCCGGGCGGCGGTGATTATGCCGACTTCGCCAAACTATATGGCTAGTTCGGTATGGCTTCGGCGTTTCAGGGATAAATGCGAGATCGTCCCATTAGGAATTGAGATCGAACGTTTCTCGCCGTCACCGGCTATGCTGGCACAAGCGCAACAGATCAAAAGCAAAATAGGAGCGCCTATTGTCCTTTTCGTCGGACGCCTTCGTTATTACAAAGGGCTCCATTTCCTGATCGAAGCCATGCGCAGCGTAGAAGCGCAATTGGTTATAGTGGGCTCTGGGCCGGAAGAGGGCTTTCTGCACGAGAAGGCAGCGCAGGCAAGGGTCGAAGAACGAGTTCATTTTGTCGGGGAACTCGATGACTCTGACGTCTTGCCGTACTTTCATGCCGCGGACGTCTTTTGCCTGCCCTCACATCTGCGAAGCGAAGCGTTTGGCATCTGTCAGATTGAAGCTATGGCTTGCGGAGTCCCAGTGGTCAGTACAGCGCTCGATACTGGGGTGCCATTTGTGAACCAACATGGCGAAACGGGATTTGTGGTGCCACCGGCAGACCCGTCGGCCCTGGCTTCCGCTCTAAACCGTCTATTGGGCGATGAAAGCTTGCGCAGCACTTTCGGTGAAGCAGCGCAACGTCGGGCAGCTGCGCTCTTCTCCGCACAACGTATGACCAACCTGGTGAAAAAAGTTTACCGCAAGGTCTTAGGTGAATAGCAACTGCTGTCAGACTTAGTTTAGCTGAAACGCAAAGGAGCACAGGATGGCAATTTTTGGTCGTAAGCCCGAACAGGGAAAGCAAAGCCAACAAGGTGAATTTGGTGAGGAGAAACCCGCAACTTCCCCCACAACGAACCTTGACGAGAGCATTCGCGAGCGAGTCGAGCCGATTATTGCTCAATTACGTCCGTACTTGCAGGCCGACGGCGGCGACATCGAGCTTGTGGACGTGGAAGATGCGGTAGTCTATGTTCGCCTGCAGGGAGCCTGTTGTGGATGCCCCAGCTCCATTTACACGCTGAAAATGGGTGTGGAAGCTCGGATTATCGAAGAAGTACCTGAAGTCCGTAGTGTAGAAATGGCACGTGAGTAGGTTTGCTGCCATAGCACCCGCAAACTTGCGTTAAATGCAAACTGCAGATCCTGCCGCTTTGCTTATGGTCTAAGAAAGACTATTGTTCTGCGCTCGCAGTACTGCCGTTAACAAAGAGCTCGACGCGCTGTGCCCTATCCGGTTGTGGGGAATTAAGAAAACCGTGAATAGCCGTAACGCCCATACCGAAAAGAAGGAACCCGACGATAGTCATTGCCACCGCAAGATTTCGCTGGGATTTCCGCCCAACAGTGATGCCCCAGGTCATACAGAACGTACAGAAACCATTTGCCACATGGAATGAGGTACACGCAATTCCAAGCACATACCACCAGTAGATGAGCGGCTTCTGAAATTCCCGATGCAAAAGTTGATAGAAATTAAGTTTCCCAGTTTCATCGATGGCTCTGTAGTCCATGAAACGTAAGCTAATGACGTGGTAGAGCACGAAAGCAAATACAACTACCGCGGTAACACGCTGTGCTACGTATGCCCAGTTGCGAGGATACTTATAGCGAATGGGGTTGGGCGCGCCGCTCAAGATAATGAGAACCCCATAAATCATGTGGAAAAGAAATGGTGCAAAAAGGGCACCCCACTCGATGGCATGAAGATAAGGCAAACCACGTAGGCTTGCCACCGTCGCATTGAAAGCATCCTCCCCCTTGGTGGAAAAAGAATTAGCAAACAGATGAAAAAATATAAAAAAGGTTAGAGGAACGAGCCCGGTCAGGGAATGAAGTCGACGTAAGACAAACTCGCTGTAAATTATTCTTTCCTGATGCATAGGTAAATTTCGTGTCAACCGAATGAATCTTGGCAAGTATTTTTAAAACACGGGCTTAAGGTCAGCCTTCCATGAGTTGAAGAAAAGTTGCCCTCACAGCGCGCATCACCTGTTGGAGTCTGTTATTCAACTCATCAGCACTGCTAATCCCCATGAAGCGGGCGATCCCACGGTTAATGGCTTCATCAGTTGATAGGCGCGCGACCTTTTCTCTCGAAATTAGTCGAACAGCAGTCTCGACTTTCCGCAGAAAATAGTAAGCGTCTTTCATGGTGCCCCACTGGCTCAGGCTACACGGCAGGCCTTCCTCCAACTCAGCAAAGAGACGGAAATAAGAGGCGTGAGATGTGGCCGTTTTAGGAATCGCCCCACACACTAGCCAATACTGGAGAAGGAACTCAATATCAGCTAAGCCGCCCTCGCTCCGTTTGAATTCAATGCGTTCCCGATCGGCTGGGGAAACGGAGTGTGCAAGCCTAGCGCGCATCTCAACAACCTTTTGTCGAGTCTCCTCTTGAGAAAATCCCTGCTGGCGCGTCAGCGCTGCTTCAGTCAGCCGAGTGATGATTTCGCTGTCGCCTGCCACACATCGGGCACGTGTAAAAGCCAGCAGCTCCCAAACATCAGCCACCTTAGCCATGTAGTTGAGGTAGTGGGAGAATGGAGTAACGAGTGGAGCGTTGCGACCATGCGGGCGCAAGCGCGCATCGAGCACATAAAGTCGTCCTTCGCGAAGATTCTCTGTTACGCAGTAAACAAATTGATCAACAAATTGCAAGGCGCGTTCGTGCGACTGAACAAAGCAGCGCGAGGGGCTGTTGGGCCGATCATCCCACACGTAGGCAATGTCAAGATCCCCAAAAAAGTTTAACTCGCGCCCGCCATATTTGCCGAAAGCCACAATCGTGACAGGACAATCCGTATAGTTTTCCTCGCCGAGAACGAGCGTCTGAATTGGCGGAGCATGGCCTATTCCCAATTTTTCGACAAATCGCTCCCAAGCCAACACGTAAGCGAAACGCAGAGCTACGTCCGCCACAATAGACAACTGCTGCAGAACTTCCCCCAAATCCGCGAGTCCTGTAATATAACGAAGCGCAACGATAAGCTGTTCAAATTTGGTAGCTCGTCTCAGCGCAACCAGCCTATGCTCCCATGCACCTCTCTCCCCTATTGCCTCCAGCATGCGTTCTGCCACTTTCGTCATGTCGCTAGTGTCGTGAAGAAGGCGCGTTCCTAAAATTGTGTCAAAGAACTCCGGATGAGAGCAAAACACCTGAGAAAAATCATCACTGGTGCCGAACAGCATTACTAGCAGACGTAAAACTTCTGGGTGAAACGATATCAGTTCGTAATAATAAGTTATGCCTCCGACTGCGAGCATGAACGAATGTAAATTAGGGAGCACGCGGTCAGGGAGGGGGGCTTGAGCAATCATACGCAGGAGTGACGGGAGCATTTGCTCAAAGTACTGTTGACCCTGGGCAGTAATGAAGACTTCGCGTGTGCCAAAGGCAAGATCACGAATCAAGCGCCATGACCGCTCGGAACCAATCCCATATCGAGCTAGAACGGGCAAGGCCTCATCCGGCGTCGCATCGTCATCCAGTAGCACTAGAACATCTTGGAGTTCCTGAGCTTCACGTTCGATGTCGCGCTGAAAGAAGTCCTTAAATCGTTGGTGTACGCCATCGGTTAATGTTTTGTAGGTTTGCTGGAACTCTTCCAAGGAAGAGTAATGACAGCGGCGAGCAAGAACTTCAAGCTCAGCCGGACTTGAGGGAAGGGTGTGTGTCTGATGCTCACTCGCCATCTGCAGTCGATGTTCCACGCAACGCAGGAAGGCATAGGCACGATGGTAGAAATCCGCCTCGTCGCGCGACAGGATGTTCACATCAGCTAGCCGATCGATGGCCAGAAAAATATTCCGTACACGTAGTGCTTCATGAAGCTGACCATAAATTATTTGCATGGCGGCAATGATAAATTCGATTTCTCGAATTCCGCCATAACCGCGTTTAACCTCGCGGTAGTACGTGTCACTAAGGAGCACCTCCCTGTCTATCATAAGTTTGAGTTTCTCGATTTCACTCGTGAGGCGAGCGGGATCAGCTTTGTCGAATACGAAACGTTGAATCACTTGGTAGAGTCGTGCCCTCAGCGGCGCAGGGCCAGTGAGCACGCGAGCTTTGAGATACGCCACACGCTCCCACTCTCGAGCTTGCTGCTCGAGGTAATTGATAAATGACTCCAACGAGCGAGCCAGTGGTCCACTTTTACCTTCGGGCCGTAGCCGCATGTCCACCCGGAAAAGCTGTCCGTAAGGCCCCCGTGCGGAGAGAAATTTGACAATACGCTCCCCCATCTTGTTAAAAAATTCATGATTGGTTATACGTCGCGCCGTTTGCCCGTCGGGCGTTTTTCCAGTCGTATCGCCCTCGTCGTCGTAAATAAACACGAGATCAATATCCGAGCAGAAATTTAGCTCCCGCCCGCCTAGTTTCCCCATCCCCAGCACACACATTCCACTTTCGCGAGTTCCTCCGAAGGACGTCTCCGAAGTGGGAACTCCATAACGTGCGACAAGCTCCTGCCAGGCTTGGTCACTGGCGATTTCAATGCACACATGAGCGACATCTGAAAGCTCACGAGTCACCTCCTCAACGTTGGCCAGGCGCAGTACATCTCTTACGCCTATGCGCAAGAGTTGCTCGTACTTCCAACGGCACAACGCCTCTTGGCATCTCTCGGTTGTATCTGCCTTAGCAGAAACTTCCAAAGCACTCTGACGGATTTCCTCTCGTGAATAACCTTTGTTAAGCTGAGCAGGTTCAACAAGCCACCACAGAAGATGTGGATGACGTATCAGCACGTTAGACAAGAACTCAGAATATCCGAACACTGCGACCAACACGCTCACGGATTGTGGGACGTCGCGGAGCCGTCGACAAAAGTCGGATATGGACTGAACTTCTCCGAAGAACCTTTCCAACAGACTGATTGCTCCCGCAGGGTGGGGTGAATCAAGCATGGCCCGAATGAGGCCAACGAGCATCACCTCGTCAGAAGCAGTACAATCCTGGAAATGCGTCCTGAGACTCTTAATGCTTCGTTCGACACAAGCGCGCTCTTCCTCGGACCGCAAACGCATGAGAGCTACCGAAAGCGCATCATCCCATGTCATCGCATTGCCGCAGCCTCCCACCATGTCCGGCCACACAGCTCCCACGAAGCGGTCATGGCGCTAACTTCTTAATACCTTCGCAATAGCCTGGCAGATGTAATCAATATTGCGTTCGTTCATGGCCGCAATACAGATTCGGCCGCTTCGAACGATGTAGAGGCTGAACTCAGCACGCAGCCGATCTACAACTTCCGGCTCTAGACCAGAGAAGGAAAACATCCCATTCTGACGCTCGATAAAGCCGAAGTCGCGTCCGACACCTTTTTCACGAAGCTTTTCCACGAAAAGCCGCCGCATTTTCCATATACGCTCACGCATTTGAGCCACTTCCTGAATCCACTGTTGGCGTAATTCAGGATCATTGAGCACAAGAGCCACAACCTGCGCACCATGAGAGGAAGGATTAGACCAGTTTGTGCGGATTACCCTTTTCACCTGACTAAGAACGCGTTTGCTCTCTTCGGCGTCACCCGTAACAATGGTGAGTGCTCCGACGCGCTCACGATACAGGGAGAAGTTCTTCGAAAACGAACTTGCCACGAGAAATCCGAGTCCCGACTGGGCAAAAAGCCGGACGGCGAAGGCGTCTTCTTCGATTCCCCGATAGAATCCTTGATAAGCAAAGTCTAGGAAAGGGATGATCTGCTTTGCGGAGAGGACAGCCACAAGTTCATGCCACTGCGCTTCCGAAAGATCCACGCCGGTAGGATTATGACAAGAGGCATGGAGTAACAAAATGTCCCCATCCGGAATTTCTCTTATGGCGTTCATCATTGCATCAAAATCGAGTCCGTGAGTCACTGGATCATAGTACGGATAAGTCATTGCGATAAAACCAGCTGCCTCGAATAAAGCGCGGTGGTTTTCCCAAGAGGGGTTACTAATCCAAACCTTGGCTTGAGGGAAAAAACGCTTGAGAAAATCAGCCCCTACGCGAAGAGCACCTGTTCCACCGAGTGCCTGTACAGTCACTGCCCGTCCTTGGGCGATTACTTGTGCATTTGTTCCAAACAACAGGCCTTGGACAGCTTTGTTGTAAGCGGGCACGCCGTCGATCGGTAGGTAGGATTTGGAGTCTTCCTTTTCAAGCCACCGCCGCTCTGCTTCGCGAACTGTCGCAAGAACAGGTACACGGCCTGTCTCGTCTTGATAGACACCTACGCCGAGGTTGACTTTGTTGGGATTGGAGTCGGCATTGAAGGCTTCCGTGAGGCCGAGAATTGGATCAGGGGGGGCGGCTTCAATTTTGGCGAATGGGGACAGCTGCATGGGTCAAGTCTCCTACTAACAAATTTTCCGCATCGAGCGAACAGCCACGAGCGGGAGCAGATGCGATTCGACCAAGTACTTCAAACCCTTCGCGGCATTTCACTCCGACGTCTTCGGTCTGAATCGACACCACGCTGCCTAGATTCGCAAGATCATAAATTCGTATGAGACCACGATGACCCGGTAAGACTTCCTCCCCGCTGCATGGGTCTACGATCACTACTCGCGTCCACGGCGGTGCGATCTTCATAGAAAGCCAATTTTGGGGAAAAGCGTGCCCACTAACCGTCAATGACAATCCTGCATCGTAAAACTGCGACGAGAGCTCGGTCATACCGTATTCGTTGACAATATACGGACGAGAAATGCCCAACCAAGCTTCGAGCTCGTGATAAAGTTTGTCCTTGGGGACTTCTCTCACACGGCCCTTAAATCCCCCTGTTTCGAGGATACGGCTTCCTTTCGGAAGCGCGAAACGAATACCATGGCACCGGAGAGCATCTAGCAGGTAAACAAAGGCAAAAGATGTCCCAAGTACAAATACTGGTTCGGATTCCTCAGAGGCTCTCCTGAGAGCCTTTAGAAACTGATGCGTATCTAGCTGATCATTACTCAGAAAGTACCGTGATCCCGTAGTCCCAAAGCTCTGCCGCGCACATTCTAACATGAAAACTAAACTGCTATGCGGGACTTCGCGCGGAGCAGGAGTGAGAAAAAACATTTTAATTTTTGGCAAGTCGGGAAGAGTTGCTAAACAGAAAAGTGCCATGGCTCCGCACTCATAAAGGTCGAGGTCTCGAAACTCGTGTACCCCCGCCTGGCTTTCTGTGGTACCACTCGTAAGGAAATAGGCGCACCGATGCGATTTAGGGAAGCAGGCAATACGAGCCCTTTTAAAAGCAGTTGTCCAAAGCGGAGGAATTTCGCGCCAAGATGAAGGCTCGGTTGCACTGTGCAATTTCACATAGTGCCGATAAAAGCGGTTGTAACGGAATTGGAATTCGAAAATCCGAAGCGCTAGATCGGAAAAGGCCGCGTCATTCGCAAGTGGATGTTGGCGATAGTCGCTGATTTTTTTCGCCGGCCAACACAAATACGCTTTAATTTCCTCAAAAAGCGCCGTGTAATGTTGCTGCCACCTCATAAGCGCCCAAGGAATTTTTCTTCCGGCTCAAATGCCTTAATGTATTCGTCCAGAAGGTAGCGGTCGGTCATGCCGCTGAGGTAATCCACAATCACGCGTACCAGCCCATCGCGCTCAATCCGAGCTTGATACTTTAGGGGCAACTGCTCCGGTGTATCTCGATAGAGAAGGAACATTTTTTCTACAAACCGCTCAGCTTTGGTCGCCATGCGGACAACGTAGGGGTGACGATAGACGCGCCGCATGAGGAAATCTTTGAGACAACGGTTTTTCTCTAGCATTTCCTGGCTCATAGTGACGATTTTTTGGCGACACTGCCGAACATCCGCAACACTTTGGATGTTGAAAGACCTGATATTTTGGACAGTAGTCTGGAGCGCGTCTGCAACCTGCATATCGATTAATGTTCCAATCGCGCGATATTTAACGAACTTTTCTGGTTTTTCGTCGCCAATTTCCTTTTGTGCGCGCTCAAAAATCTCCCACACCCAATCAACTTCCTTTAAGTCGCGTATAGAAATGAGCCCCATCTTGAGGGCATCATCAATGTCGTGATTATTATAGGCGATTTCGTCGGCCACATCGCACACTTGCGCCTCCAGCGTGGGCGCCCACTCGGGCTTGAAGCGTTCCGGCACATTTGGGGAGTCGTATTCTGTGTCATGCTTGATAATTCCCTCGCGCACCTCCCAGGTAAGATTTAACCCTGGCACATCCGGATAACGTTCCTCCAGATACTCCACGACGCGAAGCCCCTGCTCGTTATGTTCGAATCCACCTTGATCCGCAAGAAGACGCTTGAGAGCGGCTTCGCCACTGTGACCGAAGGGAGTGTGACCGAGATCGTGAGCAAGAGCGATGGCTTCAGTTAAATCGGCATTGAGCCGCAGATTCCTCGCTAAGGTGCGAGCAATCTGGGCTACCTCCATCGTATGAGTCAGGCGAGTTCTGAAATAATCGCCATAATGAACCATGTAGACCTGAGTCTTGTACTCAAGTTTGCGAAAAGCGGTAGAATGAATGATGCGGTCTCGATCACGTTGAAATTCGGTACGCAGTTCATCCGGCGTGATCGGATAATCGCGCCCACGGGTGTCTGCGCTTTTCATTGCATAAGGAGCAAGAACCTGACGCTCGAGTTGCTCTAAATCTGCGCGCTTAAGCATGTGAGCTTTCCCTTCGCAATTTTGAACTTTGACTCAATAGAATTGCGTGTTCAAAAGGTCAAACGTAATGCAACATTGCGCCGAGGCCAAATGTTCAATACAGACTGCAGGACCGTGTAAAAGACACTATTAGCAATTAGAGAACCGTGTTGGACGAAAAGAACAACAATGAAATCGATCGTTTAGCTGACGCAATAGGCCAGGGCAAAACTGCGAAACGACAGCCAGCACGAAAGCACAATACAGTGCCCGATGATGCGGCAGACCAACCTGCGCATTTTTGGCCCGACGAAGACCCCGACGCTCTTCCAGATATAGTGCAACAGGAGACTGCCCTGCAAATTGCGGGGTCCTCTAGCGAGTGCGTCGACGAACGTAGCGATCAGAACGCTGTTCAACCGACTTCGCCTGCGAATGGTGGTGGGGCAGTAACCCACTCATCGAACGGCGTCACGGATGGGTCTTCCCCAAGTAACCACCCTCAGCCAATTCCCGAACCTGCTGATTCCAATCCACCGGACGTCGGCTCGTCACTTGGCGAAACGGAGTCCCCGAACAATCAAGCGGCTGAGGAGAGAAACTCGCATCCGCCGCGTTTCCCGTTAGTGTCCGGTGGCATTCTCCCCCCCTCCGAAGAGACCCAAGAGGTTCCCGGCAGCGCTGGCGGGAAGAGTCGTCGTTCATTCTTCGGGCGAGTGGCGAACGCGTTTGGTTGGTTGATGGTTTTAGCTGTTTTCGCCCTCATTGGTTTCGCCGCTCTTTACTATCGCTACGCATCAGATCGCTTGTATAATATCCAATTCGAGAGCAATCGCACAATAATACTCCGAGTCGCTCCGGGGGATCGTCTCAATACCATTATTGAAAAACTCCGTGATGAAGGACTTTTGGGATCTTATCTTGGAATTGACGATGCTTACTTGCTAAGATATCTTGCTTGGCTGAACGAAAACTCCCACAAAATCAAAACGGGCGTTTATCGTCTCAATTCTAGCATGAGTCTCAGCGAAATCTACGACAAGCTGATTGCCGGATCGCAGGACTTTAAAATCACTATTCCTGAAGGCAAAACCGCGAAGGAAACAGCAGCTATCATCAAAAAGAAGCTCGATGGCTTCTCGGAAGAGCGATTTCTCCAGCTGGTTGAGAACCCGGAGTTTATTTCCCGCTTGGGCCTTTCTGTTCCCTCGCTGGAAGGCTATCTGTATCCCGACACCTACTTCTTCGCGCCGGGCATGAAAGAAGAGGACATCATCCGCACTATGGTAGAGAACTTTGTCAAGAGGGCTGAAACAAATTTGCGTGATATCGAGCGCACAGAAACTAGCATTCCATTAACATTCCACGAACATGTCATTGTTGCTTCCTTAGTCGAGCGCGAGGCCCGACTCGACACTGAACGCCCACTGATAGCATCGGTCATCTTCAACCGCCTGAAAAAAGGTATGAAGCTCGACATCGATGCGACGATCAATTATGCTCTCGGCGATTGGGGAAAACGCCTCACTTTTGAGGACCTGAAAACGAGTAGTCCTTATAACACGTATTTACACAAAGGACTTCCTCCAGGCCCCATTTGTAACCCACAAATGAATTCCCTCGTAGCAACTTTTAAACCAGCTCAGACAAATTATCTCTTTTACGTTTACAAGGGCGACGGGTCGCACGCCTTTGCCGAAACCTACGAAGAACATTTGGCAAACATCAGGCTCTATCGCAAATCCAGCCCCCTCAGTCGTTCGGCCACACAGACTTCGTCTCAGAGCTCCGGTGCTTTCGTGCCAACCGCGGTTGTAGTAGAAACAACGGCGAGTTCCGAGGAAGAGGTCGCCGAAAAGGACCCTGAAGGCAAGGTGGACGATGATAGCGCAAAGAGCCGCTCGTCAAGCGCACCCGAAAAAAAACAGTCGGGAGGACGTCGCTCCCGAGCCACAGGGAACCGAAGGTAAATTATGAAATATTCTACTACTCATCCCATCGCACGTGAAGCAGCTCCTTTTCTCGCGCCAACGCTCACGTTAGCCCTCGTTTTAATCGCGTATGGCGTGTTCTCTGCTTCGGCGATCGCCTCCGCCCTTGGAGGGCTTTCGCTGCTGTCCGCGTCGTATGTAGCATGGTTTTTTCGACATCCCAGAAGGGAACTAAGGCGGTCGGCATCACATCTGATCGCCCCTGCTGATGGGACTGTGACATCCGTAGGAGTTGTACCTCATTCCAGCTTTCCAAATGGGCAGGCAGTAAAGGTAGCTGTGTTCATGTCGCTGTTCGATGTCCACATCAACTGGTCGCCGTGCGACGCCGCTGTTGAGAAAACCGAATATTTTCCTGGAAAATTCTTGAACGCCATGGACGACAAGGCCAGCGAGCAGAATGAACGAAAGATTATTTATCTGCGCTGCCCTAACAATGATTTGGTTATAGTGAAACTGGTGGCGGGTCTTGTTGCCCGGCGTATTGTATCGCCACTAGAGGCTACTGACGAAGTCGCTCAAGGCGAAGCCATTGGCCTTATCCGTTTCGGAAGCCGTGTAGAAGTGCTGGCACCAACGCATTATCAACCTCTTGTCAAGAAAGGCGATAAGGTTTTGGGGCGAGTAAGTGCGCTCATGGTTAGCGTAAATAGCTGAAACAAAGAATGATTTGGGCGAATCGAGATGAGAAAAGTTTACCTGCTCCCGAATCTTTTTACCGCTGCAAGCCTCGCGTGCGGAGTTTTTGCCATTCTCAACGTATTCAACGTGGCCGAGACGGCTGAGATGGAAACCTACAAGTATGAGACCTCTTGCTGGCTCATTCTCATTTCGGCCGTACTCGATTTCTTTGATGGATGGGTTGCGCGGATGACCCGCACAGAAAGCGCTTTCGGCGTCCAGTTTGATTCCCTCGCTGATCTTGTTGCTTTTGGAGTGGCGCCGGCAGTGCTCATTTACACCAGGCTCATCGATATCGAAAACCGCCATATTGCCGAAGTACTGGCGGCGTTGTTTGTAGTGTGCGGTGCCCTCCGCTTAGCCCGGTATAACGTTCAGAAATCACGAGTCGAGAAAATCTCGTTTACGGGTCTTCCCATACCAGCGGCAGCTGGTGTAATCGTTTCAAGCTTCCTATTTTTTCAATGGCTCGACCCAGAATGGAATACGGAGTTTTTGCTGAACTTTCTTCCATTGCTTATGGTCGTAATTTCCTACCTCATGGTGAGCACAGTAAATTACCCCAGCCTCAAACAGCTGCGCTTGGAGAGCCGAAGGCAGTTCGACATTCTCCCCCTAACAATGGTTGTCGGAGCGATCCTTTATCTTTTAAAAAATGCAATCCCGGCACTTGTTTTTGCTGGCTTCACATGTTACGTGATTTTTGGAATTGTTGCCCATTTTTACGGCATCGTTCGCCAGAAGGGCGGCAGTACTCCGGAAAAAGCACGCTCGATGTGAGCCCCCGCCACACGCAGAATCAGATTGCGAGCATGGTGCACTCCTGTCGTGTGTCAGTCGATGAAATGTCCCAGCTTTTCTCTTTTGGTCTGGAGGTAAGCGGCATTATACTCATGCCGTCCCACAACAAGAGGAACGCGATCGACGACCTCAAGCTTGTAAGCACTCAGACCCACAATCTTCTTGGGGTTATTTGTCATGAGACGGATTCGGGTGAGGCCTAATTCTTTTAAAATTTGCGCCCCGACGCCGTACTCACGCAAATCGGCTTTAAATCCTAGTGCCTCGTTTGCTTCGACGGTATCGAGGCCGCGATCCTGCATCCTATAGGCAAGGAGCTTATTTTTTAGGCCTATTCCGCGACCTTCCTGATGGAGGTAGAGAATGACGCCAACACCTTCTTCTGCGATCTTTTTCATGGCAGAATGAAGCTGAGGGCCGCAGTCGCAACGCATGGAACCCAACGTATCGCCCGTGAAGCATTGCGAATGGACACGCACAAGGACGCCTTCGTCGCGCTTCGTCTCGAGTTGACCCATCACCAGCGCAAGATGGCCTTCGCCATTCCACGCCTCATAATAGGAGAGCTCCCACTCACCGTACCAGTTTCGCAACGGAACGGTAACAACACGCTGGACCAGTTTTTCTGTCCGCAGACGATATTCGATGATGTCGCGTATGGTAACAATTTTTAAGCCATGGCGCTGGGCAAATAACTCCAGTTGGGGCATACGGGCCATGGTACCGTCGTCGTTCATGATTTCGCAAAGCACTCCAACGGGCGGCAACCCAGCCAGTTTCGCTAAGTCCACCACTCCTTCTGTTTGTCCGGCTCGCTCGAGCACACCGCCGTCACGAGCGCCCAACGTTTGCATGTGGCCTGGCTTAGCAAGATCTTCGGGCCGAGCGTTCGGATCGATAAAAACGCGGATCGTTGCGGCCCGGTCAGCGGCAGAAATACCCGTCGTCGTGCCTTGAACGGCATCGACAGGTTCGTAAAAGTTAGTACCAAAGCGTGAAGTGTTGTGTGAGGCTAAGGGACGCAAGCCGAGTTGTTCCAGTCGCTCACGAGTGGTAGCCACACAAATCAGGCCACGCCCGTGCTTTGCAAGAAAGTTGATCTTTTCGGGCGAAACATGACAACCCGCAAAGACAAGATCCCCTTCGTTTTCGCGGTCTTCATCGTCCACAAGGATGAGAATCTCGCCACGGCGATAAAGCTCGATAGCTTCTTCTACTGTGGCAAAGACGCGCGGAGTTCGTGCGTCAGAGGAGGTGCTTGCCTCCGGTGCAATAGTCTCGTGGTCAATTTCAGGCGCCGACTGATTTTGTGGATTCTTGCTCATTCGCTTTGCACGGCTTCTTCTTCAGGATGCAGGTATCGGTAAACGTACTTTCCAATGAGATCTACTTCCACGTTAACTTTGTCGCCAGGACGGCGAAACTGAAGCGTCGTAACTGCCAGAGTCTTGGGAATAATGGCCACAGTGAAGTAATCTCGCGCCGCCTCCACAACCGTGAGACTAATTCCATCGACAGCCACAGATCCCTTTGGTACAAGGTATTTCGCCAATTCTTGCGGTAAGCGAAACTTCCACATTTGGGACTCCCCTTCAGGAGTTATCCCGTCTACCACCGCTGTGCCATCGACGTGCCCTTGGACAAGATGCCCGCTCAACTTTTTCGCAAGGGTCAGAGGACATTCCAGATTCACATAGTCTCCAATTTTTTTGTCGCCGAGACTTGTTCGCCGTAAGGTTTCCGCTGAGGCAAGAGCAGTAAAGGTCTCTGAGTCGAAGGCGGTTACCGTTAGGCATATCCCGTCAACGGCGATAGAGTCGCCCAGTTTCATCCCTACAAGCGATTGCTTACAGGCCACCGAGATCTCAACAGCGTCTCGCAGGGGTACTAGCTGGCGAATACATCCCATTTCTTCGATAATGCCCGTGAACATACCAACCCTTTCGGCACGTCGGTCGCTACCGGTTTAAATATCCAAAGCGCACAAGCGAAATTCGATTCTTCGCGAAAACATCACAAAGTCCGAACGTGCGCCAGCGTGGCACCAAATTCTGAGTGGCAAGTGATGATCATTTTGCTTAGTTGTGACCCTCATGAAAAACGCGCTTGTTGCTCAAAGGGTCCGTGGTGACGAACTGAACAAAGTTATCGCTCGGCTCCAACGCTCCACCCATCTCTTTGCCAGCCAATGGTACGAGTTTGCGCCAGATATTCTCGATGCTACGGCCAAACTTTTCCTAGCTCCTGCTAGTCCGTGGCGCAGAAGAGCTATGGAGCTTGGCAACACCATTGGCATGACCCCTCCAATGGTGACGGAAGCTCTGCGGAATGTGCTCGGTCGCGTTACAAAAAAAAGGCTCGAGCATCTCCGACAGCAGCAGTTGGGTCGCAACCCTGTACTGCACCGGATTCTTCCACGGATTGTTTTTCATAATCTCGCCGGCAATTTGTTTATCTCCGCCTGGGAATCCCTCCTCTTGGCTAATCTGATCGGGGCAGGGAACCTCGTAAGAACGTCTCAAAACGACCGTCAGTTCCCTGTCTTGTTTGTTGAAGCTATGGCGAGCATCGATCCTCTGGCGCGACGTATGAATTTTTGTGTTTGGTGGCCCCATGAAGAACGCGAACTTACCCACTATGCCATTACTGCAGCCGACGTGGTTGTGGCTTTCGGCGACGATCGCACCGTGACCGCTCTCCGAAATATGTTGCCACCGCACAAGAGATTTCTCGGGCATGGCCACAAAGTGAGTTTCATTCTCCTCCACGAACAAGACATTTACAGCCAACCCTGCCATGACCTTGCCAAGAAGATTGCTTATGATTTCAGCGTCTACGACCAACAAGGATGCTTATCGCCGCGTGCAATTTTCCTGAAAGCGAAGTCATTAGCAATAGTTGAGACTTTTGCCCAGGCCATAAACGATGCCATGGCCGAATTCGCCTCATCACTCCCCCGGCATGTGCTTTCCCTAGAGGAGGCGGCTGCTGTGGCACGCGAGCGCGAAGAAGTTCTGATTCAGCAAGCAGCGTGCGAAAGTCGGACCGCAAGGCAAACCATTGACCGACAGGCGAAAGTAATCTCGCCCCCCACGGCGGATTATCTCGTTGCGATTCGTTCGTTGAATCCTTTTTCCCTTTCGCCAGTGAACCGGACGGTCGTTATCCGCCGCTTCACGTCACTCGATGATCTTGCTAAAACACTTAACCCTTTGCGTGGCAACATCAGCACATTTGGTGTGGCCACTCTTCGACAAGAGTGGCTGAAGATGGCCCACGCACTAGAAGTGGGGCGTATTTGCCCCGTTGGGAAAATGCAAAAGCCGCCTTTAGGCTGGACACATGACGGGTATCAGCCTCTGGCGGCTCTTACGCTCCCTTTAGAGCTTAGAGAAATTGGCGATAAAACGGGCGCGAGCTAAACCAACTTCTAGCTGCGCGGAACTTATTTGGGCCAGCGTGGCATGACCTCCGCGCTCGTGAAAACTCCATAGAGTGCCTTACTATGGTACCAAAAACCAGCCTTCATCCAACCGAGCGCCGGACCGTTGACGTTGGCAGCCATACTAGTCTCGTCACCAAGTGTAAAAACATGAGTGCTCCGCTTGCCCTCAAACGTAATACCTGTGAGCCTCATGGTCGTGCTCACGGGTTTTTTGGGACTGCGTGTGTCCACCACTCCACCCACTTTGACTTTGTCGCGCGAGACGATTCCGGCGAGTTCAAGAATCACATCGTCGGCATGTTCCATGTTTACGAGCTCAAGTATTCCGTTGCGCTTGTCCAGCTCTTTTTCGATTTCTTCGTCACTCATCGCTGCCACTTTCTCAACGCTGAACCCCTCAAGATGAGCAACATCCTCGCGTATTGTTGCTTTGTAAGCATCCCAGTTGGCAATGCCGACACCGAAATAGATTTCCACGCTTTCGATCTCAATAAACGACTGTGCCGCCAAAGCAGCAGCAGCGGTAAGCAGCCCGGGCGTCGCTCCGGCGCCCGTGATATAGGTAATCTTGCTGGCGGCCAAGAGATCGTGAAGTCTTACGACCATTTCAACAGCCCGTGTGCGTTTCAACGCATCCACAATGACACCCTGAAATCCTTCTTTGGCCAGTCGCTCAACCGTGGAAGGCAAAAACTCATTGGGAAGATTAGGGAGGGCGAGAAAGATGCCATCGATTTCGTCTTTGCGCTTAAGAAGTTCACCGATGGCGTCGGCGCAAGCCACGCCCACTTGAGGAATTGAGGCGACTGATGCGTCTGCAGCCAACGCCTCGATAAGGTTGGATTTCAGCCCGTTCGGATCAAAGGCATAGCCCCCTTTGTCGCAAATTGCGACAAGCCGTAGTTCGTGTTTTTGATCAAGCAACTTGGCCATGTTACGGCCCAGCCCACCGGCTCCCAGCACTGCGATGCGCTTCGTATCGGTCACTTTCGAACTCCTTTCTTAGGATGATTTGCCCAAGACGAGAAAAACGCACACTTTCGACATCAGTGTAGGTTCAGGAAAGAGGCCTCTAGAAGATGTAGTTTCGGCGGCGCGCAATTTCCGCCTTCTTCTCCTGATAAATGGCGTCCCATTCGGCGCTGCCAGGAGGAATATTGCGCTTCATTTTGGAAATCATTTCCACAACTTCCTGATCAATCTCGTCTTCGATCCTCAGGTCTTCGGAAATTATTCGCGCGATTTCTGTCTCAAGCGCTAGACGGCTTCCGCTATAATTGATCTCTTTACGGGAAAGAAGCTCGTCCACAATCTGGGTGGCAATGAATTGGATGCGCTTTTCAGAAAGTCGCATTGAGAACTCCTCTTTCTCTTTTGTCGCCAAACTAGCCTTCGGTCAGCTGCAAAAATATCCTAGGGACTACAACACAATCTTGCGTCGACGCGCTATCTCTTGCTTGGCCTTGTGCAATAGCGTGCTAAAGCTGAGATTATTGAACTCAATTTTCTGCCGATGCTTGCGAAGTAGCTCCTCCGCCTCCTTTTCAATCTCATCCTCACGTTGGAGGTCATGAAGGATGACGCGTCGGATAGTGCCTGCAACTTGTTCTGGTGGAGCGGAGAACTTTACGGATTTAAGCTTCTGAAGCTCTTGCGTAATTTTATTCGCAAGATAATCTATTTTCTCTGGCCTTAGCCGCATAGCCGCTGCCCTTTATTTAAATTGTTCGATGAGTTCGTCACTCATTTCAAAGTTACTGCTTACGGATTGGACGTCATCGTGATCCTCGAGGGCATCCAAGAGCTTAAGCAACGTTTCGGCGTCGCGCCCCTCCACACGTTTTGTCGTCGAGGGAATGTTGACCACTTCTGAACGTTCGACCTTGAAACCAGCTTTCTCCAATAGCTCGCGTACTTGTTGGAGGTGCCCTTGGTCGGTGTAAACTTGGTAAGCCTCGTCTTCAGTTTTCACATCCTCGGCCCCAGCGTCGAGAGCTGCCTCAAGCAGTTTGTCTTCCACCACACCTTCCTTGGGAATCGATATGACACCCTTTTTGGAAAAAAGGTATGAAACACAGCCAACGGCACCAAGGCTACCGTTATACTTGCTGAAAAGGTGGCGAATTTCTGCTGTGGTACGATTTCTATTATCGGTGGTCGCTTCCACCATGATTGCCACGCCGCCGGGCCCGTAGCCTTCGTAAACAACTTCTTCGTAAGTTGCACCTTCAATTTCGCCGGTACCGCGTTTGATTGCATTTTCAATGTTCTTCATCGGCATGTTGACGTCTTTGGCCGCGGCAATAGCCGTACGCAGACGCGGATTACTTTCCGGATCACCACCGCCCAGCCGCGCAGCGATGGTGATTTCGCGAATGATCCGAGTAAAAATTTTACCTCTCTTGGCATCGACTGCGGCTTTCTTGTGACGAATCGAATGCCATTTAGAATGTCCTGACATGTTCGTACCTCATGGTTTTCGACGTTGCAGCTCATCTTTATTCATTTGGCCGGCCGTGGATTCAAGCATGAACGACGTTACCGCCACGGCCGTCGGTCGCGCCGCAAGAAGACAGGAAAAATCAGAGCTCCACAAACGAACCCACCCACGTGGGCCCACCATGCCACACCGCCAACATTGGGCGGCATAAAGAGCGAGGTCCAACCGCTAAAAAGCTGAATGACAAACCACATAACCAGAAACGTTGCGGCAGGAAGTTCAATGAAGTACGGCACGAACAAGACAGGGATGAATGTGATGATCCGTGCATGGGGAAACAAAAACAGGTAGGCACCGAGCACACCTGCAATGGCCCCAGACGCTCCTACAGTAGGAATTGCTGAGGTGGGATTGAAAACGAGATGTGTGAGCGCTGCGCCAATGCCGCAAACGAGATAGAAAACAAGGAATCGGAAAGGTCCCATCCGATCCTCAACGTTGTCGCCAAACACAGCTAGCGTCCACATGTTAAAAAGAAGATGAGCGAAGCTGCCGTGAAGAAACATGCTTGTGACGAGGGTGACAGAGGCGCCGGGAGGAAACCCCACCTGCACAGCCCACAGGGGATCAGTTAGCCGCCGAGGAACAAATCCCAATAGATAGAAGAACTGCTCCTGATACTTAGCAGGAATCGCCAATTCCTGAAGAAAGACGAGAACGCAGACCACGATGATAAGCCAGACCATCCACGGAATGTGGCGTGTTCGATTTACATCGCGCAGTGGTATCATGGTGAAACAAGATATCAGGGCTAACTAGCCGCACGGCAAGGGTTTTGATTTTA
Source organism: Candidatus Sumerlaeaceae bacterium (assembly GCA_026419455.1). Classification (GTDB taxonomy): domain Bacteria; phylum Sumerlaeota; class Sumerlaeia; order Sumerlaeales; family Sumerlaeaceae; genus DRVG01. The sequence goes on along the minus strand of JANZZJ010000212.1, from coordinate 25,670 downwards.
CCGGGGAAAAAAACAATGGTGGAGGCGGTGGGAGTCGAACCCACGTCCGAAGATCTTGCCAGAGCGGCTTCTACAAGCTTAGCCGAAATTTTTGTTAGTCGCCAATGGCGCAACGCCTTTCGGCGGGATTTCCACCCCGGCCAGCCCGTTGGGTTTAACCCGCCGGAGCGGGCCACTCCGGCCGGCGAGCCTGCATTCTCGACGCTTGCTCCCGCCGAGCAGGCATCAGCGGGGCAAACGCGCTAGCCTAACTTAGGCAGCGAGAGCGAGTTCTTGGTCTGCAGTTAATTTTGCAGTTGCACGGGATTTACGAGGGCCGTGCGCCTCGGCTTGCAACCACTCCCACAACGATCCCCGTCGAAACCGTTACGCCCCCTCTTTTCTTCATTTTATTTTCTAATAACTATTACCCGTAACGCCTAGGCTCATTCGAGTTTATGAATTCACCTTGAAAGCCAGCCCATGCGCTTTGACGGTGGACATACATTTGCGACAAGCCGACACGGGCCGGAGTTTGAACGGATGCTCAGCTTCATACGCCAAACCTTAAAAGACTACTATCACGTAGGGGCGATTGCTCCCAGCTCGCGGGCATTGGCACGCGCATTGGCGAAATCATTGGAGGAAAGGCCGCCAGCAGGCGCCATGCACGTGCTTGAAGTTGGTCCGGGCACGGGTGCGCTTACGCGCGGTATTCTCGAACGACTGCACGCAGGTGACACCCTCGTCCTTTGCGAAATCAATCCAGATTTCGCTTCTCAGTTGGCTCACAAGTTTTCGACAGATCCAGAATTCACACGGTGGAAAAATGCCACGGAAATTATATGCAAACCTGTGGAAGAGCTGGCGACGACTCGCTCATTCCATCACATCGTGTGCGGCCTTCCTTTTAATAATTTCCAGCCCGACACTGTGCGCATGATATTCGCCAAATTCGACGCATTGCTTCAAAAGGACGGCACAGTGAATTTTTTTGAATATGTTGCTATTCGACATCTCAAACGGCTCGTCGCCAACAGAGCAGAACGGCAACGCCTCGAATCCGTAGAAGCTATTTTGACAAAGCTCATTGCAAACCACCAATTTCGACAACAGCTCGTGTTATGGAATTTGCCGCCGGCTTGGGCAAGATCACTGCGGTTTAGCGAGAATGGGACGCTTATGCGCTCTGGCGCCTAAGCCCAGGCATAAGGCGTGGCCACATGGTACAAAAAAACCAACAGATCCCCACGATGTAGACGAGACATTCGAAACCAGGCGCAAGCGTTCCCCAGTGAGCCCCTAAAACAGTCCAGGACAGCGCAACCACAAACGCCACGGCAGTAGGCAAATTTCTACGTGCACTACTGGCAAGGTACGCGCCACGCAAAACGTAGGGGATGGTCGCCACCAAAAGAAAAAGTAAAATGACCTCAGCCGTAAGCCAAAAGGTGTGGCGCGTCGCTCGAATAGCCAACCATGTGACACCTACCCCACGGGGACCGTAGAAAAACCCGTCATAGGAAAAAATCACGACCGTGTAAGCGATGCAGGTACTTACAACGATGTAAAGTATGCCTAACCACAGAGGAGGTTTGTCACAGGGTAACCAACGTAGCCTCCGTCCGCTCACAAGTGCGGACACCGGTTCGGCCAAAGCGAATGCACTAACATATGAGCAAATTAGTGCCACCGATCCTGCTCTGAGGAACGAAATCCCCTGCTGAAGCGAATAGGCACGAGAAAGCTCGATGGCTCCACGAACCCCAACAGCCGACAAAGCGAAAATGCCAGCTACTCTAGCCGCTTGTCCTAAGGCACGCGTGAGAGAATCTGTCGGGCAATAGGCGACTATAGCCAATAGGGCCGGCAGAAGAATACTGATCAGAGGCCCCACGTCACGCACGGCCATAAATCCTGCAAAGAGAATCAAGTAAACCGCAAAATACAAAAGGTAGCCGCAAAGAAAAATATCCGCAAACGCTAGAATTGCAGCGGCACCAGGATTTGGCGACTCTTTGCCAGCTTCCCACTGATGGTGCTCAGGTGTTCGCGTCATGCTGAGCTTTGCCTTCTTCGCCGTATTCCTTAAGTTTTTCGTAAAGCGTAGTACGACTAATTCCTAGCACCGTGGCAGCTTGCACCTTACTGCCCCCACAAGCCTTGAGAACACGCATAATATGCTCACGCTCGACTTCGGCCAGCGATCGTAGCGATGATTCTTGCTGTGGCCCAGAGAGTGGTTGCGGTAGAGGGTGGACGGCATACGGTTCTTGGCGGTCTGCACTCACTGCCGACTCCAGAACCTCCCTTGGCAAATGTTCTGGCAACAAAAACTCTCCTGAAGCCAGGACCAGAGCGCGCTCGATAATGTTCTTAAGCTCGCGGACGTTACCGGGATAATGATAGCCAAGCAGAACCCGCATGGTGTCCGGGTGAATTGCTCGAACGGGGGTTGGAAATCGGTGCCGCAATTGATCGAGAAAGTACTTGGCCAGAACGGGGATATCGGCCGGACGCTCGCGCAACGGCGGGAGAATTATTTCTAGGACACGGATGCGGTAATAGAGATCCTGCCGGAAATTCCCTTTTTCGACTTCCTGCTCTAACTTTTTATTCGTGGCAGCAACGACGCGCACATTAACCCTAATAATCTTGTTCCCCCCTAACCGCTGAATCTCTCCATCTTGCAAAACGCGCAACAGTTTGGCTTGAGCCGTAGGACTCATATCGCCGATTTCATCAAGAAATAGCGTTCCTCCGTCTGCCAGCTCGAACTTACCAATCCTTCGCTCGAGCGCTCCGGTGAAGGCCCCCTTTTCGTGGCCGAAGAGTTCGCTCTCTAATAGAGTATCGGGCAACGCGGCGCAATTGACTGCCACAAAAGGTTTTGCCCGACGGCGAGAGAAATTATGGAGTGAACGTGCCACTAATTCTTTTCCGGTGCCCGTTTCTCCAAGGATGAGGACCGGGCAATCACGCTCAGCTGCCCTCATGGTTAGGTCCATGACGGCTTTCATGCAATCATCCTGCGTAACGATGGCAAAGTCCTCGCCACTGCGCTGGCGCAGCACCAAATTTTCCTGACGAAGAGCGTCCACCTGCTCAACCTGACGCAATCGCACCAGGAGTTGGCGAGTCAGGGTTGCGAGAAAATCTATGTCGTCCTTGGTAACTGGATCAGCACTAACAGGATTGTCGACGCAGACTACGGCCACGGGCTGTTTGTTGCGTTTCACTGCAAACGCAACGATAGTGTATGGCTCGACTCCTATCTCGAGCTCTTTAGCATGATTCCATCGCCCAGCCAAGGCTTCTTCGCGCTCGGCAGCAGATGCAATGAACGACAATGGAATTGGGGGAAGAGTCGCTTGGCACGATTTGGCTTTTGTTGACAGGTGGGAATAATGTAGATTCCATGATTCCGCACCCTCGTCGGGAAGATAGCAAAGAAACCGCTCAATCCCAGCGGCTAGCTGGGCTGCTCGTGCAATGGCATCGAGCATTTCGTCGAGTGTTGTACTCTGGAAAAGCTCAACCGATATACGGTAAAGTGTTTTGAGCTTTAAATAGACATCCTTGAGCGTGCTCTCCTCCGCCCCTCCAGCCTCGATTCGAAGTAATCGGGTATTATTATCTAACGCTGCCAGTTCGGTCCCGACCGTCCCAGGCGAAGCAATGGTTATAGTTTGCTCGGCGGCTGGTGCCGCGGAGGAAGTAGCTACTGAGCCTCCGGCAACGAATTTGAATACCGTGTTTCCGATACGGATTTCGTCCCCGTCCATAAGGAAGGTGCGCGAGATGGGAATGTCGTTCACGAAGGTTCCGTTGGAACTATTCAAGTCGTAAAGAAGGACCATTCCGTTAAGCTCGAGTACCTGGGCATGATTACGGGACACGTTGGGGTCAGCCAGCACTACGTCGCACTCTTCGCTCCTGCCAAAAAGCAGCCGTTCGCCCCGCATTTCAATTTCGGTACCGGTTTGAGGTCCTGTCCTGACGACAAATTTGGGCATCAATAGAAGCTCCTTAGTCATGATTCATGCTAAAAGTAGAAAGCGATAGGAAAACGTATTTCAATCAGGATGGTAAACTCTACGAAAGGAACGTAGGCAGCCAACAATGACTCCTTCGTGGATATCAAGAGCAGCACACCTACTGCAGTTTAAGCCGCGTTCCCATTCTCCGTGGCGTGTTACCCAGACGACCGCGAGCTACCGCTACCGATTAACCGGACTAGGCGTTTCCATGCTGGTGTTGATAGTCATCATCGGTTACGGGGCGGTAACATCTGGAACTAATCTTGTTTATTATCTTTTCGCCATGCTCATTGCCGGATTTCTAACTCATGGTATCGTCTCACCGCGAAATCTCGATAAGCTTGAGGTCGAGCGACGTCTTCCGCGAAAATTCGTAGCTGGTAGTGATTTACCCATCACGTTTGTCATTAAGAACAAGCGTCGGTGGTGGAAAGCTTATAATCTCCTGTTGGAAGATCGGGCTAAAACGAAGACCGGCACCGAGATCGTCGGGCGTGTTGTTTGTAGTACTCTGTTTCCGCGTGAGACAGCAACGCTGAGTTACGCTGCTCAAAGTGCTCCATTTCGTCAACGCGGCATTATCGAATTCCGCGAAATCGTAATCCGGTCGTTATTCCCCTTCGGTTTTATTGAAAGAGCAATATTCTTCCCTGTCCCAGGGGAACTCCTCGTCTTACCTCCCATTTATAGAGTTGCTACCCCCATAGAGGCTTTACTCGCCGAGACGGGTGAAATCTCACAACCGAAGCGTGGTCAGTCAGGAGATTTATACGGACTGCGTGAGTATGTTCCTGGTGAACCCGCCAAGAGGATTCACTGGCGCACAAGCGCCCGCGCCCGAAGAATCATGGTTACTGAGTTTGAACGGGAGGAACATCGCAAAATTTTCCTAGCATTGCCTACCACCATGGCTTCATCCGCAATGCAACCGCCGGGCGAGGCTCATAGAAGTTTTGAGTTTGCTGTTGTTCTCACGGCAAGCCTGGCTGCCCACTTCATCACCCACAATTTTGACGTCGGGCTTGTCACCAACCATGGCGAAATTGCTCCCGCCGGCGGGGAGGCTCAAATCGACCGCATACAGCGTGCGTTGGCTCTGGTGGAACTCAAGAGCGATGACCGCTCGAATTCGTTCGCTCCTTCAGCAGACAAACACGACGTTGTTTACATCCGTTACTCATCAGCAAACGACATTCCGGAAGGCATGAGAATCGTCGCCCAGATCGACGTCCGGGAATGGCAGCTGACCGCTAATGTGCTACTACGGGGCACCGGACAATGAGACTTTGGGACGCCTATCAGCTTTTAGTGACGTTACTTGCATGGTGGGGAGCACTCGCCCTTGCAATAACAGGCGAGGTACCTGCGCAAATTGTCATTCCTTGCCTTGTGATTCCGCCCTTAGCCTTCCTGGCCCGAAAACATCTTCGACGTATCCCCTGGTGGTTTTGGGACCTCATTGTCTTGCTTATCTTCCTGCGTGTGCTACCTATGGCGAAGCAAAATCTGCTCAACGCCACCGTCCACTTCTTACTCGCTCTCCAGGCGATAAAGCTTTTGTCATTTAGGCGCCTAGTAGGGGATGCTTTTTCTATTTATCTTGTTAGCTTTTTTCAAATGTTTGCTGCGGCCCTGCTCACAACGTCACCAAGCTACGGTCTCGCCGTTTTCGCTTATCTGCTAGTGCTAGTGAAGTGTTTGATTCTTCACAATGAGCTTGTGCTCCTTAGCCGGGCACAGCAAACGGAACCAACATCTCCGTCATTTCGCTTTTTCCGCGCACGTCCCAATGAACTTGATATCATTGGCCGCTTAGAGAATGCGCATGAGAGGGCCCACACATTTTCCTTTGGGACACCGCTAGCGCTGACCTGCCTAATCATCTGCCTGAGCGCCGTGTTCTTTGTAATGGTTCCCCGCCTTTCCACACGCCGTGTGCTCCAGACCATGGGTGCACCAGCTTCCCCCCAGGTGACCTCAGCTTTCGACGAGAATATTGAGTTTGGAAAGATCGGCACCATTCAATTGGACACTAGCGTCGCCATGTTCGTGAAACCGCTCGATGAGGGGCCACGCCCGTCGTCGGTTCGATTACGAGGAGTAGCTCTTGACACTTTTGACGGTCAGCGGTGGGAACGCAGTTCTTGGGCAGCGTATCGTGAACCATTCGGGCAGTTCTGCCTACGTCCTTATCCGACTCGCCGGAATCTCATCATTCAACCGGCCAGTACATCGCGTTTTATCTTTGGAGAGACTTTCCCATTTGCTTTGCTCTCGTTTGATTTCCAGCAGGCGCTGCTTACCGATGCCTCGGCCGGCGTCGCTTGGCTCCCCTACCCGCCAGCCAAGGAAATCCACTATACTGTGATATCACGGGTCGAAGACCTCGAATCGCGTGAGGACCCTGCCATTTACCAACGTCCATCCTCGCGACAGCGGTCTGTGAGAGAAGCTCGTAGTGAAGGCGACACAACAACATCCTCATCTTTGATTGTCGAAGCACTTCAACGGGCAGGGAGAGAAATGGGCATTACAGTCGGGAACACATTAGCTAGGCCCGGCGAGACTCCCCAGCAGCCGAGGCGTCGAAGCCGCTTGTTGGCACCGGATGCTGCAGTTATGCGGCTCACTCCTGATTATATTTTTCCACCCTATTTGGCGGCGTGCCTGCGTATTCCCGAAAGTCTGGACAAAGATAGGCTTCGTGCCCTGGCACAAGAAATTACGAAGACTGCCGATGCTCCCTATGCACAGGCTCGAGCCATTGAAAACTACCTGCGTCAGAACTATGAGTATTCACTCGACTTACCTAACCCAGGCTCCGAACAGCCAGTAGAGTATTTTCTTTTCACATCGAAGCGTGGTCACTGCGAGTACTTTGCCACTGCGATGGCCATGCTTCTTCGCTCGCTAGAGATTCCTTGTCGTGTGGTCAACGGTTACTATTGTACGGAGTGGAATAACATTGCTGGGATGTTTACTGTGCGGCAGAGGGATGCTCATTCGTGGGTCGAAGTTTTTTTCGATGGGTATGGATGGATGACATTTGACCCTACGCCCCCTTCAGGGTTGCAACGTCCTACCCCCATGAACCCTCTGCTGCTGGCATTCACTCGCTATTATGATGCGTTAAAGCTGAGGTGGTACCGCACAGTCATAGATTTTGCTCCCCAAGATCAGGCATTCGTTGTCAGAGGCGTCCTTGCGGCTTTTTTTGCGGTTGGAAATGCCATCGGTGCACTTCGTTTTGAAAACTTTTCATCAGGCGTTGACGGCGATGTCTCGACGTGGGGCGAGTTCTCGATCATCATTGTGACCGCGTTACTCGTGATCGTCGTTGGAGCCATATTTGCTCGACGCTTTTTCTCACGTGGAAGAAGAAAGACCATTCGCAAACCAAAACCCGCCACTAAAGCTTTACCGAAATTTTACCGGGATTTATTGGCTTCCCTGCGGAAGCGGGGATTTGTCCGCGACGCTCATGAAACACCTCTCGAATTTGCTAAGCGTGTTGCGGCGAGCACTAATCTGTCTCTTGTTGAGGTTATTACGTTGTGGTACTATGGCTTGCGCTATGGCGGGGAAGAACTCCCTGCAAATGCCAACGAAATATTGCGCCAACTTAAAGACGAATTGAAACACTAATTCTTTTCTCGAAGAATCGAATGTGGCTGTATATTTCATGCGATGCCATCTTTGCATCGTCTGAGAACGCGTCCGCCTCGGAGTCCAGTATAGGCTCCATCGTGAAATGTGATTTTACCGTTCACCACAACAGTCCTTAAGCCTTCGCAAAAACGGTGAGGTGCGCTAAAGTCAGAAGCGTCCCGAAAACTATCCCACTCAATGAGTAACAAGTCAGCAAAATATCCTTTTTGAATACGCCCGCGCTTTTTAATTCCGAAAACCTCGCACGGAAAAGATGTGACCTTACGAACGGCCTCCTCGAGAGAAAGCAACCTCTTTTCTTTAACGTACCGACGAAAGAAGGCACCGAATGTTCCATAGGCGCGAGGGTGAGGACTGTCATGTGACAGAACGCCCTTGGGGGCTCGGCAGGCGGCATCCGTGCAAACCATGCCTCGAGCATGCAAGATGGCAAGGTCTGTCTCTTGCCAATTCATCGTGAAGTTACAGATGGCAGCCCTGAGCTCAGAAGCGACAAGCAGGGAGAGAAAAAGTTCTCCTGCTTCGACTTTCTTTCTTCGCGCCGCTTCGCCGATAGAGAAACCTTGGAGTTCTGTGTACTCGTCGCACGCTGCATCTACTACAAGAACTGACTCCCAGCCGTCGCATCCTTCGTTTGCGCGTTCAGCTTCCGCAATGATCTCCAGTTGGGTAGATTTATCGCGCAGGCGCTCGATTGCCGCGTCACGGCCTCCAGCCAACACCCACTTCGGGAGGAGCGACGCGAGACTCGTACTGGATGCAATATACGGATACTTATCCCACCAGATATTTGCTCCGCGGGTAATTGCCTCCTCAATCGTGTCGATGACGAGCTGTACTTTGCCCCAATTTCGCCGCCCTGATGCTTTGAGATGGCTAAATTGCCCCTGCGATCCCGTTTTACCTATTATTTCGATAAACTCATTAGCAGCCTGTAATAACAAATCACCTTCACTACGAATGTGTGATGAGTAGATTCCTCCATACTCCCGGGCTGTGCATTGCAGCTGAGCTATTTCATCCACTGTCGAGAAAATGCCAGGTGGGTAAATGAGCCCCGTTGACATTCCAATGGCTCCAGCCTGCAGGGCAAGAGCGATTTCGCGTTTCATTTGGCCTAGTTCGGCATTCGTGGGTTCGTTGTCGCCGTAGCCCATCACCGCTGCACGAACGGATCCATGACCGACGCAGCTAGCAATGTTGCAGGCAGGCTTAATAGCCTCAAGACAGGTAAAATACTGCTCAGCAGAGTTCCACCGCGGTTCCAAGTCGAGCCGGCGCAGCTCCTCCCTCGTACTCTGCCGAAACGCCCCAAATAGTGGGAACGCGCTCTCTCCGCAGTTGCCGATAATTTCAGTGGTAATGCCCTGCCTCAATTTCGATTCCATCTCGGGACAGGCGAGAATGTTCAGATCGCTGTGCCCATGAACATCAATGAAGCCGGGGGTCATAATGAGGCCAGTAGCATCAATTGCTTTGCGCGTTGAAGAGGGAAGGGGAAACTCTGGCGTCGAAGCTGGAATGATTTCTACGATCTCGTCGTCCTTAATGGCGACATGACCGACAAAAGGGGAAACGCCTCTTCCATCCACTATCTTGGCATTGTAAATAATCAGATCGAACAACGGACATTCTCCTTGTCTTCAGACTCTGCCGAGATGGGGAACTAGTTTCCCCTCCGCAAGGGTCATGAGCGGCAATTTAAATTTTTCCACGAGAGGGTCATGCGTCACGATGACGATCGTTGCATGACAACGGCTCCGGTAATTTAACAAAAGTTCAAAAATTTCGAGGCTGGTGACCGTGTCGAGGTTACCTGTGGGTTCATCAACCAGAAGTAATGGCGGCTTATTGACAATAGCACGAGCAAGTGCGACACGTTGCTTTTGTCCACCCGATAATTGTGCCACTCTCTGATTGGCAACGTGTGCTAGTCCAACTTCTTCCAAGGCTTCGTGCGCCCGACGTAGAGACTGGCGTAAAGGTTTCCCTGCGAGAAGCAGAGGCAAGACAACATTCTCCGCGGCAGTTCGCCTGAGTTGTAGGAGGTACGATTGGAAGAGATATCCAACTTTTTCGTTTCGGTATTTCGCAAGCCCTGTTTGAGAGAGACATCCCAGCCAACAATCATCGAAGAAAATTTTACCTGCTGTGGGAGAATCGAGACCGCCGAGTAGATTGAGCAGCGTAGTCTTGCCGCACCCGCTCTTCCCGACGACAGCCAGAACGTCCCCCTGCTCCAGCTCAAGACTGACGCCGTCGAGAACTCTGGTGACGCCATGCAGTCCGATGTATTCTTTAACGACCTCCTCAACGCGAATCAGGGCCACTGATTCATCACTCCGCCAAACATCGAGGCATCAAGGCCGGTGACCTCTGGGGCACTTGCGCACCGCATCGCCAAACCTGTGAGAACCAAAAGCAACACAAGCGAAATAACCACATTGAAAGACATGAGACGGTGATACCATGTCGTGAGAGTTAAAAAACTTTGCAAGGCGGCCGGCTCAACTTCGCGTGTGTAGGCCTCCGCGTCATGCAATTCTATGCGTAGTGTGTCTATCCGAGGCATCAACAATCCCGCATACGCAACAAAGACAAGGAACATCAAAAGGACGAGGCTAACGTCGAACCACAGCAGAAACGACGTAACTGGGGCTACGTATAGGAATCCCACCCCACATAAATTAACGAGAGCACAAATGGCCTCCCAAGTGTGGAACCTGCGTAGGCACGAGGAAAGATAATCGGCGGCCAAAACACGATTGCCGAGCTCACGAATGGCCAGAGGTGAGGCTATCGCTAGGTGATATAAGAGACCGCCAGCCCATAAACTTAGCCCAATTAACTGAAGCCCAAACCCAATAAACGCCAGTACGTTCACCCGCTCGACCTTTCTTGCAGAATTTCCATGTGCCGTAAAAACCGTCGCTTTCACTAAACGAACAAAACACTAACTGTATTGCTACACAAAAGCAATGACAAGCCGGATTTGGAAGCAAAGATCCAGTTTTAGGCTTGAATTATACACGTTTATCGAATGGGAACGGGTAAGAGCCTGAAAATGGCAAAGTGGCCCATCGGGCTGGATATTCAGGGAGTAGGGAGCCGTGGAATCAGACCAAAAAAGCCTCACGGTGCGCTTTGAAGGTGACTCGGGCGATGGCATTATCTCCATGGGCAGACTCTTTGCTCGCACTGCCGCACGCCTTGGGTATCAAGTTTATACGTTTAGCACTTTTCTGGCTGTTGTGCGCGGCGGGCAAGTAACCTTTCAAGCTCGCATCTCGGATGCACCGCTGCTTTCGCAAGGAAACGAGCCAGACATTCTAGTGGCTTTGAATCGGCAGGCCGTTGCCGACAATGCACCTCGGCTGCCCAAGGGTTCACTTGTCCTTCATCCGCCCTTTGGTGGCCGATGCGATGAGATCCCTGCGCACGCAAGTGTGTTGGAGGTGAATTTTAAGGAAATTGCCGAAAGCGAAGCCGGAACGGCTCGTAGTAAGAATGTGGCCGCAACAGGGGTACTGCTCGGACTCCTAGGATTAGATTTGGACACCGCAGAGGAAGCGGTCGACGAGCTTTTCAGATCCAAGGGACCTGACATCGCCATTGCAAATCGCAACGCTTTGCGCGCTGGCTACGAGGAGGGGGCGCGTCATTGTGCTATAGCCCAAAGCTGGGTTTTTCCGCCCAAAGATCGAATGGCACGAATGCTCTTATCGGGCAACGAGGCAGTGGCATTGGGAGCATTGACGGCCGGCGTGAGATTTTTCGCAGGCTACCCAATCACGCCTGCAAGCGAGATCATGGAATGGCTAGCAGCCCAGCTTCCGAAAGTGGGTGGGCTTATGCTTCAAGCCGAGGACGAAATCGCATCGCTCGCTATGTGCATCGGAGCCTCCTACGGCGGAGTTAAAACGATGACCGCCACGAGCGGTCCCGGACTTTCGCTCATGATTGAACTGCTCGGTTTAGCAGGAATGGCAGAGCTGCCGGTAGTGGTGGTAGACGTGCAGCGAGCAGGCCCATCCACCGGTATGCCAACAAAAGAAGCTCAGGGCGACCTGGTGCTTGCCGCCTACGGCTCACACGGCGAGATCCCCCGTGTGGTCATCGCACCTCAAACGGTTGCAGACTGTTTCACACAAACCATCCGCGCCGTCAACGTCGCCCATCAGTTCCAAATCCCTGTCATAGTTCTCTCCAGCCAATCGCTCAGTCATCGAATGCAAACGATAGATCCCCCTGACTTTGATAAACTAGAAATTTATGAGGAGAAGTTTTGGGACCCTGCCTCCGGACCACGGCCATTTCAACGCTATGCTGACACGGAGGATGGGATGCCCACACCGCGCTCTGTTCCCGGCATTCCCGAAGGAATGTACCGTTGCGGAGGGTTGGAACACAATGAATTTGGGAATCCCGACTTTGCTCCGGTGGTACGCAAGCGCATGGTGGCACGGCGACTAAAAAGGATGGCGGCCATTGCGCGGGCTTTCCGCGGAACTACATTAGCATACGATGTTGGTAACGGAAGCAAACTAGGTCTTATGAGTTGGGGAGCCACGGCACCGGTGGCTTTAGAAACCCTGAATGAGCTGGAAAAAGAAGGTATAACGATTCGGGCGTTGCTGCCGCATGTGCTCTGGCCTATGCCTGAAATGGCAATCCGCAGCTTTTTGCAGAGCGGGATCAAAACACTATTTATTCCCGAGCTCAACGCCACGGCGCAGTTTGCCGAAATGTTGCGCGCTCACTTCACTAAAGAACTTTTGGAAAACAACATCGAGGTGGTGAGCATCACCAAAGACGATGGTCTTCCCTTCTCGCCTGCCGAAATCCGCGAGGGAATCTTTCAACATCTCAAACATCATTGTGGGCCGGAGGTGCTGAGATGAGCAGTACGACTACTATGCCGACAAGCGAGCCGAGCAAGCCTTCCAGAAAGACATATAAAGGAAGCGAGCGTGCTACCTGGTGCGCAGGTTGTGGCGACTATAGCGTTCTGGCAGCTCTCGATCGAGCTCTCATTGCTTATGGACGCCCGGAAGAAGAGATAACCATTGTGTCAGGGATTGGCTGCTCCAGCCGCTTTCCATTTTTCATGAATACGTATGGATTTCATTCCGTTCACGGTCGCGCTTTAGCTGTGGCCACAGGGCTCAAGCTTGCTCGCCCGGAGATCACCGTTATTGCCACAGGCGGCGACGGGGATGCACTTGCCATCGGCGGCAACCATTTTTTCCACGCTATGCGTCGCAATGTTGATCTCACATATATTTTAATGGATAATCAGATTTATGGGATGACCAAAGGGCAAGCCGCACCGACCAGCGAGTTGGGCATGAAAACGAAATCCACACCCTACGGCACGTTTGAACCTCCCGTAGATCCCGTTTGGGCAGCTCTCACAATGGGTGCAACGTTTATTGCTCAGACAGCCAGCCACGACCCTAACCACATGGCAGAAATGTTTCTGCGTGGCTTGGAACACCGTGGGATGAGCTTCATCAATTGCCTTTCGCCTTGCGTGACCTTCAACGCTGGCATGGATCGGGAATACTTTAAGGCCCATTCGCGCCCTGTGCCAGAAGATCATGATCCTACCGATTACGATGCTGCACTAAGACTGGTGCGCGAAGCGCAACGTGAGCATTATTTCCCCCTCGGAATCATTCACGTTCGCCACGAGCCAACGCTTGCCGACCGCGTGGGCGAAATCCGAGAAAAGCTTCACACGGCGGCTCAGCAGAAAAACGAGATCGAAGAGATCGTGAAGGAATTTGTCTAGATTTGCAATTGTGGACCAAAGGGCTGGAGGCCACTTACTCGTAAAGGTACCAGAGTTCGCCCTGAGAGGTAGGGGCTGTAATCTGAAGACGCACGGAATTTGTTGTGGCTTTTCCCGGTGCCACAACCACTAGTTCGTTGGTTCCCTCGAGCACCGGCGGGATAACAACCGTTATTTCGCGCGGGTTAGTCGTTACAACGTCTCTAAGTCGCGTGCTGCCCCAGAACACTTCTGCCAGCCCAGCATCATTAAACAGATTTACGCCTCTGATCGTAAGGGGGCTCCCACTAGCTACGACGTAATCGGGGGTTTCTGAAGAACCCGAGTCGCGTCGGGCTAACGGACCAGGGCTTACGCCTACAACGTGCGGCCCGCGCAAACTAGAGATAGCAGTAGTAGAGACCCCCGAACCAAAGGAATAAACCAAATCATCCGCACTTTTCACGCTGTCCAGACCGAGAGAGACAATGGTGTAACGATCGAACTGATCTCCATAAAGTTCCAAGGTCACAGATCCACTATCGCCCCTGAGGAGACCTAGGGGCGAAAAGAAATAGTACGGTTGCCCCCAAGGGTCGAGTGGGCTGCCCTGATCGTATGGCTCGCCTGTAGCTAGAGTTCGCCCCCTCTGAAAAGTGAGGTAGGGACCGCGCCAGGGGAAATAGGCATGGGTAAGTCGGACACGTGATGGACTAAATTTGCCCTCCGAAGGCTTGATCACGTTAGTTCCGCCGTCGTTATCAATATAATCGTAAGCAGGTATGGCGGCCGGATCCGAAGTGTCGTTTAGTGCTTCGAGAGGAACGTAATAGGTTGTGTCGAGAGCACACATTTCCAAGGCATTGGCTAGTAGTGGCATTTCCTGAGATAAAACGTCACGTACGCTTGCCATCAGAAGCACCAACGCGATAAAGAGCGATGAATGGTACCGAATCATGCTTACCCGAGAGTATATCAACAACGCGCGGCTGTTTCATTCAGAAGGGGCGAAAGCGGCTTGATCACAAGCCGTAACTTAGTAGGCTATTTAGCAGTAACGAAAAAGACTTTCCGCAAAAATGGTGGAATACCACTTGCGAAAAATCGTGAGAAAATTTTTGGGCGTTCCCGAGCTGGTTGATACGCGTTCGTATCTTCAGTATCTCGCTTTTAAACACATTTTGCGCATTAACAGCGATGTGCCATGGCCAGTGCATTTCACGTCGCGCGTTGTCTGCCCTGAGCGAGTCAAACGCGGCCGGGGGTCTTACCCCGGAGACATGCCAGGCTGTTACATTCAGGCAATTAATGGCATCGAAATAGGAGATTATAGTATTTTTGCTCCCAATGTCGGCTTGATCAGCGCCAACCACGACCCGACACAATTGGAGCGCCATTTGCCTGCTCCACCCATCAGAATCGGTAGCCATTGCTGGATCGGCATGAACGCGGTAATTTTGCCAGGAGTGGAGCTAGGCGATTTTACCATTGTAGGCGCTGGCAGTGTTGTCACAAAGAGCTTCCCTGAGGGATATTGTGTCATCGCTGGAAACCCTGCTCGGCTCGTGAAGAAGCTTAACCGCGCCAGCCTTCAGATCGAAGCCGCTCAAAAACCTCCTTGCCAAGCTTGAGAATAGCGGAACTATAGCGCTCGACTTGAAAATACAGTTGAAGCTTGGGATTGAAGTTTTCCTTGAAACGCGCTATTGATGGAGTGTTTGCGCCCACAAAATCGAATGTATCCCATTCGCGACCGCTAAACTGTTTAACAATTTCCCACACCAGTAGCGAGCTCACACCACGAGGTAAATACTCAGCATCATTGGCCGCTAACGCGTAATAGACGGTCTTACTAAAATGGAGCAGAACCACGAAGCCAACCAGCTTGTCTCCGTCCCAAGCGGCGATTACTTCGCGATAGCCATCGAGGGCCTTATGCTCCACGACTGCCCCAAAAAGTTCGGGAGAAACAGGGCACGATTCCCCGTGCCGGACAAAGGTATTAGCAAAAAGTTTATAAGCTTCGGCGGGAGGAAGTCGCTCGCATAGCTCGAATGCTTCGCGCTGAGCCTTTTTGATCTGGCGACGGGCGTTGCCATCGAACCTTTGCCAATGTTCTTCGGGGGAAAGCCGGAGATTAAGTTGATAGGTGAAACGCGGTGTGATTAAGTAGCCTGCCTGTTGAAGAGGACGGATATCGTGCAGATGCGGAGCAAGAACCAAGTTGATATAAGAGTAATTGTCTATAAGGAACCTACTGATAGTTTCGAGAACCGCGTGTTCGTGTGAAATGGCGTCAGAAATCTTCTCCCCAACCGATGTGTCGAGCACAAATCCACAGTAGGGCGACAGTAGTGGAGTAACCGCCGTGCGCATGCCAAATCGTTCGCGTTCAAGCGCCACACATCCCCCTACTAGGGCTTTATTTTCAAAGCATCCCACTATCAATGGACGTGCTGGAGCATAAGCGGCTGAAATCGTTTCGCACCAGTGCGATGTGTGGAAGATACTCCCCTGCCGGGAGGCGGTCACAAAATGGTCCCATGAATCGTATTCGTGAGGTTCTATAACGCGTACGTCAAATGCTGGCATGATTGCGATTCTTGCAAAAGCCGGGAGTATAATTGCAAGTATTCACCCACCATTCGCTCCACTGTAAAGTATTGACGTACTCGGGTGGCGGCAAGCTTGCCCATTTCTTGACGCAAATCTGCATTTTCAGCAAGAAATCTGATGTGAGACGCAATCGCATGGGGCTGCTCCGGCGACACGAGAAACCCTGTGCGTCCGTCATCAATAAGTTCTGGCAAACCGCCCACGTTTGAAGCGATGACGGGAAGGCCACACGCCATGGCCTCGGCTGCAGCGAGTCCAAAACTTTCGTAGCGCGACGGCTGTACAAAGCAGTCACACGATGCAAGACATTCCGGGAGATTGTTCACAAAGCCTCCCAACACAAAATATTTTTTGAGTCCATATGATTCAATCGCCTTCTCTAGTCGGTCACGTTCACTGCCTTCTCCCCAAACAATAAACCGAAAGTTCGACAGATGACGCAGCAACACAGCAGCTTGCAAAAGAACGTCGTATCCTTTGATGGGACGCAAATTCCCTGCTGCCCCCACAAGAAATACCCTCTGTGGGTTTGTCTCAGGAAATAATTTGGCGATGAGCTGTTCGCGATATTCGGCACAATTCGGTCGGAACCGGTCGGTATCGACCCCATTGTAAATCGTACAAATCTTGCCGGCTAGCGACGGGTTGGCGCGGACGACGTCACGCGCCACAGCACGTGATACTGTCACAATAGTGTCGGCAAAAGCTGCACCTATGCAAAACGCACGGCGCACTAGACATTCTGGAAAATTTCCTTCGCTCCACTCGTGCACGCCGTGCTGCGTAATGACCACGCGAGCATAACCGGACATTTTCACCACCGGGGGAACCCAGATGCCAGGACGAGTGAGAATGACATGCACAAGGTGGGGTTTCTGACTTTTAACATGAGCTCGCAGTTTCAAGATGGCGCCGACGTCACCCATTGCCCCGTCCTTCCTAAGAACAACAGGGCGGTGCCCCAGAAGCGACATGGCATACTCTTCGAGACCACCAGCACGCGACCATGCGAAGAAAGAGCAATCCGCTCCCGACTGCTTCGCCTGTCGTAAGATGTCAAGGAGGAGACGGGTAGGGGCATCGGGTTCTGTGGCATTTGCTATGAAAAATAATCTCGATCCGAGCAAAGGCTCGCTTGCCCTGCCGCCAGTAGGGCCGTTGCAGTCGGAGCGCATCATTCTTCGCCACTCACAAGGTGCTGGAGCCCATATTTTTCGACACGTTTACGTACTGTGTTTCGGCTAATTCCCAACAACCGTGCTGCCTGCGACTTATTGCCGCGGCAATGGCGGAGGGCGAGCTCAAGTAAACGTCTTTCAATAAGATCGAAAGTGTCAAACCCTGGGGGTAACGGATGCGAATCCTTTATTTTCTCAAATATAGCTCGCACATGAACATCGTCCAATCCAGGGCCAGGCAGTACCTCGGGTTCGGCGGATGCCGCCATCGAGATATCGCCAACCGGCTTGGCGACCGAGGTAGAACCAAGCTGCCCGACTATTTCGGATGCATTAAGAACTCTGGTGGGATGACGGATGAGAGTGTTCTTAATAAGATTTTCGAGCTCTCGGACATTACCAGGCCAGTGGTACTCCTGGAGCACTTCCATTGCGTCGCTCGTGAGTTGCGGTTTCTCCCTCAGCAGCTCACGTGAAGCGATTTCCAAGAAATAGTCGACCAACAAAGGAATGTCTTCTCGCCTTTCCCGTAACGGTGGCATCCTAATTTCAACAACCTTAAGGCGGTAATAGAGATCCGATCGAAATTCTTCGCGAGCAACGAGGGCTTCCAGATCGCGATTAGTTGCTGCGATGACCCGCACATCAACCCGCGTGGCGCGTGTACTGCCAACCTTCTCAATTTCCCCAGATTCAAGGACCCGCAAAAGTTTTTTCTGGGTAGCCAAGGGCATTTCGCCAATTTCATCCAAAAAAATGGTTCCACCATCGCAGACCTCGAGCTTGCCGGGTTTAGGCATCGCAGCTCCTGTGAAAGCTCCACGTTCATAGCCAAACAGTTCACTCTCAAGAAGCTGGTCGGGGATGGCCGCGCAATTAATGGCTAAAAACGGTTTCTCCTTGCGATTGCTGTGCTGATAGATAGCTCGGGCCACCAGCTCTTTACCGGTGCCACTTTCGCCGACAATAAGAACAGGCAGATCACTGGGAGCCACGCGACCGATGAGTTTGTACACTTCCTGCATCGGCCTGCTAAGCCCCACAATATCATCCTTTTCCCATCGTTCCGGCTCGCTAGGCCTTTGATAACGGACAACTCGCCGCATATCCAAGGCAGCACGCACGGCATGGGCAAGAATTTGCCGAAGATGATCAATCTCAAAAGGTTTGAGGACATAATCAAAGGCACCTAGCTTCATCGCTTCAATCGTACTCTGAGTGGTTCCATACGCCGTCATGAGAATGACAACAGTGCGAGGGGAAATCTGACGAATTTGGCGCAGTGCCTCAATGCCATCCAGCCCTTTCATGCGCACATCCATGACGACAACCTCCGGGTCCTCAGCCTCCACGACTTTCACGGCTTCGTCACCGGAGTTCGCTTCGAGTATTTCATATTCTTTCCCCAAAAGACGCCGAAAGGAGAAAATGACGTCGGGTTCATCATCCACAACCAGCAACTTTGGCCTTACCTCAGTCATGACTGAGCAGATTTACCCTCCACCGGTAAGTGAATGGCGATCGTTGTACCATGGGGACCTGTCTTCGAAACTTCTATCTTTCCGCCGTACTGAGCAAGCAACTTTTGGCATACAAATAGTCCCAAACCAACCCCCTCTCTCCGCGAGGTTACAAAAGGCTGAAAAATTTCGGGGATTATCTCTTGGGGAATTCCTGCTCCAGTATCGGTTATCTCGATGCGCAGGTATGGCACTCCCTGACTTGGAGATGCTACACGGACACGTACGTCGAGTTTTCCCCCTCCGGGCATTGCTTGAATGGCATTCAGAAAAACGTTCATTAGGATCTGTTCTAGATGGCCCCGATCCATGAAGACCTTCGGAAGCTTCTTTGGAGCACTCCAATGGAACGCAATGGACTTTGTAGCAAGCGTGTGGCTCAGCATAAAGGTTAGATCATGAGTCACCTCCTCCAGCGAGACCCATTCATAACGCGGCTCCTGGTGTTTGGAGAAGGTCAATACCTGTTCCACGATTCGCGATATTCTTTGCAATTTTGCAGATATGATAGAAAGATCGCGCCTGCGGTGCGGCAGCACTGCGTTGTCCTCCAGGAGGGAGTGAACAAGCATGGAAATGATTGAAACGGGGTTGCGAATCTCGTGCGCAATTTCAGCGCTCAACACACCAAGGGTGGTGAGACGATCTGCCTGACGAAGATTATCTTCCGCCTGAACAAGTGACTCATAACGACGAGCGTTTTCAATTGCTACCCCGCACAGGGAGGCGAATGCATTCAGAAGACGGATTTCTTCGTCCGAAAAACGCCGGGGCTTAGAACTGTAGATATTAATGATCCCAATTGGGGCCTGCTGGAAGAGAATGGGAACAGAGAGAAGAGAAACGAGTTGTTCTTTTCGCGCCATCGAACGGTAACGATATCCTTTGGCTCGACGGACATCAAGGACCTGCAGGGGCGCACGCCGCATGACAACCTGGCCGATCAAGGAATTTGTCACACTTAGTCCGGCCCGTTGCGTATAGGACTGACCTCCCCCAGAGACGGCACTTATAACCAATTCGCGCTTCTCGTTGAGCAGCATGATGGAGCACAAACGAGTATTAAGCATCTGTTGAACTGTTTCGGTGATCCGCTGAAGAATCCTTGGCAATGGCTCCGGCGCAATCAAAGCCTGGCCGGCTGTGATAAGAGCTTCCAAACGGCAGGCTTGCTGCGCGAGCTGCTCATATAAGCGCGACGTTTGGATCACCTTCGCCGCTTGATTGGCTATGGCGACAAGTAGTTTTTCGTCTTCTGGCGAAAATGCAGCTAGCCTATTGCTATCGACGTTAATAACGCCGGCGATTTGACCGTTGATGATAAGGGGAACGGCGAGCTCGGACTTGACTTCTGGTCGCAGGGCGAGATAAAATGGCGATTTTGAAACATCGTCAACACGCAAGGGTTTCCCCAGTTCAACGACTCTCCCGACTATCCCTTCTCCAACCCGGAGACGAACATTGCGAACATTTCCTGAGCTGTCGCCTAAAGCCACAACTATGCAGAGCTCGTTCCGGTCTTCTCCTGTGAGAAGAGAAAGACTTCCACTTGTTGCACCGAGTTCGCGAACTGTTTCCGACAGAACGCGCCTAAGTATTTTTCTTTCGTCCGTTGTCGAGTTGATAAGGTTGGCGATACGGTAGAGGACGCGCAAGCGGCGCATGCGGGCTTGGTCAGTCTGCCATTGCTTTGCTCTGGAATACGATTTTGAGGCCATTTACAACCTGCATTTACAATGTAACGGTTGCGCCATTGTTTTGTGGACGACCGCCCCAAATTACGGGCGTTTTTCTCTTCAACCCTGCC
This sequence comes from Candidatus Sumerlaeaceae bacterium, assembly GCA_026419455.1. Classification (GTDB taxonomy): domain Bacteria; phylum Sumerlaeota; class Sumerlaeia; order Sumerlaeales; family Sumerlaeaceae; genus DRVG01. Next base: position 5,088 of record JANZZJ010000212.1, on the reverse strand, counting down.
TACCCGAAGTGGGGTAACAGTGGAGAAGTATCAAAACAATTTCTGCGTTGACCAGGCCCAATGTGACGCCAGCAATGTTGCTATCCAGAGTTGACACTCACCCTCGCAGAAAGGCAAACAGATGAAGAGTTCCGTCTTTGCAGTAGTGGCCCTGGCCGTTGCCGCAGGAGGTTGCCAAAAATCGAGCAATGTGCAGGCGGCCGACGTCGCCCCCTCCAAAAATGAAGCGGCACAAACACGAATGAGCACCCTAGAACCTCAGCAACCGCCAACTCAGTCACCTCGCCCCACCACTGTGGCTGATAAGAAGGCAAAAAAGCTAGGCCCTAAAGCTACAGCAGAAAGCTATGAGCTCACGGATGCTTGCAAGATCCTCAGTGGGACGGTGCTGCGAATTATGCATTTTGCAACAATCAAGGGTGAATTGAAAGCCGACAAGCCACCGAAAACTATTCGTTTCGTTGTCGAGGGCTCAAACTTTGCAGATCATCATCCGGTGGTAAAAGTAGGGGTTTACGATCCGGCGGCTCAACAGTGGCGCGAGCTCGAAACATTTACAGCGAAAGGGAAGAGTTCCCGTCGCTATCCGCTTGCCAATATCCCAGCAGGGACAGTCGCTTTCCACGTGCGATATGAGGACATCGACCCACACGACGGCAGTAAGGTGCGTCCCGATCTTTTTGTTCATTCGGCCGAGCTCGAGTTTTGAGTGATACTGTTGTGCCTATAACTCGAGCACTAAACGACGAGCTGAGTGCCTCTGGGGCACCGGCGAACTCTGCCCTCAAGTGACTGAGATCCGCTTCAAGCAGTTTCGGTCACGCAAAAGGCTGATCGAGCCCAAGCGCATAAGGGCTTTGCGGACATTTCTAGAGAAGACGGCACCTATTGTAACGGTGTTCGTGAGAATCTCATGTGATGTTCCTTTAACCGCATTACGGCAAAGCAGCGAACTCGCTCACACACCGGCGCAAGCTCCAACTCTGCGGGACGTAACCCACACGGCGAGAGAAAAATTCTCGAATTGAGGTGGCCTTATTTCTCCTGCAGGAGCTGTAACAAACGGCAGTTCTCCTGCGAGACGTCTCTACTCCCCTCTCGGAACTCTCTATGAAAGGTCGTTCCTTCTGCCCAAAAAATATGCACCCCTAAGTCTTGGGGTGCACGATTCGTGTATTCTGTCAGCAGAATCTACTATGCTATGGTTTCTGGAGATGACAGGTCAGGAAGACAAGAAGGGTCGTCTTGTCCGTCACATTGCTTGTGCGGTTAAAGAATAGCTTGCCAACATAGGGGATATTGCGTAAGATAGGTATGCCCGATTCACTCTTTCGCGACCGCTCGCCAGTCCACCCCCCTAAGACGATTGTCCCCCCGTCGGTAACCCGTGCTGTAGTCGTGAGGTATCGGCGCCGCAAATCAAAGGCTCCTGGATCTGTACCAATAGCGGAGGCCAATACATTCCCGTTGGCATCCCGCTGGCTGGTCACATATCCGCCCGCACCGCCTACATCGTAAAGTTCAAGGTTGGAAATCTCGAGGCGAATTTCACCCAGCTGGGTGATTTGCGGTGACACCGACATCGTGACCGTGGGAACGGAATATCCACCGCCACTGGAAGTAGACTGGTTGGTCGTTGTGCCCCCCGTTGTCGTACCTCCCGTAGTGGTGCCGCCTGTCGTTCCTCCTGTGGTACCGCCGCCAGTGGTTCCTCCTGTGGTAGTGCCGCCCGTAGTAATTGCCCCGCCCCCTAAACTACTCCCGAATGGCGTGATTCCCAGACGCTGTTCGATTTGGAAATCAGCCGTTTCGCCATTTTCCACAGTAATCATGGGGCCATTGACGACATTGACAACTCCCTCGGCCTCGAGCATACGCAGAGTGAACGCCACGGGGGTCTCCCCCGGGGAAATAAAATTCAAGACGGTGGTTCCTTTCAACAAACCTGCATTTGCAGGACCTTCAACGAAGGGGTCAAAAATACTGCGGTATTCGTCGACATCTTGTGCATAACGCATATTGAGTGAGCTATTGTCGAAGTCGATACCCTGTTGGCCAAGATTAAGTATGGAGAACTGAGGCATATACTCTTTGGCCTTGCTCTCGTTGACCTCGACAAGCTTTGTTTCGATGCTTACCTGCAAGACCGGAATATCCAGCTGCTCAATGTAGCTCTTTATCTCAGCAAAGTCAGCTGGATCGTCGTAGCGAATCAATAAGGCATTCATATTATCGATCGTTTCCACAGTCAGGCCGGTCGGTGCTTCAGGCGACGGAGTCGGCGTAACCTGACCAGGAACAAGGCCTGGTACCACAGCTCCAGGTTGGAGAGTGCCAGCTCCGGCTCCTCCTCCTGCCAAACCAGTTGCAGCTGGGTTGTAACGAATCTGAATTTTAGCTGTACCTTGACCAGCTGTTCCCGAAGGACGCACTTCGAGCACCGAGATTTCATAATCATCAACGAATTCGCTCTTGTACTCATCGATTGTGCGCTCTTCACTCGTCGTCGGGGTGTTGATGATAAGTTCTATGCTATCATCATTTCGGTCATTGGCATCGTTTTCGTTGATCTTAGAAGCGCGCATACGCAGATCTCGGAAGACGATCTCCTGCGGAGTCCCTCCGCTAACACTCACCGTACGAGTGATTTGGTTCCCACCTGCTCGTGCACCGGCTCCCCCAGTCGGCTCCTGTGTAGTCAGGCCGAGTACTCGACTGATAAGGTCTGACATCTCTGAAGCCGTTTGATGCTTGAGGAAAATAATTTCGGATTTCTGCTTCTTGCCGAGTGTGGGCAGAGACCGAATGTAGTCGCTAACGATGCGCAAGTTGTCGGGGTAATCTACTATAGTTAATTGCAACGTGTTGGGATCGTACCAGTAGCGTCGCCCTTCGGCAGCTGCTGCGCTTTCACTGCTTTTAGCGTAGAGCAACGTCTTGACCACGGTCACGATGTTCTGAGCCATTTCACGGACTTGCTCGATGTTATCCGACAGTGGCTCCCGCGGCGTGAGGTTAAACGTTGCCACCTGCAATTGCTGGTTTTCGATTTTCTTGATAAAGTTCTTGTCGAGGAGCAGTTCCTCAATCTTCCTAATGTTTTCTGGCGTATCCTTCACGATAAGGTCACTGCCATCGACAACGACCTTCCGTTCCAAATCATAGGGTGCATCACTTTGAACTCGAACAATGGCTTCAACTAGGGCCTTAATCTTTGGTCCTTCCTCCGGGCGGATTTTCCAGCTCTTATAAATAAGAGCCGGCGGCCCTGCTTGCTGCATATCTTTGAGGAAGGCTTCAACTTTATTGATATTTTCTTGTGAGTCAGTCACAAGAAGTACATTTTCTCGGTCGTCGAGAAGCAACTCGACGTTCTTAACAGCGGGTACCCCTTCGGGGCCGTAAAGTATCTTTTGCAGCGTTTTGTTCTCCAAAAGGGTCTTAAGCCGCGCTACCTGATCCGGTGTGAGATTAAAGAACTTTGTCTTAAGATCCGGAGTTACTGCGATGACCTCCCCGCTCTGGCTCCACTTGAGGCCGATCGGCAAAAGTGTAGTGTCGAGAGCGTCGCGAAGAGGAACATCCTCAAATTTTGCGGTAATCCTAACCTCGGGATCAACACCATCCGCTATATAGAAACTAATGTCAGTAATGAGCGACAAGGCGCTAAGGAATTCGGTGAGGGACTTTGGCCCTGCCGTATCGAAGGTGATCGGAGTATCGAGCTTTGTGTTGGTGGAAGCGTCTTTTTGCAGCTCAATTGCATTGGCTTGCTGTTTCTGAACCCAGGCATCATATTCCGGACGGGTTTGCTGGAGATATTGCAACGCCCGGGGGTGGTTTGGCACAAGTGTGAGTGCGTAGTTCCACCATTGGACTGCCACATCGAGTTGGCCGTCTTGGTATGCGGCCAAGCCCTTCTGGAAAGCAGCCTCGGCCTGATCGGCTTTCTCCGATTCTTCACGAGAAGGAACTGGTCGAGCTGGCGGCCGACGTTCGCCGGCGGATGGGGCCACCGCTTTAGCAACTGCCGCTTCTTTCTGAATGGACTCCTTTTTCTCAGCCTTTTTTTCCTCTTCCGCCTCTTTCTGCTTCGTGGCGACAACCGGCGTTTGGGCCCTCTCCTTTTTGCTTTCCGGCGTCTTCGCAGCAGCAGCCTTTTCTACCGCGGGGGTGGGGAGGGCGGCTTCCTTTTTCTCCTCTTCCGTTTTCGCTTTCGGGGCTTTAGGTGTAGGTTCTGTGATCTTTTGCACCGTACCTAGTGGCGGAAGCACAATAGGCTTCTCTCCTTTAGGCTCGCCCGGTTTTGCTTGGGCTGTTTGTTTGGCTTCAAACTCTTTAGCTAATGCCTTCGCTTCAACATTCGTTGGGTCCTTCGCCAATGCCTTCTCGATGAGCGATTTTGCTTCCTCGCGCTTGCCTTGCTTCATTAACTGCTGAGCTTCGCGAACGAGAGTATCGGCTTCCACTTTAGGATCCGATGGCTTAGCTGTTTCTTGCTTTGCCTCTTTCGCAGAACCTTCGTTCTTTTGGGATTTGGCCTCGGCACTGGATGCTTTGGTATCGGCTTTAGGTGGGGTATCACTGCTCTTTTGTTTTTTATCCGAAGATTTAGAATCCTTTTCTTCTTTTGGCTCTTTGCTCTTCGCCCCTTCTTTTGATGCTCCAGTGTCGTCTTTTTCCGCCTTAGAACCCAGCGCTTGGGCAATCTGAGTTCCAGCGACGGAAGTATTAAGAACCACGGCTTCCGCGCCAGGAGAGCTTGACGACGGTTGGCTGGAGGTCGATGCGGAAGTGGACGTGGGTTTCCCAATTGAATCAGAGCTCACCGCAGTACTGGCCACGCTCCGTTGAGAAGCTTCAGCCGAATGCGCTGCTTTATCTTGACTAGCTACTTTGTCGGTTTTTGCTCCACCGGTTGCAGCAGTCACACGATCATTTTTATTTTGAACCGCGTTCAAGACTTCACTAGATTTGGCCAGATCCTTCGGTTCCTGTTTTTTTACCTCAGCGGGGTGCCCTTGCTGACTAGACGTTCCCGGCTTGCCGCCGCTAAGTTGCTGTTTCCCCTGTCTCTTATACACATCT
>JANZZJ010000142.1 GCA_026419455.1 Candidatus Sumerlaeaceae bacterium | reverse complement strand
AGATGTGTATAAGAGACAGGCACTACTCAGAATGTTTCTATCACACGCGACGTCAGCGGTGAGGGTGTTCAGCAGGCCCTTTTGAAGATTCTCGAGGGAACGGTTGCCAACGTTCCTCCGGGTGGCGGGAGAAAACATCCGCATCAGGAATACATCACGATAGATACGACAAATATTTTGTTTATCTGCGGCGGAGCGTTTACGGGGCTAGAGAAGATCATTGAGCACAGGGTTTCAGCCAAAAGCATGGGGTTTGGAGCGGAGATTGTTTCACGCCGCGACCGCGACATCGGCAAACTTCTTGCTCAAGTGACGCCCCAAGATCTCATGAAATTTGGCTTTATTCCAGAGTTCATAGGACGTTTGCCAGTGGTAGCGACGCTGGACAAGCTCGGCGAAAGAGAACTGGTTCAAATCCTGGTGGAGCCGCGCAATGCCATTGTGAAGCAGTACAAGAAGTTTTTCGAAATGGAAGGCGTGGAACTAACCATCACCCCCGACGCACTAAAAACTATTGCTCGCCAAGCACTGAGAATGGAGACTGGGGCACGCGGACTTCGTGCCATTCTTGAGAACGTGATGCTCGACATTATGTTCGATCTCCCTTCGCGGGCATCGGAAGTTGCCGAAGTCGTCATTGACTCCGACGTCATTGAAGGGCGCGCCCAACCACATTATGTGGCCCGGCAAAAGAAAGAAAGTGCTTAGGAGAGGGAGCGTGTTTCATACACGCTCCACATAACCAAAGGATGATCGGCTAATGAGTTATGAACTTCATGACGAGGCTCTGGAAGAGTTTCGTGTAGCTGTTCCGGGCCACGCGATTCGTAATATTTCCGTCCCTCAGCTTACTGAATACGCGATCATCAACAAGGAGGGACATCTTGCCATAAACGGCGCGTTCAACGCCATCACTGCACCCCGGACAGGCCGCTCGCCGAAGGATAAATTTATCGTGCGAAGCGGGGAGGCCGCCGATCTGGTGCACTGGGGCACCAACGCACCGTTTGAACCTCAGTATTTCGATACCCTGTTTAGCCGAGTCGCTGATTACGTACGCCAGCGGACCATGTTTGTGTTTGATGGGTTTTGCGGCGCGGATCCGCAGTATCGCCTGCCAATCCGGGTTAAAACAGAATTCGCTTGGCACAGCCTTTTCGTTCACCAGCTATTTATTCGCCCCACACGCGAGGAGCTTCGTCAACATCGCCCTAGCTTCACACTTATCTGTGTTCCTGACTTCAGAGCGCAACCGGAACGCGACCACACTAATTCTGAAGCGTTTATTATCATCAACTATGAGCGCAGAATTGTGCTCATAGGAGGAACCCGCTACGCGGGCGAAATGAAGAAGAGCATCTTCACGGTGATGAATTATCTCCTTCCGCGCCAGGGTGTTCTACCGATGCATTGCTCCGCGAATATGGGAAGCCGGGGGGACGTGGCGCTGTTTTTCGGCTTAAGCGGAACGGGCAAGACGACGCTGAGTGCCGACCCGACGCGGCGACTCATTGGTGACGATGAGCACGGATGGAGCGATAATGGCATTTTCAATTTCGAGGGAGGATGCTACGCGAAAGTCATCGGCTTAACGCGGGAAAAGGAACCGCAAATCTACGACGCTATTCGTTTCGGTTCGGTTCTGGAGAATGTGGTCCTCGATGACGATAGGAATCCAGATTACAGCGATAACTTTATAACTGAAAATACGCGGTGCGCCTATCCCATTGATTACATCGAAAACGCTGTGATTCCGGGCGTTGGTGGCCATCCTAATCATATTATCTTTTTAGCAGCTGATGCAACAGGAGTTCTTCCGCCAGCGGCTCGGCTCAACGAAACACAAGCTATGTATCATTTTTTGAGTGGCTATACATCTAAGCTGGCGGGTACCGAGACCGGCGTGAAGGAACCGCAAATGCTGTTTTCGAGCTGCTTCGGCGCGCCATTTCTACCGCTTGCCCCAAAGGTTTATGCGGAAATGCTTGGCGAGCGGATGCGCAAGCACAATGCCCAGTGCTGGCTGGTGAATACCGGATGGATTGGGGGAGCTTATGGAGTCGGTAGACGTATCGATCTGCCGTACACTCGCGCCATCATTCACGCAGTGTTAGAAAACAAGTTAGAAGGCGTGGAGTACGATCGAGATCCAACGTTCGGTTTCATGGTACCCAAGACGGTCGATGGGGTTCCGCCGGAAATTTTGCACCCGCGCAATTCGTGGTCGGACAAGAATGCTTACGACGGATCTGCCCTGAGGTTGGCGCAGAGTTTTAAAGCAAACTTCGAACGTTTCGCTGACGTAAGCAAAGACATCGTTGCTGGCGGGCCACTCATCTGATGGTGGCAACCAGCAGCGACGCTCTGGCGCCGGGCACTTACGTCAAACCTCACGCTTTACGGTTAGTCGATCACCTGCCGATGGTCAACTTCGTGACCCTGGCGAACCGTCGCGCGAGCACCGATGCGGGCCGCTTTTCCCACAAGCGTGAGGGGACCCATCCCAGTAGTCATTTCGGTAGACCTTTCGCGGCTACCAACGCAGCAATGAGCTCCAAACACGGTGTCGCGGTCACTAACGACGTAGTCGAGCTTCGCACCCTCGAGCACAACACAATCGTGCATAAGGATACTGTCGCGAACTTGCGCACCACGTTCGACGCGAACTCCGGGGGAAAGAATGGAATTCTCGACGGTTCCTGCGATCACGCATTTGGCTCCCACAAAACTGTTGTGTACTGAGGCCCCACTTTCGATGCGCGCAGGCGGAGCTACTCCCACATTACGGAATTCTAGGTTAGTGAGAATACCCCAACGCTGCAAGGCTGCGAAGCGAGCGTCTTCCAGCATGCTCATTTGTGTGTCGAAGTAATCGATGACATTTTCCATGTATTCCCAAGGCCCCGGCATGCAATAGGCGTAAGAATTTAACGTGTGGACGATGGGTTCGAGAACGTGCTTGGCGAGGTTGTGCTCTTCGGCTTTCGCATTTTCGCGGAGCAGTTCGGCGAGGACCTCACGTCTAAAAACGTACATGCCAGTTGATGTACAGGTATCGGGCGGTATATCCGGCTTCTCGATGAAGCGGGTAATGCGGGAGTTCTCGCCCACGAAGACGTAGCCGAAGCGGGGGCGGCGCTTTTCGGGGGCGAGATCACACGTAATCATCGTAACGTCGGCACGTGTGTCGCGGTGAAAATCGAGTACGGGACGAAAATCCAAATGGTACACATGCTCGCCACTGAGAACAACGATATGCTCCGGCGCGCAATCCTCGACAAAATTCCAATTCTGCCAAAGTGCGTCGGCTGTTCCTTTGTACCATGCTGTTGTTTCGACTCCAACAAAAGGCGGCATGATTTTGAGACAGCGACCGTAGCCATAGAGGTCCCATGGCAAACCGACACCGACATGCTCAATAAGTGACGCGGGTAAGTACTGAATGACTAACCCAATTTGCTCGATCCCCGAGTTTTTCAGATTCGACAGCGTGAAATCTATGATCCGGTAATGAGAGGCAAAGGTGAGCGCCCCTTTCGCTCTGTTGCGCGTTAGTACCCCATATTGGCCAGTTCTACCGCCTGCCAAAACCAATGCGATGACCTTTTTCATTTTTATCCCTCCGCGACCCCAACGAGGAAGGCTGCTCGTGGCGCACTCGTCCTTCCCAATCGGTCGTCTTAGCTATGGCCTAGTTATGGCCACATTCGCAAGCGCTTTTGCCAAACAAAAGTGGAGCGATGGTCAACCAGTAGAGCAACAGCGCGGGAAATAGTTTGAGGCTCATAGCTAAAACTCCAACTCCACTGCGAAAGATGTCGGCATCAAAGCGGACCGGGAGAATCGTGATGAGGTAAGCAGTGAGCGCGAGTGTGAGGGTGGTGAAATTTCTTTTGTTCCATGCATCAAAAGCGAGCCAAGTCGCAGGAATAATTAACATAATAAGATAATGATCCCACATTAGTGACGGTAACAGCAGGGAAAGTAGGACTGTGGCGTGGAAAAGTCGTTCATGTCCTCTTGCAGAAGTTTGTGCGTCGCCCCGTTCTAAATTCCGGCCGCTACGCCATGCCGCTCCCACATAGGCAACCAGCAAAAGCAGGCTCATGGCCAACGTAAGGGAATTGGCTGTCTCTTGCGAACAATCCACCCAACTCAAGGTCACGCGGTTTGCCTCAACAAGCAGATGCGTTAGCAGAGAGTTGATGCTTTGATTCCACGGATCCTTCCAAAACGTCGCCCCATACTCCTGCCATGTAGAACGGCCATAACCCATTTGCGTTAGGACCGGAAGAAAGGCGATATGCGTTTTCCAGCCAGCGATGACTAGTGAGACAACAAACAAAGCAGTAATAGTCGCTACCATTGCTGTTAAGGCTTTCCATCGGCGAAGCACGAGGAAAAACACACAGAATAGAGCTGGGGATAGTTTGAACATTGCGCCAAACCCAAGAATTCCAGCAGCAAGCATTTCTTGGTTTCTCGGACCAAGGAAATAGAAACTCGCCGCATAGCATAGGAGCAGCACCAGGTTGAGCTGGCCTGCCGTGAGGGTCCGTGTGAGAGGGTGGGAAAAGACTGCGGCTGCCAACAAGAAATTGAAGACTGTCCAGGCATGACATCTTCGAGCTACCGTGGCCTGCAGACATCGGGTCCATACGACGAGGCTCGAAAAAAGAAATATGTGATTCAGAACAAACCACAGCTGGGCGGCCACAGGAAAGCTGGCAAATTTCAGAAAGCCCAGCACGATCCCGGTAAAGGGCAAATAAACGTATGGGTTAAGTGCTTCATTGCCCAGTCCGTATCTCTGAGCGACTGATAGTAGCGAAGGCGCTGAATATGGGTCTTGGCCGTTCCAAATTGCCTGCATGCCAAGATAGATATGTTTGAAATCGTTACTGTGAAGATGGTGGAGTGGTTTCCAGACCTGAAAGTACAAATAACACAGGCCGAGCAAGAGCGTGAGTGTTTTACTCGCAAGCCATCTTTTCGTTAGGTCAGCGAAGCGGGTCATTGGGAGTTACCCTTTGGAGCTGCATATCCATTGAGCGACAAGACTGTGACCCCTGGGGCAATGCGGTACCGCTCCCAGCGCGTGCTCTCGAGAAACTGCTGCAGGAGCTGCCATTCGTCTTCACGAAAACGAGGCCGCCAATAGTGCGCGTGTTGCGGGGCAAGCTCTGCCTCGTTGACGAGAACCCAGCTCACTCCTTTACTCTTGAGAGCAGCCGTCAAACTGTCGAAGTTTTTTTCTGGAAGAGTACGGATAATTGCTAGGACAGCGGGGGTGTCAAACCAGTCGCTCCACACTGGAGTAAACTTTGCGTAGAATGCCCGGTGCTCACCAATTAGCAAGACTTTGTCTGCAGCCGTTACACGTTGCTCCAGCCAACGAAAGGCGCGATAATAATTGAGCGCCTCGCTCAAGTACTCCTCCCGTGACGCTTTCCCCGCCAAATAATTAAGCACGGACGGCCGATGGAACACGGTTTCGTACTGGAGCACGTAGCAGGCGCCGTGGACGCAAGACAGCAGAGGCGCCAGCCATGCGACACGCCATACAGGCTTGGCACGAACCAGATGAGCAAGCCCTAGCGGGGCAACCGCCATGAAAAATGCGAGCGCACCACCTATCATGCGATTACTTTGATAACTCGCAAACCACATAACCCAGACACCAGCGCCCAAACCGATGTAAAAGAGGCAACGAGTGCGGATGCCGCGCTTACTGCATGCCGTTACAGCTGCTAGCGCGAGCAAGGGTGCGATGAGAGCTTGAGCCCCAACGAAGTGGTGTTCAAAGCGTGTCCACCGAAACGTCGCCTCGACTGGCGACAGAAGCAAATTGGTGAAGTTCTTCTCAATCCCTTTTTCTGCCATCTTGCTCGCGTACAGAGCCGCGTTTTCGGGACCGAATTCACCATACCCAAAGAGGCTTCCTGCCAACGGATAAATCGGATTGCGAGTGTAAAACCAGTTTTTGGCGTACCAAAGCGCGCTGACGCACAGGGCAACAATCATGGCGATAGCTACCCCGCTCCATAACCGGCTTGGAAGCGCACTGATCTTTTGACGTCTGAAGATGACGTAAAGAAGCCATGCGGTAAGAAGAAGGCCCGCGAATCCAAGGCTAGTGTACTTAGCACTCAAGCACGCCCCAACAAAAAGGCCGGCGCAAACATAATCTCGCCAACGCCCAGAGTCCGCAGCCAAAAGGGCGGCAAAGCCGGCGATAACCCAGTAAAAGTTTACAGCCTGATCAATAAATGGCCAAGCAGCGACAATGGCATTGGCTGGAGTTGACCAATACAGCCATGCTGGCGACCATGCCAACAGCGCTGCGCCGCCTGTTGAAGACCAACACGGTGCATGCTCGGAAAGAATACTTCGCGCAATGACGCGAAGGGCGAGTCCAGTCGCTACGAAAAATGCGAAGTGGATAAGCTGAGCCACTTCTGGGGCGCCGTACGCGACTCCGTACACAAAGTGCATCTCCACGAGGAATGGGAAATTGGTGAACGCATTGAGGGGGAGATAGCAAATTCGCCCCAAGCGCAGCCACTCCTGAACCGCCGTAAGATGGTAACGCATCCCATCGGATTGCATAGGCGGCGTAAGAGCGTAAAGAAATCCAACAATAAGATAACATATTATTAATATCGACAATATGGCTGGAATGCAATGGTAGTTTTTGCCAGCTGAGGCTGCGCACCGATCAGACGTTTCTGCAGTACTCCGGCGCCAAAGGTTCTGAGTGAGGAAAAGGATCCAGCCAAAGAGAAGGATGATCCCCAATGCGATTGGCCGAAATGCTCCGCACAGGCCCATACCAGCAACCAGCAGAGCTAAAAGTAGCGTTCCTATGCCAAACTGGAAGAGAAGGCGTTCCTCCCGCCTGGTAAGATCACGCCAGAAACTTTGAAAGACAGCGCCCCAACCGAAGACGGCCGTAAGCCAAACGAGAAAGATCCCCACAGCATACCAGATCGAGAAATTCAAGATTATCCTGGGTGCTACGCTGATGATTCCCGAAATCCCATGCCCCAACAACGTCCACCAAATATGGGCATCGACCTGATCTGATGTGGGCGATGAACCTAGCCATTGCGTCCAAACCCACACCACGGTGGTCGCCGCAAGTGCACCCACAACCAGAGCTGCTGAAAGGATACTCGCTCTTATTTTGCGTTTAAAGGGCATAGGCGCAACATAGGCAATTGCTGAGCTCCTTGGCTACCACGTGCGCCAGAGGTCACGGTTCTACGCCATCACAAATTTTGTCAGGGTCGTATGTTTTCCCCGGTCCGAACAGCACTTTGCCGGGCAAGGCGTAAGTAAGCTGACCGTTGGCGATAACACAGGTGCCATTCACTATGACATAATCGAATCCTTCGGCGTAGGCATGGGGTTGGGCAAAGGTTGTTTTCTCCTGGACGCGATTGAGATCGAAGACAACGACGTCGGCGGCCATGCTAGGTCTGAGAACCCCACGGTCGAAAAAGCGCATGCGCTGAGCTGGCAGTGAGGTCATGCGGCGAATGGCTTCCTCGAGGGGGAAAAGACGTAGCTCACGGACGTAATGAGCCAACACGCGGGCGTTGTTACCGTAACCCCGGGGATGAGGCACCCCCACCCCAAAAGCGCGGATGCCTGAGTCGGAGGCAAAAGCCGTGTTGGGGTAACAGGCAACACGTTGTACATCGTCCTCGTCCATACTGTGGAACACCATGCTTGCCCCACCGCTCGTGACGATGTCTACTACCACCTGAGCTTGGGTATGCCATGAATCATCGCCATAACGTTCGCGGGCGATTTGCAGAATGTTTTTGCCGTTAAGAGATGGATCCGCTCGACAATTCGCCACGACTGCATAGCCAAGATCTTTGCGTCCGGACTTGTCGCGGCGCTCTTCGATAATTCCAGCGATTACCTTCTCGCGAGTTGGTGGATCTTGAAGTCGGGCTCGTACCTCGGCGCGCGATCCCTCCACTGCCCAGTCGGGCAGCATCGTTGAGATGCTCGTGGACGAAGCCGTGTAAACATACTGGTCGCATGCGACGTCAATCCCCTGCTCGCGAGCGGAATCCATCATCGCGAGCGTGATTGTCGTTTGTCCGAAACGGAACGGGGCAACAATTTTGTGATGGGAGACTTGCACAGGGATACGCGCGGCCAGTCCCACCGTTAGGGCTTCGTCCAGAGCGTTGATGACGTCAATCCCTTCGCTGCGCATATGAGTAGCGTAGATGCCACCAAGGCGGGCAGCTTCTTTTGCTAACTCAGCAATTTCAGGAGTTTTGGAGCAGATACCGGGTGTATAGATGAGTCCTGTGGATAAGCCCAGAGCGCCGGCTTTCATGGCATCGCGGACTAGTCGCTTCATTTCCGCAATTTCTGTGGTCGAAGGGTCACGAGCAACGTTGCGCATTACAGCGTTGCGAATAGTGTTGTGGCCAACGAACGATGCGACATTCACCCCGATACCTTTGGATGTCATGGAGGTAAACGCCTCATCGAGGCGTAGATAGGAGCCTCCGCAGTTACCTGTGACTACCGTGGTCACACCCATACGGATAAAATTTTCTGCCTGGGGCATGCTGAGAAGATCGTCCTCGCAGTGAGTGTGAACATCAATAAAGCCGGGTGCGACATAACGTTCTTTCGCGTCAATGACCACGGGGGCAGTGGCGCACGGGTCGAGCACGCCAAGAGCTGCAATTTTGTCGCCGGTTATAGCCACATCGCCACGAAACCATGGGGCGCCAGTGCCATCAATGATGCGACCATGACGGATGATAAGATCGTAAGTTGGGGCGCCAGCTGCCTCGCACTCACTCCGACAAAAAGGAACAACTGCGAGCAGTGTTGCGATGATAACCCTGCATGAAAGGCGAATCACTGATCTATCGGTCATGGCGATGTGTGTCCTCCTTATCGAGCGGCCGTTACAATGCAGCTTAGAGAGTTGACAATGCGTGGCACCATTCCAAAGCTGCGAATCGCTATGCACAGTGCATCTTCCAGCCAGCCAACACTGGCGCAGCTTTTTCGCAACCGCAATTTCACAAAATTTTGGGTAGGCCAGCTCATCAGCTATCTTGGTGATCGAATTGACCAAATGGCAATGATAGGAGTGGTGAGTGCGGGGGTGTCACAGGCTGTTGCAGCTGATCGCGCAAACATGATCACTTTTTGGGCAACTCTCCCCTACGTCTTTTTCAGCCTCGTCGCTGGCCCCATTGTTGACCGGTTTGATAGGCGGCGGTTGATGATCGTGCTAGACTTTTTTCGCGCGATTATCGTTGTGGCCATTCCGTTTACCATTTCACCAGAACACGATGTACGGGTCATCTACGCGCTGGTGCTTCTCATTGGCTGCGCCACAGCCATTTTCGCACCGGCAAAAAGTGCATTTCTGCCAGAAATCGTCCCCGAGGAACATTTGCTGCGTGCAAACTCCGTTACTGCCACGATGGGTACGCTGACAACTCTGATTGGAACAGTAATAGGAGGCGCATTAGTGACGGTCCTAGCGCGATTGAACGACGTTGCCCATCAGAACATTCCGGCCCTCAATCTCATTAAACTGCCGCTAGGACTTGCCAGTGCTTTTGTGATCGACTCGGCAACGTACGTTGTGAGCGCAGTGCTCTTGTGGCTCATTGTGGTTGAGGCACGAGAGCGAACGCGCATTTCACAGCGCGAGCATGATGTCGCAACCGAAGGAACGTTCTTTCGGCGGATTTTTGATGGCTTGTTGTTCTTGTCAAAGCGTCGCGTCCCGGCGATTGCAGCATTCATGGTATCGTGGTTCTTTTTTATAGGGGGGGCATATTTCACGCTGACCACAAAGATTGTCTATCTGCGACTCGTTCAAAATGAAAGCGAGGCTCCGTTGCGCTTGGGATATGCGTATGGGTTGCTGGGGTTGGGGCTAGCCATAGGAGGAATCATAACTGGGCGCGTTGCTTACCGGCGCGAACTGCGGAAATTTGTGCCGGCTTGCTTTGTGGCAGCATCGCTACTCATGCTGGCCAATTTGCTGCCGCTTCCTGCCAGTTTTCATTATTTCGTCAATCTTGCCATTGGACTGGTGGCGGGTGGTGTGGTTGTCTCCATGGAAACCGTGATGCAGCGCGCCGTACCTGATCGCATGCGTGGGCGAGTTTTCGCGTTCAATAATCTTTTACTGAACACACTTCTCCTCGGCTCCCTGCTCGCGGGGGCGCGCGTGTTGCGCGGAAGCGATGCAGGCAACTTCCTGGCAAGTATTGACGGCCGCATTGTTTTGTGGACAACACTGACTTCTTTACTCGCTTTGGTCGGAGCCGTCATCGCGGCCATCGGTTTGCCGCGCAAGTTGGTCATTGCCGAAGTCCATGCCGAGGAATAGCGCAAAGCATGGGGTGCCATACGCTTTAGACGCTGAGACATAGATGCGAAGCTTCCTCTCGGATTGCCTGGCTTGCTAGTAAAGGGGCTCTTTGGGTTTGGCTTCCTTCACGTAATCTGGCGGATTGGCGCAGCGCTCGTAGAGAAGTAGCGCGCACCGAATGCGATGGGCAAGGTGTTCGTCGAGTTGACCTTCCACGAGACGCCAGGTCCAGTTGCCTTCAGGCCTCCCCGGAAAATTCATTCGGGCATCGGA
The DNA here is from genome assembly GCA_026419455.1 of Candidatus Sumerlaeaceae bacterium. GTDB lineage: Bacteria > Sumerlaeota > Sumerlaeia > Sumerlaeales > Sumerlaeaceae > DRVG01. The sequence continues at coordinate 3,208 of JANZZJ010000142.1, read as the reverse complement.
ATCGAGGCCAAGAAAATCTTGAGCGGGAACGATGGCAGTGTTGGCAACCGACATAAAGCTTGCACGAATCAAATCCCAGTTCGCGGCATTGCCATCTGTAGCCAGGTAGAGCTGCATACATGTGCGCTCTTCAGGTTTTGAAGAATTGCGCCACCACCCAATGGTGGTGTCGTTGTCGTGCGTGCCGGTGTAGACTACGGTGTTTGCATCGTGATGGTGAAGCATAAACGGATTGTTAGGATCGGGGATGAAGGGATCGGTGGACACGACCGACCACGCAAACTGCATCACTCGCATTCCCGGCAGCCCAAACTCCTTTCGCACCTGGACAACGTCAGTGGTGATCTCACCTAGATCCTCTGCAATGATGGGCAAGCTTCCTAACTCTTTCTGAAGAACCGTGAAAAGCTTTTTACCGGGACCGCGCACCCACTCACCATTCTCAGCAGTGGGGCTACCATAGGGGACACTCCAGTATCCCATGAAGCCTCGAAAGTGGTCGAGGCGCACAATGTCCACAAGGGCGAGAATGGACCGCATGCGGTCGATCCACCACGTGAAACCTTGCTTCTCCATGAGTTTCCAGTTGTAGATGGGGTTTCCCCAAAGTTGCCCTGTGGTGCTGAAGTAATCAGGGGGCACTCCGGCAACGTGAGTGGGGTTCCCCTCTTCATCGAGGAGAAAAAGCTTTTGGTGAGCCCACACGTCGGCACTATCGTAAGCGACATAGATGGGAGCATCCCCGATAATTTTGATCCCACGCCGGTGGCATTCAGCACGCAATGCATCCCACTGCCTAAAGAAAAGAAACTGGCAAAACCGGTGAAAATCGACTGACTCGGCAAGTCGTTTTCTGGCCCGCTCTACGGCTACTTTTTTGAACAAGCGCAGGTCAGCTTCCCATGTGTTCCATGGCTCACCATTGTGGGCATCCTTACAAGCCATGAACAGGGCAAAGTCATCAAGCCATTTAACCACGTCGGGGCGCCGCACAAAATTCTCAAACTCATCCCGAAGCGCACCGAGTGCCCCGGAAGAAAAGCGCTGAAAAGCTTTCTGAAAGAGGGTTCGCTTCCAAGCGATTACCCAGCCATAGTCAACACGTGCGGGAGGAAAAGGGGGCGGCACAATCTCTTCAGCGGTTAGGAATCCATCTCGGACCAACAGCTCGGGGCTCACCAGAAGAGGATTTCCTGCGAATGCCGAGAAACATTGGTACGGACTATCGCCAAAACTCGTAGGCCCCAACGGGAGTACTTGCCAATACGCCAAACCGGCATTCTCCATCCAATCAAGCAACCGATAAGCGCTCGGGCCAAGATCACCAATTCCATAGGGTCCCGGTAGGCTCGTGGGATGAAGAAGGATTCCCGCAAGACGACGATTCAGAGGCATGGCCACGCATTCCTTATCTACTGCTGAAAGTCGAAACCTGAAGGTTCGCTTTGCGTAACATCGAGAGGCGCCCCGTATTCGTGAGAAACTTCTAGGCAAAAGGGAAGCTCACGGAATGTCGCTCCCTTCAGTGGTTAAGACAGCACGACCATGCTTCACACCCTTGCAAGCGATGAGCTCATCGGCTAAAGCCCTTACTCTGCCCGCTTCGCCACGTAGGATAACCACTTCCAGGCAATTATCATTGTCGAGATGAACATGCGTGGCAGAAACGACGAGGTGGGTGTGGTGGTGTTGCAAGTCGCCCAGGCGCTCGCCAACTTGGCGATTATGATGGTCGTAGACGAGGGTCACCGTAGCTGCCACTTTCCCAGAAGTATCGCGCCATTGTTCTTCCACGAGCATTGCACGAATAAGATCGCGGATGGCTTCGCTCCGATTGGCATATCCTTTTTTAGCAATCACTTTATCAAATCTTTCCAGAAGCCGCGCATCCATGGAAACCGTGTAGCGTGCAGCCCCGGGTGCAGCTGAGGACTTCTTAGCCATGTTCATCACCTCGAAAAGCTTACAATTTCGTCGTGCGGGTTCACTGTCGTTAAAACGGATCAAGGGTGCAATGAGGGACAAGAAAACGCAAGCTTGTGAACATGCTGTCAATAATAGTTGCGTCGCGGAGGAGAGAAGCCAGTCTCTTGTTTCACACGAAATGGAAAAAGTTATGAACAAAATCACCAGTCCCAAAGTAGGTTTCACACGAAGTTATAAAACGTGTGAACGAGGTGGCATAAATGAAAAGTGTGCTAACGCCTATCGCGGCATCGCTTTCGCGCCGAAACGCATTCACGCTCATCGAGTTGCTCATCGTGGTAGCTATCATCGCGATACTTGCAGCTATTGCAGTGCCGAATTTCCTTGAGGCACAGGTGAGGGCAAAAGTTTCCCGCTGCAAGGCAGATATGCGATCCACTGCCACTGCTCTTGAATCGTATGCCGTTGACAACAATGCTTACCCACTTTACGGACAAATCAAGCCTGATGGCACAGTTTACGAGCCAGCCCAAAGCGCAGGACTCTATGATCTTAACGAATTCCCTCACTATCAACTGACGACCCCCATCGCCTACGTCACGAGTCGCTTTGAGGATCCGTTCGCCGCGAAAATTGCCGGACCGATGCCCTACATTCGTTACATCAACTATATCAACATGCCGTTCCACTTTACGCTTACAGGCGCTCCTGGGCCTGCGACGCAGCAGGAGCTGTTAGAAAAGACGGGCCGGTGGCGCCTCATCGCGTGCGGGCCAGACGGTGACCGCGGCGCCGACGCCAAGCTCAACATCATTTATGATCCAACCAATGGCACTGTAAGCAATGGCGACATTGTAAGGACTCAGAAGTATAGCGAGAGCGTACCACGCCAGTAGGATTGCCAGAAATCCAGTTGCAAGGAAGGACATGTCCTCTTTTCTTGAAGGCATAAGGAAAAGGAGAAGCGGCGATGCATGAGGCTCCCCATGACCACGGGCACTCACGCAGTGACATATCGGTAAGAGTGGTCCGACGGGCCTCCAGCGGCACGAACGACTGGAACAAAGGCAGAGAGCCGGAGGATTGGTGGAAAGAAATTGAAAATCGCCACGGTCACGTAGGCCCTTGGAACGTCCTGGGCTATCGCATGGGACGTGCCATGCTGCGGGAATTGGGGACGGCATGGGGAAGCCACGAGTATATTCTTACGGCTCACATCCCGCCGTCGACTCCGTACTCCTGCCTCATAGATGGCCTGTCTCTTATACACATCTCCGAGCCC
>JANZZJ010000095.1 GCA_026419455.1 Candidatus Sumerlaeaceae bacterium | reverse complement strand
ACTGAATCTGCCCGCGATGGAACGATCGGGGAAGTCATGGCATACGCTGAGGATTTTGTCCACGAGAAGGGGCTTCATGGGGTCATGAATTATTACTTCCGGGCGACGATCCTTGCCCTCCTCAACAACGAAATCTCCGTTGCCCAAGCCGCAACAAATTTCAAACGCATGGCACGACGCTACCACTACCCTGCTCTTTTGCGCTCATGGAATATGCTCGCTTCTCACGACACCCCACGACTTGCCTCAGTGTTGCCACATCTACAGCAGCGGCGTTTTGCTTTTGCATTGGCGTTTTTGTTCCCTGGTGTGCCATTAATTTATTACGGGGAAGAGATTGGTATGTTAGGTGGCCATGATCCTGCCAACCGAGCCCCAATGGTGTGGGATCCTGCACGGTGGGACAATAACTTGCTAGAATTTCTCCATTCCCTGGCAGAGTTGCGCAAGAATCACGTCAGCCTCCGCGAAGGCGGGTATGTGCCTCTACCCCAGCCAGCATTCCCCACGGTGTTGGCGTTCGCCAGAGTTGGTCAACAGCCCCAAGAAACAGTGGTAGTGCTCGCTAACGCGAGCGATACGTTGGTCCGCGGAAGATTCTTTTTGCCGCTAAGTGGAATGTTTGACTCTCTCCCCCTGCGTGATCTATTGAATCCTGAGCGCGTGGTGCGTATGGAGAGCGGCTCTTTCGCAACTGAGCTACGAGAATACGATGTGGCAGTATTGTGCCCGATGGAAGCTAAGAAGCCGCGGTACAGCTTTTTTTCAGGATATAACAATAATAAATTACCAAAGGGTAGCTGATGAACTTTCGATGTATTTATTCTGCAATTGTGCTCCTTATCCTTGGAAGTTATCTCTCCACGCAGAGAGCTCAGGCTCAAAAGGAGCTAACGGGAAAGGCAATCTCTCCGCCCCTTAAGGAGACCAGCATTACACTCGCACAAATCGTCGCTCGGCAACGTGCTACACTGTCGCAGATTCAAACAGCCCGCGGAGTAGCCGTCTGGAGAGAGCTACTTTATACCACGACAAGTCAGTCCGCCCCCCCACTGCGTCTTGTTCATTTCGCCTATTGCAGCACCGCAAGCGTAAACTTAATCTTCTCATGGGATGGGAGGTCTCCGGTTGCACAGGTGCGGGAAAAGCCCGACTGGACGAAAGTTCTTGCGGCATTTTTAGTGGCGGATGACAAGGTTTACAGCATCAAGCCAAGTGGGTCGCGCAAACAGGGATGGATCAGCGTGGCTCCGTATAATCCGGCAGTGCATGAACGCAATCCCCTCGTGAGTTTTCGCATCGAACTGTTAGCTGATGAGCCTGTGACTTTAGCAGATTTGTTTGGCACCCAAAATTCCATGGCAGCACCACCAAAAGTCTACCTTGAGACAACGACCGGCGGCGAGAAACTTTGGGTCATATTTTCTAACCCCAACCTTCCCGGTGAAGAGCTGCGCTACCTCATTAATCCGGCGAAAGGATACCTGGCCGAGTATATTGGCCGATTCTCTCAAAAGCGTAAGATTCACGAATCTTTTCTGACTATTGGCAAGACCAAGCAAGGTCACTGGATCCCAGCCAGACGCAAGAGCTACGACTATACACGCGACGGCACGGTGACGTATTTTTCGGACTGGTATTTCCATAGTGTGGAGGTAAACACCACACTGGCTCCTTACGAGTTGAGCTTTGCTTATTTTCATCTTCCGCCCGAAGCCTGGCCACAAACAATACAGACTAACGAGCCAGCAAAGCAATAAAACGGTAGGGCAACGTTCCCGCACACGGGAACGTTGCCCCAGACATTCCAAAAATTAATCTGCGCGGGGACCAAGCTTTTTATTTTGCTAGCATTTCGCCGAGAATGCGCCCTCGTGAACAGTTAGGCGCGTTGATTCCGAGCAGGAGTGCAAGCGTGGGGGCAATATCCTTGGCGTCGGCGCGCTGGGTGTACAGC
>JANZZJ010000080.1 GCA_026419455.1 Candidatus Sumerlaeaceae bacterium | reverse complement strand
AAGAGACAGCCTCAGAGATGGATCCAGAACCGTTCACCGCGCGTGGTGGAGCTTTCCGGATCATCTTTGATGCGTTTGGGAAAATTTTGCGCACACCACGTACGGTTAACGCGCCAACGCTTGCTGCCGTTGATGGCTGCAACACAACGTTCTTTGGATCATCAGATCTTGCGGTACCAGCAACCGATGGGGAGCCCGACGGGCTGCCGAACTTTTTCGGAACGTCGGCAGCCGCTCCGAACGCAGCTGCTGTGGCGGCTTTGCTCAAGCAGCTCACTCCTTCTCTGACGCCCGCGCAAATCCGCGAGCGGCTGGTATCAACGGCCGTTGATGTGAAGGGACAACGAGCAGCTGCAGGCTGGGATGACGTGACAGGGGTGGGGTTGATCGATGCCGGAGCCGCTGCGCAAAGTGGTGGCGGGGGCTTCGATTTCGTGAATCTCAAGTTCTTTAAGCCTTCCGGATGGGCAAGTTCGTTGGTTGTTAATCAGACGCTCAATTCCCCCAACGATGAACCGAATTTCGTGACAGGTAAGCCCGTGTACGTGAATTTCGCAATCGTGAACGAAGGAAACATTGCCAGCGGCGCGTTCACCGTGAATGTTCTGGTGGACAATGTTGTGGCGGTTTCGCTGCCTTACGCTGCCGGGCTAGGCGCAGGCGCGCAAAGCGTGGTCACGAATGTATCGGTGGGAGCACTAGCTGCAGGACCGCACACGGTTCGCGTCGTTGTGGATGCGCTCAATCAGGTGAACGAGCAAAACGAAACAGATAATGAGCAATCGCGGGCGATTACTGTTGGGGCACCGCCTTCCAACAACAACTTTGCAAACGCTCTTGCACTGGGCACGTGTCCTACTACGCCCGTCACGGGATCGAACCGCTTTGCTGATAAAGAACCTGGAGAGCCCTCCCACGGAGGAAATATTGGCGGTGCGTCCATTTGGTACACATGGCAATCGCCGAGCACAGCGAACCCGATCCGTGTGAAAATAGACACCATCGGCAGCGACTTCGACACGTTGCTTGGTGTTTATACGGGGGCGGCAGTAAATGCACTAACCTTTGCTGCGGGCAATGATGACATCGTAGCTGGAGTCAACCGCCAAAGCAGTGTGGAATTCGACGCTGCACCGAACACACTGTACGCCATTGCAGTGGACGGTAAGAATGGGGCACAAGGAAACGTTGTGCTCAACATCTCTGTCTCTGCAGCGAACGACAACTTTGCCGACCGTGCAACGCTGTCGGGTGCCTCAGGGAGCGTCTCGGGTATTAACTTCTGTGCGAGCAAGGAATTTGGAGAACCGAATCATGCCGGCAATGCTGGTGGCCATTCGGTATGGTTCAAATGGGTAGCCCCGCGAAGCGGTGCAGCGTTGTTCACGACGGAAGGCTCTCGGATCGACACGTTGCTTGCCGTGTATACAGGAACAGGGCTTGGAGATCTCACCCTTGTGGCGGAGAATGACGATTTGGGCGGGGGCGCGACTTATAGCTCGGTGAGTTTCCCTGTCACAGTGGGCGTGGAGTATTTCGTGGCAGTGGATGGCAAAAACGGCGATGCCGGAAACTACCGATTGGCGTATTCTTCCGGTGCGAGCAACGACTTCTTTGGAGCGCCGATGGTATTGCCGGAGATTTGCGATGGCTTTGTAAGCAGCACCAACGTAGGGGCCGGTATTGAGCCAAACGAACCTGCGCACGCCGGTAATCCAGGGGGAGCCTCCGTATGGTTCCTGTGGAAAGCTCCCATCACGGGGGATCCCACCTATCCGGTGACATTCAATACGTCCGGGAGCGATTTCGATACATTGCTGGGTGTGTACGAAGGCTCGTCGGTGAACAGTGTCTCCCTCTTGGCCTTCAATGACAATGCACGGCCGGATCTCAGCCCGAACACGAGGACCAGCCAATTGAGCTTTGTTGCTGAGGCGGGCAAAGCCTATTATATCTTGGTGGATGGTTATCAGAGTGGCAGCAGCGTCGCCCAGGGCAACATAGTGCTTGCGTGGGACGTCGGCTACGCGCCGGAAAATGACTTTATTGGCAAGCCGACCTATTTCCCGTACCTTGAGTCGGTTAACGGGACAACTGGCACCGCGACGATTGATATCCCGCGGACGAATAATGGAGCCTCGCGCGAGCAGGATGAACCCGCACATGCCATGATTACCAGTGGTATGCGAAGCGTGTGGTTTACACTGACTATCGAAGAGACGCCGCTGGTGGATGAGGATGTGCGGCTTGTGACCATAGAAATTGATCCGAACACCCCGCAGGCCGGCTGCTATCCCGTGCCGTTTGATCCCGTTGTCGCGGTGTACACCGGCGGGCCTGGCATGGGGCAGTTGGCACCGTATGCTTTCAATGATGATATCGTTCCTGGCGTGGACAAGAGAGCGCGGGTTGTCTTTATCGCACCGCCGGGCAAGTACTATATCGCAGTGGATGGCAAAAATGGCACATCTGGAAACTTCCGGTTTAAGGCGACTAACCAGATGGCGCCTACTGGCCTGCTGCGTGCATTGAAGGAAGATCCCCAGGCGGTTAAGCGCTTGCTTCCGACAATGGTAACCACTCCGCAGCCTTGAGCCGTAGTCGGAGAACTCTTAGAATGGGCAGAGCGAGGGGTGCGGACGGCCGTCCGCATCACTCGCCTGTCTTTTTAACGAGAGCATTGTGTTTGTATGGGCAGTGACGCTGGCGATCGTTGAGGCAAGTTAAGAAATCAAAAAAGAGCTGCCACCATTATACCGTAACATATATTTTTAGGAAAACGGTCGCAGATCAGGCCAGACTCACAGGAGGATTGTACAGCATGGATGCTTTGGAAGCGATTCGTACTCGGCGAAGTGTGAGGGTTTTCGAAAACAAGTCCGTTTCCCGCGACTTGTTGCGTCAACTTGTTGCAGCCGGTATGCAGGCACCCTCGGCAGGCAACCAACAACCGTGGCAATTTGTAGTTATAGACGATAAAGCGCTTCTCTTACGGGTACCCGAATTTCACCCGTATGCGCAAATGAGTGAGACAGCTCCAGCCGCGATTCTGGTGTGTGGTGATCTGAACTTGGAGCAGCGCAAGGGTTATTGGGTCCAAGATTGTTCTGCTGCAACGCAGAACATTCTTCTGGCCGCTCACGCAGCTGGACTTGGCGCGGTGTGGACTGGAATTTACCCGCGGGAAGAACGGGTTAAAGGGGCGCGCAGGTTGTTTGGTCTTCCCGACACAGTGATTCCGTTGTCGTTGATCTTTGTCGGGCATCCCGCGGAACGTCCAGCGCCAGAAAATCGCTTCCGGGAGGATCGCATTCACTGGAACCGCTGGTAAAATTGACATGCGAACGCATTTCTGTGCGTGGATGTGCTCCTTCGCTTGACGTTTCAGAAGCTTAACTACTAGGTTGAGGCGGAGCACGGGATTTGAGATTCATTTTTGTTTGTTCGAGATTTCGAACGCGTTCGCGCGGGCGCAGTTATAATTAAGTGGTGCGAGATGGTTCAGAAGGAGCGTCCCCTCAGCATAGAGGAATTGATTGCAGCAAGAAGTCCGGCTCAGCTTGCCGAACTCATCACGCGTGCTGCCGGCGCGGGCGTGTGGTCCTGCGATCTAGCGACAGGCATATTTTGGGGCGATCCCTTTGCGGCAGGCTTAATGGGGCAGGTTACCAACGGTGGGTATGCTGTTCCGTGGACCAAACTGCTCCGCGTAATCTACCCGAGGGACCGAAGCGAGGCAATCGTGTGGTGGAGGAGCATTTCGCGCTCGACGGAGGTGAACGAACTACACTTTCGTGTCCGCACCTGGCACCATCGGATCGCCTACCTGGGAGTGCGGGCGCAAGTTGTTCAAAACGAAGTTGGAAAGTCGGCATTTGTCGTTGGGCTCGTGTGGGATGAGACGTATACTCGCCGCAGAGAGCGAGAGCACCAAGCTATCGTGACTATTTCTGAGACGTTGCGTCAGTTTGGCACAGAAGAAAAGATTGTTCAGCATGCGTTCGACGAAATACGCCAGGTATTGGATACGCCTCACGCTCTGATTGCCATCCAGGAAGAGGGTGGAGATTTGCGGGTTCGCGTAAAACACGCATGCGGGAAGTGGGCCGTGTTGGTGGATCAGGATTCGACTTATGATGAAGGCATCATCGGATCCGTTCTCAGAACGCGCCAGCCCTACTGCAGTGCGTCGGTCGCCAAGGATCCACGCTGTCTTCGTCCTGAGATGGTGAAGGGGTTGTCGGGATTCATGGCGATTCCCCTTGTGTCCAAAGACGAAACATTCGGTGTGTTAGCACTTGGGAGAGAAGAGTGTTACGATGACAGCGACTTAGAAATCGCGAAGGTCCTCGCCGGTGTTCTAGCAACTGCTCTAGCGCGGATGCGGCACGAACATTCGCTCAAGCGCCGGATGCGCGAGCTGTCAATCCTCCATGACATTCATATGACTATTAGCAACACCTTGGATTTGTCTTTTGTGCTGGCGGAGGCTTTAACGCAGATTTTGGGGCACCTGGGGGCGGATGCCGCAGCAGTTTACCTTCTCGACAAGCATACAAATACCATGCAGTGCAAGGCGGCACGCGGATTTCGTTCCTGCCACATTTGGCATATTCGGATACCCCTCGGAAAATGGCTGCCAGGGGTAGTAGCGCTGGAGCAGGCGCCCGTTTTGATTTTGGGTCGCGAGGAGCTCCACAAACGATGCCAACGTCATAATATGATCGATGAAGAAGGATTCGTTGCTTACGCGGGGTTTCCTCTCAAGGTGAGGGGACAGCTTGTTGGTGTCCTAGAGCTTTTTAGGAGAAATGCCCTGTTCTTTGCGCGGGAATGGGTGAATTTTGCGGAGTGTGTCGCGGGACAGGTTGCTGTGGCTGTGGCGAATGCGGACCTTTATACAAATCTCGAACGGATGCACGGCGAATTATTGGCGGCTTACGAAGCAACGATCGAGGGTTGGGCACGGGCACAGGAACTTCGGGACGTCTACACCGAAAGGCATAGCCTCCGAGTAACGGAGCTGTTTCTGGATCTGGCACGGCACGTCGGCTACGAGGGAGAAAGTCTTGTCGTCATGCGCCGCGGAGCACTGCTCCACGACATTGGTAAAATTGGGATTCCCGACACCATTCTTAGGAAGCCAGGGCCTCTGACCGAGGAAGAGTGGAAGGTCATGCGTGAGCACCCGCGGTTCGCTCTGGAAATGTTACGTCCCATTAAGTTCCTCGAGCCGAGCTTAGATATTCCTGCATATCACCACGAGCGCTGGGACGGGAGAGGGTATCCATTTCAACTGAAAGGTGAAGAAATCCCTCACTCCGCCCGCCTCTTTGCAGTGGTTGATGTTTATGACGCTCTCACTTCGGAAAGGCCCTATCGGGCTGCGTGGAGCTGTGAGGAAGCGAGGAACTACATTGTAGCGCAGGCTGGCTCACAATTTGATCCTGATGCCGTACAAGCGTTTCTCGACCTGCTGGGACAAACTGGGGAAGTCGCCTCCGAGTAAGAGGCGTTTTTTACTCTGTTGCGTAATGGATCTCATGTTAAAGGAAGCAGAGACCCAATGGAGAGTTCCAAGGTGTATCAGTTCATTCGCATTCTCAGTATTTTGGGGTTAGGGATGGTGTTCCTGTCGCCCAGCCAAATTACTGCTGCGTCGGCGGCAGTGGAATCGGCCCAGCGCCCGATTGTTTTGGGCTACTATCCTTCGTGGCCGACGGGGCTTGATCCTGCATCCATCCGCTATGACCTTTTTACCCATTTGGCTCATGCATTTGTCACGGTTACTACGGAGGGTGCCTTGTTGCGCAGCGGGAATCTTCCGAGTCGTGAGCTTGTTAGCCGGGCGCACCATGCAGGCGTGAAAGTTCTTGTGAGTATCGGCGGTGCCGATAGTGGAGCTTCCATGGGCCCCATGGCGCTAAACGACAAGAGCCGCAGGCGATTTGTCTCCGAGCTGGTGGCATTGGTAAATGAATGGAGCTATGATGGTGTGGATCTCGATTGGGAGTTTCCTCAAAGCGAGCCGGAACGCGATGCTTTGACAACCTTGGCTCGCGAGCTTCGCAGCGCCCTTGGGCGCGATCGCATCTTGGCGTCTGCTCAATCCGGGGCCGCGTGGACGTGTCGGTACGTCGACATGACCGCTCTGCGCGATGTGTTGGAGTGGGTGGCTGTGATGACTTATGACATGCATGGGCCGTGGAGTAGCCACGCGGGTCACAACGCTCCCATGCAAGTGCCGCGAGCGGATCGGCCTGAGTGCACTTCGAATTCTGTCGAGGGATTCATGCGCTTTTGGGAAGAACGGGGGCAGTGGCCGCGTGAGCGTTTACTCGTAGGGATTCCTTGTTATGGGCGGGGTTTCCCTGTGGCGCTGTATGCTCCGATTCCGAGGGGCGAGAGACGACGCTACAGCCGCGAGTACGTGGCTTTTCGGGATGTGGAGAAACTCATTGGGGAGGGCTGGAAGAAACAACTTGATAAGGATGCTCTTGTGCCGTGGCTAGCAAGTCCAGATGGCGAAGAGTTTCTATCGTATGATGATGAAGCTAGTGCGCGTCGCAAGGGTGAGTGGGCACGTCGTCACGGTTATGGTGGGATCTTTTTCTGGGAAATTTCCCAAGATGCCGTCGGCGCTGGACGGCATCCCATCATTGAGTCGGCGCGTACCGGATTCTTTGCCAAAGATTGACTTGTAGCCGTCAGCTTGGGAGCCAAAGTAAGGGGGAATAGCAAAAAAATAATATGACTAGTTATTTTGAAACTCGGAGTGTCCGTGGAGCTAGTGGCAGGCGCACGCACACGTCGGTACCCTTTCCTTCCTGACTAACAATGGTGATTCTCCCACCGAGATTTTCGACGATGGAGCGAGTGACAGCAAGTCCCAGCCCGCTACCGCTGGGCTTCGTGGTGAAAAATGGTTCGAAAATGCGCGACAGGATTGAGCGCGGAATGCCGATGCCGGTGTCGCGCACATGGAGCTCGGCCATACCACGGCGTTCGGCAAGGGTAATGAGGATCTCTCCCCCACGTTCGGCCACGGCGTCGCGGGCGTTGAGCAAGAGATTGATCACCACCTGACGCAATGCGCGTGGATCTGCAACCACCTGGAGCGGATTGTTGGCGAGCTCAAGGCGCACGCTCACGCCACTCGGCGTGCCTTTTCGCACGAGTTCTGCAGCGCGCTGGACTTCTTCAGTAAGTGAGATGGCTTGGGCGGATCCACTGGTGGGGGGCTTAGAGAGAGAGAGGAAGTGGGTGACGAGGTCGTTCAGGCGTTCAATTTCCCCGATCAGATCCTGCGCGTTTTTCGCTGTCGGCGAGTTGGACGGCTGCTGGCTGAGGATTTCCTCGCAGAGAATGCGCATAATGGAAAGAGGATTGCGCAACTCGTGAGCGAGTCCCCCAGCTAGCGCCGCCATGGCTTCATAACGGGCAAGCTGGAGCGCACGCGCTTCAGCGTTAAGGAGATAAGTAAGAAAGCGATAAAGCAGATAGACCAGTGCAGCGAATAGAAGTGAGGTGAGAAGCATTTGAGCCCGCACGCGACGCTGAATGTCGCGTAAGCTTTCAAAATAGTCGGCACTGGCAGAAAGAGCAAGAATGGCGGCCACACGCCCGTCAGAGACGATCGGGAGATAAACGCGTTTATAATACGTATCACCAATGGGATAAAGCGGGACCGACGAGATCTGGCCCTGCACCGCCCGGCGAACCGCACCGCGATCCAACTCGCGGTAAGGGAAAGGCAGTCCTGGCTCGGTTTGGCGAGCAGCGTCTGCCATCACCAGACCGTGCGTTGTAATAAGCGTGAGAGAGGCGAGATAATTTGCCCGTTGAAGTTCAGACAATTGCTGTGCTAGCCGCTGGTAGGCCACAGTGTCGGCAAAATCATCGAGCAAGTCGGCTGCGTTTTCTTCGTTGGCACCAGCAATGAGTTCCACGATGGCTGGCAGCGTGGGCTTGCGCAGATCATAGACCACTGTGCGACCCACGGCAACAAGCTGGCGCGTGAGATCATTCTCCTTCGAGGCTTCAAACAAACGTAGAAGGCGAAGAGTGGAAAGATTAAAGAGGAAGAGGATGGCGATGAGAAGAATCATTGTAGCAAAGAGGGGAAGGCCACGGTGAAAACTCAGGGGGGTATCACCAAGCGTGTGGCGTCGCCACCACGGAGGTGGAGAATCGCCTGAGCGGGTTCCTGGTGCCATTTTGCGGTCCATGGGCTTCAGTGATTTCGGTTGTGCCTTCCTCGTTGGTGCCAAGTGAAGAGAAAGTTTTGTGCCACCGAGAACGGAAAAGGTCTTGTTTGCTTTTTACAGCCACATTCGGTTTCATCGAGGGGATCTCGCGTGCCCGTCCGAATAGAGCGAAAATTGGTGCGTAAAAACAGTACACATTTAGTACAATCATGGCGAGGTGAAAACGAACAATGTCGAATGTCATCAAAGTCGCTAAACACGGCGAAATGAAAAATGGAGAAGCTCGCTCCGTGACTGTGGATGGGACACCAATCGCCGTCTTCTACGTTGACGGACATTATTACGCCCTGGCCGATTCGTGTTGTCACCGTGGTGGCCCCTTAAGCGAAGGAACGGTTGATGGCACAAAGGTCGCTTGTCCTTGGCACGGCTGGGAGTTTGATCTGGTTACTGGAGCCTGCGAAACAGAACCATCGGCACGGCAGCCCGTGTTTGAAGTGCGTGTAGACGGCGACGATGTTGTGCTGGTGTTGCCGAACTAGGGAGAATCCAGACGCTCATTCGAGGTCGCGGTAATAGGTCGGAGGAAGCACCTCGACACTATCTCCGACCAGGCGAGCAGGAATTTTCTCTAAAGACGCTCCATAACAGGGGCCAGCCACGCAC
>JANZZJ010000028.1 GCA_026419455.1 Candidatus Sumerlaeaceae bacterium | reverse complement strand
AGCGAAACAGAACCCCTTCCTTGAAATTAAAGGCGAAATTGAAGATGAGACAGCGGGACAGGATGGCGAACAAGGGGCTGCACTTTCAATCTTGGAGGGGGGAGAGGTGCAAGCGGGGCCGACTGGCACTGAGCAAGACTCGGATACGGGACATTTTGAAGATGTGGACGTGAATTGGGACGAAGTTTACGACGAAAATGTCGTTCCGCCTTTCTCAAGGTACTCTGTGCGCGATAGCGATGAGGAAGAGCACGACCTCGAGGACTACGTGGCGGCCCCGACATCTCTATTTGATAACTTGCGGTGGCAGCTACAGGTCATGGGGGCACCAGAGCGGATCAAGAAGGTAGCCGAGCACATTATCGGATGTCTCGACGAGGATGGCTATCTGCGCGTTCCGCTGGAAGAGATTGCTCAACAAACAAACAGTTCCGTGGAGGAAGTGGAGGAGGCATTGCGCTTGGTTCAAGCCCTTGAGCCAGCTGGTATCGGTGCTCGGTCGTTGGCAGAATGCCTCGAAATTCAGCTCCGCCAGCGCCGAGTGGATGACCCTCTAGCCTATGAAATCGTAAGGCATCATTTGCTCGAGCTTCCTAAGAAAAATGTTAAGAAATTGGCAAAATTGCTTGGGGCTGATGAAGAACATGTGAGAAAGGTGGTCGCCCTTATTACCACGCTAGAGCCAAAGCCGGGCTATGCGTTCAGCACTAGAGCACCTATGTACATTCGTCCCGACGTCATTGTTAAGCGGGTGGACGATGATTACTACGTATTCGTTGATGACGGAGTGTTGTCCGAACTGCGTATTAGTCCAACCTACAGTCGACTGATGGAGGCTGAGAACAGTCTCGACGCTGAGAAAGACCGCAAGTTTGTACGCGAGAAATTCAAGGCGGCCCAATGGCTTGTCCGCAATCTTGCCCGGAGGAAGAATACTCTTTTGCGCGTGGCGCGCGCGATTGTGGATTATCAGCGTGAGTTTTTCGACAAAGGAATCAATTTCCTTAAGCCGCTGACACTACGTCAGGTCGCCGAGGCGGTGGGGATGCATGAATCTACCGTCGCACGGGTAACGACGGGGAAGTACATGGAAACGCCGCGCGGTACTTTTGAGATGAAATATTTTTTCAGTCGAGGGCTCCAAAACGAGAGTGGTGAAGAAGCAAGTAACCGCACGGTGAAACAGATGATAGCTGAGTTGATAGAGAATGACGACCCCAATTCGCCTATGAGTGATCAGCAAATCGTCGAAGCTCTCAAGCGGAAAGGCATCAATATTGCCCGGCGGACAGTTGCCAAATATCGTGAACAGCTCGGCATCCTGCCTTCTCGCTTACGAAAGAAAGTATGATTGGGACGAGTCGTCCGCTACTTTCAGTCATCGAAAAGGGCTCGTACGAACTCACGAGCGGTGCTTCCACCGACACGGACTTTCCCATCTGCGAGAGCTTGTAACTCGGGAAGCGTCATGTCGTCGAGAAAGCGGTTATCCCACGGTCGTAGGGCGTTTTCCGGAATGAGATAAGAATCGAAATTGGGATGCTGTGCAATTGCCGAGGCAAAATCCCTTCCGGGTAAGAGGCCCGTAACCGTGATTCCTGGGCCGAATAGCGTGTTTGTCTGAACAACCGTCGCAAGTATTAAATTTTTAACACTAGAGTTCAAAAGTCCTACTAAACGCTCGATGACTTTGTGGCCCAAGGGACTCGTAATAGCCAAGACACGTCTTTTTTGAGGAAGATCGCGCGGAATCTCTTTTAAGAGTTCATTACAGCCCCGGTAGAATGAGCTTACCATTCCCACACCATTTTCAAGTTGGGGAATTTCCTCATGAGCGTCATATGTAGGCGGCGACAAACCTGCTATGAGATAGAATTCGTCGCTTGGAAACACCAAGGGGAAACCTATCTTCTTTTCGAAAACTCGTTGGAGATTTTCGCAATATGATATAAAGCTAACAGCATAAGTCTGCGTGACTGGCTGAAGTTGTGGCAAATTCTGACGGTAATCAGTAAGCCCAACGGGCACGACTGCGACGGAGCGGACCCCGGGATAGAGGTGAGAAAGGTCTTCGACAGTTTTTTCTAAAACAGCACCGTCATTCCAACCTGGACACAACACGACTTGCGTGTGGACGACAATTCCCTTGGCCACAAGCTCTTCAAGAAGGGGAACGATTGGGGGCGCAAATGGATTGGCAAGGAGTTTCCGACGTACTTGCTCGTCGGTAGCGTGAACGCTAAAGTAAAGAGGGGAGAGGCGCATCTTAATAATGCGCTCCACATCCGAGTTATTAAGGCTTGTCCCTGTGATGTAATTGCCGTACAGGAACGATAGGCGATAGTCCTCATCCTTAACGTACAGTTCGCGTCGCAAACCGCGTGGCAATTGGTGGACGAAACAAAAGACGCAGGCATTATTGCATCGTCTAATCTCGAACGGTTCTAAATCCAGGCCTAGGCGTTCCTGAGGGGTGATACGGACAGTTCTTCTTCGAATACACTGTTTTTTCTCGTCCCACCAGTCAATGGTCAGTCGGGATGCCGACGCGTAGTACCAATAGTCGAGGATGTCTTCGACGGGGTGGCCATTCAGGGCGACCAGTCTATCTCCCGGTTGAATTCCAATAAATTCTCCGACAGAGCCTCGCTCAACAGAGCAGACCTTTACGCCTCTGGTGCTGGTGTGCAGCTTGGGTTCCCTCTCTATTTTGCTGTGCCTGCCCATTGACTTAGACGATTTTAACTCCGAGTACTGTGTTGTTGGGGCGGCGCCTCAGCAGGGCCGTACTAGGCCGAGGATTTAAGCCCCTCACCCAGCTGGCAATGCAGCGATACTCATCCGCAACAAGTCTTGTGCAAGTGAGTGCTTGGCAAAATTTTGGGTTCATCTATTCCGACCCGCGTTAGAAATTTCTTCAATTCTCCAGAGCTTCTCTTCTGTAACCCTCTGGTGTGTTAGAAGCCAACGTCCTGTTTGGGATAGCCAGCACCACTCACTTCATTCACATACACATAGCATCACACTGAGTTCCAGAAATGGGAAAACAGGCAGGCCCACTCTCGGGCGCCCCTTGGTTGGAAGGAAAGTCTCTCCGGATGTGGTTCCGACTGCAGGGGTATCCAAGACTCGAATGCAATTGGGAGGTGAAGAATGCAGAGAGAGCCGGCACGCTACCGACCAAAGCAAGAGTTCAAAAGCTGGAGCTCTCCGGAGAAGAGGATGACCTCCAGTGCCTAGGTGTGATCACTTTAAGAATTCGATCAGCGGAATTGCTCGGTTATAACAGATTCGAGTGTTTGCACAAAGAGCCCTTTGCCTGAACGCGACAAAAAAATGATCGCGTCGTATTGAGTAAGCTCGCGCTCAGCAAAGACCTCGGTCTCATAGTAGGGTACCAGAAGGACTCGTTTGCGGTTGCGTAGCTTAAGGATGGCTGCTCCCTTAGGATTGCCGTGAAGGGGGATATGACTCTCTATTTCTTGCAAAAGGCCGGCTTCGCGAAGCTGTGAGAGAATGCGGCGCGACACCACATCCACGGGCTGGTGGAGTGGCTCGAACGCGAAATAGTCTTGGGCATCTTCGTTTGTATTTGGCACCGGGCTCACGACAGTTGGCAGGGGGAGTTCATCGTCCGAATTTTCGGTTGCGGCCATTGTGGAAGAATTAGCCGAACTAAAGGCTGCCAGGATGGAGGCTTCGAAGCGCGCGGCCTGCGCCTCTTCTGCCGCCCGCATTTTTCGCATTTCACGGCTCATGCGCACCAGCGCGTAGATCACTACTGCCGCAGCGACAATGAGTATGAGAGTGAGGCCTGAGCTCAGGAGTGAGGCCGTGCTCGGAGACTTGCCAATGTCTTCCGCCAGAGCCCTCATTGCAGGATCCCGTACGGTAAGTGCCGCCGAGGTTTGACCATAGGCGGTGCTTACCGCTACAATTGAGGCGCCGAGCTCTGTCGTCAAGCGCCCGACTCGTTTATCGCATGCACGATTTTCATGACTCATGCGTAGAAAACCCAAAACATGGCGAGAAGCCATAGTGCTAGGTTCACCAAGAGCGGCCCATCTTGCAACAGTAATGCTTCAGGCGCTCCACCTTCCCGACGCTTGTACACCAAGTAGAGATAGCGGAAGATGCCGTAGAGGACGAACGGTAGGGTGAAAATCATGTACTCATGATTACGTACGGTCTCTGGTCTCACTCCGAGGGTGACGTAAAGGGCATATGAGATGACTGTGGCTGCAGTAGCGACGCTCACCATCTGGTCGAGAAGTGGCTGAGAATAGTCTTCAAGGACCGGTCTATGGTTTGTTGCGCTGTCGGAAAGCAATATCAGCTCGTGGCGCCGCTTACAGATCGCAATAAACAGTGCCAGGAAAAGCACGCAGGTGAGAAACCACGGAGTGATTCGGATGTGCTCGTCAGCGTACTCAATTGCCCAGATACCACCTACAGCCCTCATTACGAAGCCGATTGCTACAATCAGGATGTCGAGGATGACCAAATGTTTGAGGCGCCACGAATACCCCAACATTAGGACAAGGTAAAAGGTGGCTAAGATGCCGAAACGGACGTTTAAAGCAAAACTCCCGGCAAGACCCCCAAGAGCCAAAATGCCTGCAACCAGTTTAGCTATGCGCGGTGATAGTTCCCCCGCAGCAAGGGGTCTGGTGCGTTTTGTTGGATGCAGCCTGTCTGCTTCAAGATCCGCAAGATCATTGATGAGGTATACAACGCCTGACAGGCAGCAAAAGAAAGCGAAAGCCAGGAAGGCGCGAGCCACGCGATCAAGCTCGAGCGCGTGGCGGGAGAAAATCAGTCCGGCAAACAGCAATAGGTTCTTCGTCCACTGCTTGGGACGAAGTTCCACCACGATTGCCTCAAGTGTTCTTCGCGTCATTGTTGCCAAGCTTGTAAAGACTGGGTGTGTTCGGGCTCAAGGAATTTATCCGGTCCCAGCCCGTTTGCCTTGCAGCTGCAACGTAGTGAAGATGAATTTTGCACTTATTTTTAGTTGAACGCTGTATCTATCGCAGTCACACTAAATTGTTTATGCGCTCAGAGGTCAATAAAGTTGATCGATTAGCCACGCCGTTACGTGAATGCGTGAAGCACGTTTTTTTGCTTATAGCCCTTTTGTTAATATTCTGTCCTGCGACGACAGGTTCTGCGTCCGGCGAATCAGCCCATGTCAACAAACTGGAGCCACCACGTCTCGGCCTCGCGAAATCTGATACCGACTCTAGTGGTCCTGTTACGCGAACCCTTAATCTTACATCTATTACCTTCGATTTCCGGGGTGGGATGCAGACGAAATTTGGTAAAGTTGGGACAACCGAAACACTCACCTTTTTTGTGCGCGACGAAAATGGCATTCCGCTGTCAGGAGTTGAGTTGACTCCCGTTGTTGTCCCTAGTTCCGAAGGAGCGCGGACCCCCCTCACGATAACGCCGAAGAAAGCAGTTACAGACCTCGCAGGTTTCGTGACGTTCGAAGCTTTCATGGGAGATCAGGTTGGCCGCTACAGCATTATCGTGCTCCAAAAGAGCAAAACGGGCGATCAGATTGCTTTCACGCGCTTCGAGATCGTCGTCCAAGATGATAATTGGGCGACGCTACTTTTCCTTACTCTGTTGGGTGGCCTCGCAGTCTTTCTATACGGCCTTAACATCGCATCCCAGGGGCTACGTACGTTGGTGGGAGACCGTTTGAAGCAAAGTCTCGAAGAGTGGACGCAGAATCCGTTCAGCGGGATGGTTGTTGGGTTTCTACTTACGACTTTAACACAAAGTAGTGGTGCGACAACAGCTTTGGTAATGACGCTTGTCCGCACGGGAGCGATCTCTTTCTCGAACTCCGTTGGGATTATTCTTGGGGCTGCCATAAGTGGAACCATTACGGTTCAGCTTATCTCGTTGAATCTGTTTGCGTATGCTTTACCCGCCGTCGCCTGCGGCATGTTTTTCTATCTGCATAAGCGGAACAAGAAATTTCAAGGTATCGGCATGGCCATTGTGGGATTCGGTTTTGTTTTCTACGGGTTGAAGGTTATGACCGATACGATGACCCCTTTGAAGGCTTACCCACTTTTCATGAGCGCTGTGAAGGGGCTAAGTGAACACCCGGTCTGGGCCATGATATTCAGTTTCCTTTTTACCGCTGTGGCCCAGAGCAGCGGCGCAACTGTAGGTATAGTCATTTCTCTCACGCGTCAGGAATTGCTCACGTTGGAGCAGGCTATTCCCATGTTTTTCGGTGCCGCGATAGGCGCAAGCGTAACAGGCCTGGCTGCGGCTGTGGGAGCCACAGCTGAGGCCAAAAGGGTGGCCCTCGCCCACCTTGTTTATAAGCTTGCGGGCACTCTTCTTTTTCTTCCCGTGATCGGTCCCCTGGCTATTGCAGGCCTCTGGTTAACCGAGCGTTTAATGTTTAATGCTAGTGCTGCCCCGCAGTCAGAAATCATGGCACGGGCTGTCGCAAACACTTACACACTCTTTATGGTTGTTACGGCATTCCTTACTGTCCCGGCCATACCGTGGTTGGAAAAACTGTGCCGGTGGCTGGTCCCCGACGGGAAAGCAAAGTTAGCAGCTGCGAAATACCTTGTTTTGGGGGCTACTGACTATCCAGAGGTCCTTCTCGGATCTGCGCGCCGTGAAATTTCCCGCATGGCGCGCTTTGTGGAGGAAATGTTTAATAAGGTGGGGGACGCATTGTTCCGTGGCGACGAGTCTGCAATTCCCTTTGTCCGTGAACGTGATACAAAGGTGGACGGCCTAAACATAGAACTTACTAAGCACCTCATCAATATTTTGCGTCGCGATTTAGATGAAAATTTGTTTATTGATGTGACTTCGCTTATGTTTGTTGTCAGTGACTTGGAAGCCATCGGTGACATCATTGATAAAAACCTAGTTCCACTTGCTCGGAAAATGTTGCGGCCAGATGCGAGCCACTTTTCGGAAGAAGGACGGCTAGAACTCGAATCCCTCCACATGGCGGTCGGTGAGCAACTGTCCCATGCCGTCATAGCTATCACGGCGAAAGAAAGAAGCGTCGCCGAGCGGGTTGTCCAAGCATTTGGGGAGCTTCAGAACCAAGGCAAAAAATTGCACTGCTACCACTTGGCCCGTCTTCGCCACAACGTCCAAGAGTCTTTTGAGACAAGCAGTGTTCACCTCGATGTCATAAACTATCTGCTTCGCATCGACTATCTTGTTTTTGAAATATGCCTCCATTTGCTCGGCAGAGCATTGCCCGACGATGTTCGCCACGAACTTCGAGCGGTTTTACAGGCTCAGGGAACTACTCCGCGGTAAAGAGGATCTCCCTATGTCCCCTCGCGCGATTTCTAATGCCTCTAAGCTGAGTTCAGGGCGTATTGCCGTCATTACTG
Source organism: Candidatus Sumerlaeaceae bacterium (assembly GCA_026419455.1). Lineage (GTDB taxonomy): Bacteria > Sumerlaeota > Sumerlaeia > Sumerlaeales > Sumerlaeaceae > DRVG01. The sequence goes on along the minus strand of JANZZJ010000028.1, from coordinate 4,015 downwards.
GTGTATCGCGAGGATTGGGGTGTGCGTTGGCCGTGGAACTTGTGCAAAAAGGGATCGCTGTGGTGGGGGTAGCGCGGACGCCCCCGGAGAAAGCACTTGCTGGTTTCCCATCTTCTCGCAAAGCACTCTTGGAGTACTGCCAATGTGATGTGCGTGACTCGCTTGCTGTGTCAGAGGTTTTTTACCGAATTGAAGAGAAATTCGGAAAAATTGACGTTCTTGTTAACAATGCGGGAGTAGGAGAGTTTCGTTCCGTTGACTCAACGACCGAAGACCTCTGGCGCAGGACTTTGGAAACAAATCTGACGGGGGCTTTTTTCTGTACGCGTGCCGCCTTGCCACTCCTGCGCAAAGCAGGTGGTGGGCTCATTGTTAACGTCACCTCAGTGGCAGCTGTGCAGGGGATTAAAGGTCTTAGCGCTTACAGTGCGAGCAAGGCCGGACTATTGGCGTTTGGGCGTGCTCTCGCCGAGGAACTCAGGCCGCATAACATTCATGTTTGCAATGTTCTTCCCGGAGCAATAGCCACGGAATTTTGGGAGCACGCTGGAGACGCTAGCGGTTGGGATCGTTCGAAGATGATGAAGGTTCGAGATGCAGCGAGGATCCTAGTAGAAGTCATCTGTGCCTATCCTCGGGTGGTAACTGAAGAGATTCGCCTTATGCCCTGCATTGGCCTGCTCTAACCCCACTGGTTTGCCAGTTTCTGAAGATTTTTGGCCATCGGAGCAGGAGAGAACTCCAATAGAGACCGAGCCTTGGCTATGTCCATGGAAACATCAGCAGGCCGAGGAGCACAGACTGGTGTTTCGCTGAGTCGTACGGGCTTCACGGCATCCTGCGCCAGACCAAAAATTTGGGCCACGAGGAGACCTATTTCATAGCGAGAAATTCGGTCTGGCCCCGCCGCGTGCCAGATTCCAACAGCTCGCTCCTTTAGTACCTTATGAATGAACCAACACAACTCGGTAATAGCAATGGGTGAGCGGTACTCGTCCACGAATAACCGGCATTCACCGGCCTTTATCCCATCAACCAGCCATGTCAAAAAAGTTGCACGCCCTGTTGAGGTCGTACGTCCGTAAATCAAGGCGCTTCGCACGATCGCCCATTCACCTTGGTAAGTGAGTTCAACAGCTTGTTCAGCTGCGAGCTTAGTTCGCCCGTACACCATCAGTGGATTGGGCTGGTCCTCTTCTTTGTATAGCCCCTTCTTTCCGTCAAAAACAAGATCAGTGCTGACAAAAAGGAAAAAGGGTCTGGCACGCAAGGCTTCGTTTAAAGCAGTGACGAGATTCTGGGTCGTCGCAAAATTGTCGCGGAAGGCTGCTTGAGGATCGGTTTCGCATTGCGCGGTTGAAGTCATCGCAGCGCAATGAACGATGTGGGTGGGGTTCCATTTGGCGATTTCTCTATGGACCTGAGTGCTGTCGGCAAGATCCACTTGTTCGGCAATAGCATGTTCGAATTTGGGAGCCTCGCGCCGCCATAGCCCCACAACCTCAATCCCCTGAGCCCCCAAGTATTGGGTAAGATGGTAGCCCAAATAGCCGGATGCTCCTGTGACCACGACTCTCATGGACAATCCCTTCCCTTATCCTCGGCTATATGAGCAATGCGCTCCACAGCGGTGCGCAGTTTTTGAGTGTTCGTGTGGGTGTAAATTTGAGTGGACGTAATCGAGGCATGACCGAGGAGCCGTTGAATCTCTAAAATGTCTACCTCACTCAAGTGAAGAAGAGTTGCAAAGGTGTGGCGCAACTTGTGGGGGCTTATCTTGCCTTTAAGGATACCAGCTCGTCGGACGTACTTACGCACTATATTGTAAACTGAGCGCCAAGTGAGCCGTTGCCCTTTCCTGTTGCCGAAAAGAGGGTCTGGGTCTGCCACCGCCGGGCGAACTTCCAACCAAGCCGTAAGCGCATCCACCACTATGGCGTTAAGAGGAATAAGGCGTTCCTTGGAACCTTTTCCGTGAACTTTTGCAGTTTTCCTCTCGAAATCAATGGAGTTGATGTTTAATCCCACGAGTTCCTGCCTACGCATTCCGGTGAAAGAGAGCAGAACCAGCATGGCATAATCACGGGTTCCCCACGTATCAGAAAGGTCGGGAGCCGACAAAATCTGGCGAAGTTCACTTTCCACTAGGTAAATCGGCAGCTTCCTTGGGAGTTTTGGGTTGTGGATATAGGCAGCGGGGCTGAATTCCAAGTACTTTTGCTGGACGCAGTACTCGTAAAACACACGAATTGAAGCAATTGTGCGGCTCAGTGTTGCACTTTTGTGGCCTCGCTTTTGTTGGAGGAAACTCAAGTAGTCCTTAATATGCTGGGTGGTAACCTTTGCTACGGACGGTTCCGCTCCGAGTGTTCGAATGAGAAACTCCTTGAACTTCTGTAGGTCGTAACGGTAAGCCGCCCGCGTCGCCGGCGAGAGATTGCGCTCAACCTCAAGAAAGCGGTCAAATTCGAGCATGACTTCTGAGAACATGGCCTGCGCCATAAAGCAGCTCCGCGTTAACGACTTATTGTGTTCCCAATGCATCACCATGTTTGCGTTTGACCTGCCCGCCCGCAACTGAAAACTGATTTCTCAAATCTGGGTTTGTTGAGAAAAGACCCCAACACCAATTTGCCAGATCCCGCAGTAGGGGAGTGACTGATTGGGCAATTTCGTTAGCTGGAAACTAAAGGTAGCACGACTCCTGGAAAGGTTGACCGGCCGTTCACTGGAGTCTAGTTCTGCGCGATCGTTTGCGAAGAACGTAGGGTGGATAGGCTTTTCGTTCCTGACTGCACGGGCGATTGGCATGATCGTGCCGTTATTCGCTGCACGCTATCTCGGCCGAGAAGTCTTCGGCCAAGCAGCACTCGCGATCACTGTGGGACAGTTTCTCAACATGCTCATGCTCGTTGGAATGAATTCGGCTGTGGTGCGCTACGGAGCACCGAAAAAGGTTCCCAGGGAGGAAGCCGGCGCCTCAATTCTAGTTACCTTTGTAATAACACTCGCAGTAATTGCTGCGATGATGGCGGGGGGTAATGAACGCGTTGCGAAATTGTTTGAGTTTGAGCCCGGAATCAATTGGGCCGGATTGATTTTTGCGGTGTTCGCAACATTTTTTGTTCTTTCCACAAGTATTCTTCAGGCAATTCACAAGTTCTTCGAAAGAGGTGTAGGTGAGCTTCTCACAGCGCTTGGGGTAGTAGTCGGTCTCCTGGGAGGAATTGCCGTATTCAAACAAAACTACGGATCCTATGTAGCCGCGATTTGTTTCGGCTTTTTCATCGGCGCCCTGTATTCTTGTTATTATTTAGCGCGCTATTTAGGAAAGCCTCAGTGGCCATCGAGGAGAACACTGACCGTTATGACAGCCTACGGACTCTTATCGCTCCTGGGAAACGTCGGTTTTATACTGACGTTTTACATTCAGCCGATGATACTAAATAAGCTTTTATCAACAGCTGACGTTGGACTGTTTCGCGTATATCAAACGGCAAGTATTACCATTGCCCAGTCGTTGTCGGTAATATTTAACACGGTCTTTTTTCCCAAGGCTTCAGCGAGCGCTGACCGCCAGGGTCTTTGGCGCGTTACCTGGCGGCTGTGGCTTATAACCTTTGTCCCCGTTGGGCTCAGCTATGTGATGTCTCAGTACGTCCTGATACCGGTTGCCGGAGCCCAGTATCCTCTCAAACCGGACCTTATAGGATTGTTTGCTATTACATCGCTGGTCATAACAATTCAGGCAACTGTGGCCCAGTTTCTGGGAGCAGAGGGAATTCGGGGTATCACAGTAGGTTTTTTTATATCGTTAGCAACTGGAGCTATCTGTATTAGTGCCACTTATGGATTGGTGCCTCACCTACAGCTCAAGGGTGCGTGCATGGCGTTGCTCTTAGCCTATGCGGTTGCCTTAATTCTCGTAGTGGCCGCCGAAGAAGTACTCCTGCGCTTGCCGACCCCGCACGCGCAAGACCGTGCTGACCATTACCACTGTCTCTTATACACATCT
>JANZZJ010000014.1 GCA_026419455.1 Candidatus Sumerlaeaceae bacterium | reverse complement strand
GCTTACCTGCTCGCCTTTCACCCCTACCGCGGGCTTTTCTATCACTCGCCCCAGTTGTTACTTGGCTTTATCGGCCCAATATATGGTTGGAAGACCGTAAAACTGTGGCGAGCTCGTGCTGTTGCTTTCCTTTGTGCATTTCTGGGACTCTTTGTTTACGTCAGTGCTTACTATATGTGGTGGGGAGGCTGGACCCTCGTCCCGCGATTCCTTGCTGTGGGCGTACCTTTTCTGGGGCTGGCTTGCTTGCCGCTCCTATGTCATTGGTGGGGGAGAGTGGGTGTGGTTGCTTTAGGTGCCTGGTCAGTTTTGGTTCATTTTGCCATGCTCTTCATGCCGCCCGACTTCCCCGATCGTCCCCATGGTGCGCCGCTGGAGAGTTTGTTGGCTCCGGATCTTTCGCGCTATGAATATCCAGCCTTGTTCTTTCGCTACGTCCTGCCGAAGTTGCGCCTTGGTGAAACGGACTGGAGCATTTCTGATCTCCTAGGGCTAAGTGGAGTGGCAAGACTTCTACCGCTCGTTGGTCTATGGGGCGCCGTGGCGCTGATGTTCCTCTATTCGCTACGTCAAGATTCTCGCAAAAATGGCGGAGTTACTGCGGAATGATCAGCACGCGATTGATCATGGCACCCCCAGGTTGGGGGGAACCGTAGGGATAGCAAACGCGGCTCACGCGTAGCTCGAGTGTGTTCAATCCGTCGCGTACGTAGCTTTGGGGAACGTCGAACCACGGCATCTCCGCAAACGTCCAGTCCGCTTTGAGGAGAACAAGTTCCCCGAATTTCTTGCCATTCATGTAAAGCCCAATAGTCGTTGGGTCGTAAGGAAAAACTTGCGATACCGCTTCGCAACGCAGTCGCAGTGAGCGCGCCTGCGGCAAGTTAAAGATAATGCCGGCTTTTGGCGGAACGATCCATGGTCCTCCCGGTTCCAAATACGTAAATCCGTACCGAATGAATGGCGAATTGGGATCTCGGCGGACTTCAATCACGCCATTAGGTGGGAGATTGACCATACTCGCCGAGGGGACAGGGCCTCGTGTCCATTCGCCACACGTCAGGCAGTGGAGGATCTGCGGCAACCGCCAGTTCCACGCATTGTCCTCTTTCGACATTCCCATCAGAATATTCCACGACTCGTAGTCGCGTGCCACGCCGAGAAACTGAATTGCGCCGCTTATGGCAAGAAATCCTATAGGCAAAATCGCCCGCCGGGCGCTCTCTAGAAGTTTTGCGAACAGCGGGGCAGCCCCAATCAGCATCAAGGGAGCTGAATCGAGGCTGTAGCGAGAACCGTAGCAGTGCCCCCCAAACCAACCGTAGAAAAAGCCGCGTGCAAGAATGCCTACCAGCGCTGCTGCCGACAGCATAGCCAGCCAGCGATTCTCACGCCATTGCCTAGCATTACGGAACATCGGTGCGATCGTCAGTAAAAGAACTGGTGAGAAAACGAACATCCCGCGGTTCGGAGCGAAAAGGTGCCCGAAAAGGCGACGTGGGTAGGCACTCAAGGTATCGGGTCCCAGCGCGCTCAGCGAGAGATACGTCCCTAACGGTTTTCCATAGGCTATGATGTTGTAAATGATCCATCCTCCAAGCACCACAACGGCGCCTACGCCGACGAAGATGGCTTCTCGTCTGTGTTGAACTAGCATGAGGACCACAATCACGGCGATGGTTGGGGCCAGAGCGGGGCGGCACCAAAAGCAAAAGGCCAGAATGGCGCCGCCGGCGATTAGTCGCAGTAAACGACGCGATGAGCCGTCGAGCACGCACAATGCGCAGAGCATTGTGAACAATGCCCCCGTATGCTGCCAGAGGCAGCGGCTTGCCGTGCTCCACGAGGCGGTGCCGAATGCCAAGGCCAGGCCCACGAAAACAGCTGCCCGTCTGCCCCAGTGGCGCGCTAGGTGTGTCGCCAAGCCAGCGGAAAGGGCAGTCAACAACGTCGCGGCAAGGCTATCGAGAAATACCACGGTTTCATCGGTGAACTCCATACCCAGCACACGCGCCAGCAAAAAGATAGGTGCTGCCAGCAGCGCCGTGCCCACCGGGGTGTGCGACCGCACCTCGCCAGTATCGAGGACTTTTAAGGAGTAAAAGCGGTTTGGATCTATCGGCAGTTCTGCAAAGTTGAGCGTTCCTCGCGTGGCTAAAAGTGTTGCTCCCCATCGCAGTGGCATGTTGTCGCGGCTGCTTTGAATGAAAGGCTTATAGAGATAAACGGCGAAACTCAGCGCGATGATAAGAAGTGGTGGAGAAAGTTGGGCAAGTCGCGTTCTGCCGAACGCAAAAACATCGCGAATAGTCCGTTGAATCGTTTCGCTCAGCTTCATGCCGCACACTAAGGGCAGTAGAATGGCGAAGGTCTAATGATTTTTTACTTTTTGCACAATCGCACAGGCTCGGTACGCAGGCCAAACGGTCACAAGTTCTTCGTCTCGACAAATCCAGCGCAAACACATTTCTGCCAGTTCGTCTGAACGCTCAATCCCTGTCATGGGGGTTCCACAAGAGCCCCCAAACAATGGATGGAGGCGCAGCTTTTCTCGAATTCTGACCCAACAAAGAGCCGCTCGCAACGGTAGTCCGTATTAAACCAATTAATATGAACGCCGGAGCAAAACATCCCGCTGTTATTTTGTTTTCACACGGTTCCACGTTGTGCGGCTCTAGCGACACTATTTATGCCCATGCCGCTGCCCTGCGGAGCCTAGGGCCATGGTGTTGCGTAGAGGTGGGATTTCTCAATTACTCGCAACCACGTTTTGCTGAGACGGTTGCCACCGTTGTGAAGCAAGGAGCAGTCCAGATCGTGGTCGTGCCCTATTTTCTCGTAGCAGGCAAGTTTGTGCGCGAAGACCTCCAACGCGAAATGGAATCTGTTCGATCCCAGTACCCGCATGTTGAATTTTGGGTGGCCGAGCCCATTGGCTACCATCCCGCTCTTGCCGACGTGGTGCTGGAACTTTGCAGCGCGGCGTTGCCGCCGCACCGTTGGCGCGATGAGCTCGTGCGGGTTGCCGCCCGATGCGAGGCACGCCCGGAGTGTCCCCTCTATGGGCACCCCCCGTGCAAAGCCCAACCTTCCGCTCCTGCTGGGGAGACTTGCGTGTGACCACTGCTCTGG
>JANZZJ010000270.1 GCA_026419455.1 Candidatus Sumerlaeaceae bacterium | reverse complement strand
GCATGGTTGGCCGCCTTGTTGTTTGCGGTTCACCCGGTCCACGTGGAGAGTGTGGCATGGATTATCGAGCTCAAAGATGTTTTGTCCGGGTTCTTTTTCCTGCTCGCTACTTTCGTTTTTTTCAGAGCGACACAAACGACTACCAAGACCTCGGAGGTCGTTTTTTATATCGCGGCAGGTGTTTGCTATGCGTTGGGGGTCCTTAGCAAAACAGTCGCTGTTGGTTGGCCGCTAATCGTTTTCCTACTCATCTGGACAAACTACGGACGGAAACGTCGTCGATATCAAGTTTATGCTGCATTATGCTTTCTATTGGTGGGTATCGTGCTATTGGCGCTGGACCTGTCGGTAACGCATCGCTCAGCTCATGCCACTCCAGAGTTGCCAATTTTGCAGCGGCTGGAACTTGTGGGGAGAGCTTTTTGGTGGTACGTGATGAAGCTTGCTGCACCAACTCCCCTGCTGGCCCTCTACCCCAAGTGGCAACTGGGCGAGGCAAGCGCATTTCGTTGGGTAGGAACGGTTGGTTTTCTCATCGTGGTGGCGGGATTGCTCGTACTGCTGGTTCGACGAGAACTGGTGGTGAGAAACATCGTCTTCTGGTCGGTCTGGTACGTCGTGTTGCTTGCGCCGACGCTCGGTTTTGTGACCCACAGTTTTATGATTCACTCTTACGTTGCAGATCGCTACCAGTATCTCGCCTCTCTTGGCCCGATAGCCATCGTTGCGGCTGGCACATCGTGGCTTTGGGAGAAATTTGCGAATAGACACGTGCAAAGGCTCGTGGTGGCAGGATGCGCGGTGGTAATTTTGGTTCATTTCTCTGCCCTCACGCTTGTTCATGCATCATTGTATAGCCAGCCTGAGAAACTCATCCGTCATACGTTAGCACACAACCCACAAAGTGCCAATCTCCACACCATGTTGGGAGCCATGCTCGCGCAGAGAGGTGCTTTAGACGAAGCTGCAGAGCATTTTAGGCATGCCAAGCAATTAGCACCGACAGAACTTGCGTCCCGTGTGAACCTTGCTGTCGTGAGCTGGCAGCGTGGTGCCCATCAGGAGGCATTAGAGGAAACGAGTGCGGTGCTTGCCGTGGAGCCGGCGCGTGCACTCATGTGGGCGATACGGGCGGCCTCGCTGGCTCGCATCGGGCAAAAGGACGAAGCCCGGCAGGCAGCTTATAAAGCGCTAGAGCTCGATCCTGCTCAGGAACTTGCATTCAGGGTACTTCTTGAAGAGACGACGACGACGACGGTACCGCGCACGGAAGACCAACCATCAATCCCGAAAGAGTAACATCTTTAGCGTTTCGTACACCGTCCGGAAAAGAGGGAGTTTGCTACGGCCTCGCTTGCGATCATAACGCAGAACAAATGGCACTTCTGTCATCTTTTTTGAAAGGGTGCTGAGATGGACAAGGAGTTCGTCGGTGCATGCAAAACCTTCGCGCGTGATAATTCTTTCGCCATACTTCTCGTAAGCGGCGCGTAGCAGGCCCGAGCGATAGACTCGATAGCCGCAGGTATAGTCTGTCACTTCTGGCAAGCGAAGGAAGATCCTGAAAAGCCAGCGTGCTCCCCGGCTCAGCAGGCGCCGCTGCCAGGGCACTCCGACCTCCTCACTGCCGTCGCGAAAGCGCGACGCAATGACAACATCAAATGGTCCATCCCAGAGTTTTTTCACCATTTGGGGGATGTAGGCTGGATCGTGGGTGTTGTCGGCATCCATAAAAACCACAGCGTCGTCGGGGGTGAGGGAACGCTCCAAAGCGGCAGCTATGAGAGAACGAATCGCGGCTCCCAGCCCCCGATTTTTTTCATGGGCAAGGCGCTCGAGGGGCAATTTTGTGCTTAGGTCAGCCAAGACTTGTGCAGTGGCGTCGGTTGACCCATCGTCGAGAACAATAATGCGGTAGCACAAACCTTCGGACTCGAACATCAGCGCAGCGGACTCGATGAGAGGGCGCAGATTTTCTGCCTCGTTGTATGCTGGTAGCGCCAAGATCACTAGAGGGCGGCTACCCGGAGACGACTGCGAGATTGATGCAACGCGCACCGACGAAGTCCTTCCCTTTATTCGCCAAATACCGCTTTAATGATTTCTGACTGGTGAGCCTTGACGAGCTCCTCGGCGGCGCAGAGGACACGGAACCAGTCTGCTTCGGAAATGTAGAGCTGGGGTGTAGGATCTAACGTTTGGGCGTAAGCCGATTCCCAAAGAGACAATCTTATCACCCGTACACGCGGTGTGGCACTGTAGAGGAGGAAGGAGAGCGTTTGGGAGCGGGAGCCTTGAATGAAGTTGGCATGCTCAGCATACTTCGCCGAACCAACATAGCCATTTGGGTCCTTAAGCCGTTTGGGAACAATAGGCGCAGACGCGTCGAGCGCGATGACGACGAGGCGCGAGTCACTGCTTTTGGCTTTGGACAGGAATAACCGAACGATACTGTCGACACCTGTGTTATCCGACACCCCACCGTCGGCAATGTGCACATATCCGCCGGTGGCATAATTGCGGATAGTTAACGGGCCGGGCAACACAGGGAAGGCGCTCGAAGCCGCCACGGCACTAGCGATGCGGAAGTCAAGAATGTCGGAGTTAATCCCATCAAAGCCTAGCATCCGATAGCTGGGGGAGGTGAAAGCTGTCGCGAGAATATGAAGGAAGGGATCGCCTTCGAAACGGCTCGGGTCCACGACGAAATTTCTACCAATGTCGAGATTGGTAAAAACAAACCGTTCTCCTGTATCGAGGACGGTTCCATTGATCAACGTCACGGGCGCCTCACCCGCAGCTTCACGACGGGCAAGCTCACCAAAGGTTTGCCCAAGGAAGAGATGCTGGTCGAGGGTGTTGGCAAGGGTCTGAGCAAAGCGGTAACGCGTGTAATACTTGAGAACGCCTTCCCACGGATGGCTCAGGTAGTGAGCCCACCCGCGCATCCAAAGGTCCACGCTCATGTGCGATTTGAATTGCTTAAAAAAAGCCTGCTTATCTGCGACAGATTCGAATCGCGCTGGTTTATAGAGGGCATAGTAAGCAGCTGCCATGCTACCGGCGCTCACACCCGAGATGACCTGAACACGTTCGAGCACGGACTGAGAATCAGGGCGCGGCAAGTAGGCCAGCTGCTCCATCGCTCCTGCTGCAAAAACTGCCGAGCGAGTGCCACCGCCACTGATGGCGATGGCGATATTTGTCGGCTTATGCATGACTTTGGGCTGGGGGGGACGCTTGTAGCCCGGGGCGTTATCAAAGACAAAGAATGGGATGGTGCCAAAGTGCCATCGAAACTGGTCAAGTTTGTCCCCCAGCATCACACACCCGGCAAGCAGACCGGCACTTAGGACGAGAACAACCGCCTTCCATCCAGCGTAGCAAGGAATCTTTTTCACGAATGGCACCCTTCGGTTTTAGCAATTACGAATCTACAAGCCTTTTGAGGAAAATCGGCCATCACTGGCAAATGCAAAATGAAAGGCTGAATTCCACGCTCGCCCAATCGGTTGCGAAAATTGCTTGAGTTGGCTAGTGAATTCCCACCGTTGCAAAGTGTTACGAAACCGGAATCCAAGACACAGACGCATCAGGAGCCATTTTTATCATACGGAGTTAGATCAACCAGTGGGAAACGAAAAACAATTTGTCCAGGAGATCACACCCAAGTCGGAGGATTTTTCGCAATGGTACGTGGACGTCGTGCGCAAGGCTGATCTGGCCGACTACACGACGATAAAAGGATGCATGGTCATTAAACCTTACGGCTATGCATTGTGGGAGAACATCCGAGATGCGCTGGACCGGCGCATCAAAGCAACGGGGCATCAGAATGCCTATTTCCCGCTTTTTGTGCCGGAATCGCTCCTGAAAAAGGAAGCTGCTCACGTAGAGGGTTTTGCTCCCGAGGTCGCGTGGGTGACCCACGGGGGAAACGAACCTTTAGAAGAACGCCTCGCCATTAGGCCCACCTCCGAAGCTATAATCTGCTCGATTTACGCCAAGTGGATCCAAAGCTACCGCGACCTGCCCATCCTCATCAATCAGTGGGCAAACGTAGTGCGCTGGGAAAAGGTTACCCGCTTGTTTCTACGCACCACGGAGTTTCTATGGCAGGAAGGACATACCTGCCACCGGACAATGGAGGAGGCACAGGAAGAAACGATTAAGATGTTAAGAGTTTATCAAGAATTTGCAGAAACTGAGCTTGCGATGCCCGTCGTTGCAGGGCAGAAAACAGAGAATGAAAAATTCCCGGGAGCCCTCTATACGTACACCATTGAGGCCATGATGGGAGATGGCAAAGCGCTGCAGGCGGGAACTTCGCATAATCTCGGGCAGCATTTTTCGAAAATGTTCGAGATTATGTTTGAGGATGAGGATCAAGTCCGCAAGTATGTGTGGCAGACGTCTTGGGGAGTGAGCACGCGCCTTGTGGGTGGCGTGATTATGACGCATGGTGACGAGCACGGGCTGATTTTGCCGCCACGCATCGCACCGACGCAGGTTATCGTTATTCCTATTTTCCAAGCAGCCACAAAGGAGTCTGTCGTTTCCAAGGCGGTGCAAGTGCAGGAGCGGCTTACGAAGGTCTGCCGCAGTCAGCTCGATGCCCGAGATCAGTATACGCCGGGTTGGAAATTTAACGAATACGAATTGAAAGGGGTGCCGCTGCGTTTGGAACTTGGCCCCAAGGATCTCGCCAAGGAGCAGTGTGTGCTTGTGCGCCGCGACACCAGAGAGAAGATTTTCTGTCCGTTGTCTGAGTTAGAGTCACGAGTCCTTACCTTGCTTGACCAAATCCAAAAGGACCTTTTGGAGAGGGCGCGCAGGTTCCGTGACGAAAACACGCGCACGGTCGCCAATTATGATGAGTTCCAGGAAGTCATGGAGAACAAGCGCGGGTTCATTTATGCTCCGTGGTGTGGGGGCGACGAATGTGAACTGAAAATCAAAGAAGATACCAAAGCGACGATCCGATGCCTCCCACTGGACGAAGAAAACCGCGTCATTGAAGCTCGCGAAGGAAGCTGTGTGCGCTGTGGTGAGCCGGCCAAGTACTACGTTTATTTTGCGCGGGCTTATTAAATGAACCACGAGCCTCACGCTGAGCGCACTCCATGGCGGGTTCTGCAGCTGGCCTCGACATCAGAGATGGGCGGGACGGAGCGGATGATTCTTTTTCTTGTAGAACATCTCGACCGTCAGCGATTCACGCCCTACGTCGGCTGTCTTCAGGGAGGCGGAGAACTTCTCCGGCGGGCAGAAGCACTCGGTGTGACCGCACGGCATTTCGGCACCCGCGAAAAGGTGACAGTACGTGGCGCTTGGGAACTAGCCCATTTCATACGAGCTGAACGCATCGACCTTGTGCAGACCTACGGGCTACGCGCTGATACTGTAGGGCGCATAGCTGCTAAGCTTGGCGGGGCACCTGTAATTGTGTCGAGCATTCGCTCAATTGACCCTTGGCGCAAATGGTGGCATGTATGGCTGGATCGGCTTACTTCACCGCTGGTGGACAAGTTTATTTCCAACAGCGAGGCGGGACGACAAGCCACAATAAGAAGAGAGAAATATTCGCCGAAGCGCATAGCTGTAGTACACAGCGGCGTTCCCTGCCGCAACATTCCACGCGACAGGCGCGAGGAAATTCTCCATGAATTAGGAGTCTTTCCCGACGCATTCCCAATCGTTGGAGTTCTGGCAAATCTCCGCGAAATGAAAGGCCACACGGACGTCGTCGAAGCGCTGCCAGCCATCCTGGAGCGCTTTCCCAAGGCGATATTTCTGTTTGCAGGACGCGACGACAGTCGGGGCGCCATTGCTGAGATGGCACGGCAGAGAGCTTTGGACTATGCCATCCGCTTCTTGGGCTACGTGGAAGATACTACTCCGTTACTCGCGGTAATGGACATCTTCCTTCTGCCAAGCCATTGGGAAGGATTGCCCGCCGCCATTGTGGAAGCAATGCATGCGGAGTTGCCCATCATCACGACAGGCGTTGGCGGGATCCCCGAGCTTGTGCGCGACGGTGAGGAAGCGTTGCTCATTGAGCCACGTAATCCGCACCAAATCGCTGAGGCGGTCTGCCGACTTGCGACCGATCGCGCACTGGCACGGCGGCTTGCCGCAGCTGCCAAGGCTCGGGCCCAGGCGGAATTCAGCATCGAGGCGATGGTGCGAAAAACTGAGCAAATCTACGAGGAACTGCTGAGTCGAAAACACCCCCTAGCGCGGGGCGCTTGCTAGCTTCTGCACAAATTTCCCTTATAGCCGCAAAATCCCTGCCGAAGTGTAATATGCCATCGGACTCAAACTGTGCGGAAGGAGAGGAGCTATGTTAGCGGAGTTCTCGATTGCACCACTTTTTGGTGGTACAGAACATTTATCTGAAGCGGTGGCCGAGATGCTGAAGGTTGTTGATGCTAGTGGTCTGCCGTACGAGCTTCACGCGATGGGAACCATAATCGAGGGGGATTGGAACGAAGTGATGGCGGTGATCGAAAAATGTTACCGCCTTATGATCGAGCGCTATCCGCGAGTGAGTGTGACCATAAAGATTGATGACGCACGCGGAAGAACCGGCAGATTACGCGGAAAGGTTGAAAGCGTTGAACGGTTAGTCGGGAAACCGTTACGGCGCTATGATCGCGTATAAAGCATCGTGTGGCTTAAAGTCGGCTGGTAGGGAACTATGCAACGGCAATTTGTTTTGACACTTACAAAAGGTTGCGTAGACCATGCCGTCGTAACGGAAAATCTCACATTGCGAGAGGCGGTTGCGAGCGATGACGAAACAGGAAGTTGCAAACCTTCTGAGGGAGAAAACGGGACTCAGCCAGAAACAGGCGGTAGAAGCCGTGGAAATTTTCCTCGAGGCCATCAAGCAGGCGCTCAAAGCGGGTGACAAAGTTTCGTTGGTGGATTTTGGCACTTTCTATCTAAAATCACGGCGGGCCCGCAGAGCCCGAAAGCCAGGAACCGGTGAGCAATTTGAGGTGCCGCCGAAATCGGTTGTCGCTTTCAAACCCGGGAAAAAATTTCGTGAGCTGGTTGCCAGTTTTGGAAAAACCAGTTCTGAGCGATGAGGCTAGGCTTCGTCTTCGTTAATCTCGCAATGTTCTTGGAGATTAAATCTTAATAATTTAGCTTTATTACTCGGCTATAGACCACGGGCGGCAAAAGACTTACGGCCGCAGTTACGTTGAGCAAGCAACGGAGCGAGCTCGTAAGGCTGTGCCTACCAGGGCATGGGCTAGTGACGATTACACCTCGCCATGGCACGATCGGCCATGAGCTTTTCTCCACTAACCACTGCTTTGCCAAAGGTCTGCATTGTTCACTTGCCTAGGGGCTCTCTCATGAATTTGGGGCAGCGTTGCGCACCTTTCTTGTTGGGCAGGTGTCGCGTTTATCCTCTGTGGTCCTCAGTTCGGACAATAGGCGACTTAGCAAGTCTGAAAGCAGCGTGCCATGGGAAGACGAGCGTAACGAGACCAAATAGTAGTTTTGGCGCAGTGACTCAATGACGTGGCAGAGCTCCACACGGTAGAGGCGGCGTAAGTGGTGCTGTTCGACGCAGGGCATGACGAAAAGCGCCGGCCGGCACATTACGAAAGCTTTCATGAGCGCAGGGTTATCGAACTCTCCGATGATGTCGACGCGAGATGAAAGAGTCTCTAACCAGCTTTCAACTTTTGAGCGAAGAGGACTATTTTGTCCGGGCATTAGGAAAGGTTGGTTGTGAAGCGACTCAGGAAATTGGGCGGCGATTCGGCGTGCGAGAGACGCGGGTGCGAAAACGCCGAGAGCCGACTGCGCAAAAACGTGCCATCGTAGGCGCCGGGAAAGGCCACGTCGCTCTCCTGAGTCGAGCAGCACGACGTCCAGGTCGCCGGAAAGAAGGCGAGCCAGCAACGAGTCGGACGTTCCACTGGCGGCCAAGAGGGACAGTTGCGGACCGTCACGGAGAAGAGATCCAAACAAGTCCACGGCAAGCAGATGAGGAAAGCTTTCGACGACACCGAGGCGAAGCCGTGGCACGGAGGTGTTAATCCCACGAAGAGCCTTTAAAAGTGTTTGTGCCCTGCCAAAAATATCGTCGGCATGCTTGAGAAGCAAATTTCCGGCCTCGGTGAGAACTAGCCGACGTCCCGTGCGGTGAAAAAGTATTGTCTCGAGGCGACTCTCGAGTTCGCGAAGGTGGGCTGAAAGAGTCGGTTGGCTCAGGCGCAAACGCTTTGCGGCAGTCGCTACGCTGCCTTCATGAGCAATCATCCAAAAGCACAGGATGTGGTGGAAATTTAGATCGGTCAAATTCATATTGAGTTTTCCTATCGCTCAAATAAGAATTATTTATGAAATTCTATCAATTGCAACTCCATAACTGAGAACAGATTGCACAGTGTGAGAGACGACAATGCCAACACATGAGTCTTCGACGGAGAATCCAGTGGTAGTGACCACCGCAACGCAAGGTGCGCTGCCCATTCCAGGGCTGCCAAAAGAAATCGCCGACGTTTTGTCGCAAGCGCCGAGCGTTATTTACGCCAACAACACGGATGAACTCCTGAAATTAGCAGTGCCCACGACTTCCTGCGACGGCTGGTACGAGGTCGCCTATGAAGTTGAGGGTAAAGGACGCGTCGTAGAAGCAAAAGTCAGCCGTGTCCGCAACGGTATTGCAGTGAACTATACGGAGCCCTACATGCGTCGGCGTGACCCTGATTGTATGGTAATCGGCGACGACGGTCCCACCGACCAACCACGTTTTGCCGAACGTTTCGGAGAGCCTTTCGAGCCATTGCGCCAGCAGACTTTTCAGTGGCTCACGAAACAGAATCTCGCCGTGTTTGCCTTCCGGTCGGGTAAAGAGCCCAAAAGTTTCGATGCTGTTGCAATTTGCCCCGACAACGCCGGATTTTTTGCGCTGTCTCTAGCACTCATTCAGGGCATTCTTCCACTGGATGATCTTCCTTCAGACTTTTCTCCAACAGCGTTTATCCTGGTAGCCCCCCCATTTCGGCACACGCGCTTCGGCGGCAAACAGATCGTTGTACACAATCGTCTGCCGAATCGCCACGAACTTTTTAGCTACAATCTCTACCCTGGGCCAAGCGCGAAAAAAGGTGTTTATGGTATGCTCCTCAGCCGGGGAGAGAGCGAAGGGTGGGTCACTGCACATTGCTCAACCGTTCGCGTGGTGACGCCGTACGATAACCACGTAGTGTTCATGCATGAAGGGGCCAGCGGGGGCGGTAAATCCGAAATGTTGCAGTATCCGCACCGCGAAAGTGATGGACGGTTGCTAATCGGGCGCAACATCGTGACGGGCGAAGCACGCTACCTTACGCTGCCGCGGGGTTGCTCGTTGCAACCTGTCACCGATGACATGGCCCTGTGTCACCGTACGCTGGATCCCCACGCGCGTAAATTGCAACTGCGCGATGCGGAGCAAGCGTGGTTCGTTCGGGTGAATCATATCCGCCGCTATGGAACTGATCCCACTCTTGAGGAACTCACCATTCATCCTCAGGCACCGCTGGTGTTTTTGAGCATTGACGCCGTGCCCGGCTCAACAGCGCTCCTGTGGGAACATATCGAGGATGCGCCTGGAAAACCGTGTCCCAACCCACGGGTGATTTTGCCGCGCAGCATTGTGCCCGGCATTGTTGATGGGAATGTCACGGTGGACGTGCGAAGTTTTGGAGTGCGGACTCCTCCGTGCACGGCAGAGAAACCGACTTACGGAATTTTTGGCCTATTCCACGTTCTTCCTCCTGCGCTGGCTTGGCTATGGCGTCTGGTTTCGCCGCGCGGTCACGATAATCCAAGCATCGTAGGAGCAGGCCAGCTGGAAAGCGAAGGAGTAGGGAGCTTCTGGCCATTTGCGCCTGGCAAGCGAGTGGAATTTGCCAACTTGCTCCTTCGTCAAATTATGGCCACCACAGACACACTCTACGTCATTATACCCAATCAGCACATTGGAGCCTGGAAGGTCGGCTTTATGCCTCAATGGTTGTGCCGCGAGTACCTTGCACGCCGTGGTTACGCGCCGTTCCGACCGGATCAGATCGTACCAGCGCGGTGCTCGCTGCTTGGCTACAGCTTGCGCAACATTCACATCGAAGGAACGGCGATCAGTTCATGGTTCCTAAGCGTCGAGACCCAGCCGGAGGTTGGCACTGTCGGGTATGACGCCGGCGCAAAGGTGCTCGAGGAATTTTTCCGTCGAGAGCTGCGGAAATATCGTGTGCCACAACTCGATCAGTTGGGCCACGAGATCATTGAGTGTTGTTTGGACGGTGGCAGTGTCGACGATTATCGTAAGTTCACCGCCTAGACAGTGCGAGCCAAGAAGCGGTGAGAAGCGAGCGTGCTTAGTTGCGCCTGAGTGGCAAATGCCAGCTGGATGTGGCCGGATGATGCGGGCTACGCCCGAAAGTGGGCTGCACACCACAGAGCCTGAGGCTCATATGCAGCGGCGGCTAGCAGTTAAAAGCATTTCCCTCGCCGCCACGGTACGTACTCAGGGTGAGCACGAAATCTGTTGAAACACTCGGAGCCCTGCGTGGCGAAGAATCACTGGTTTCGGGGCCGGTTTGCACTTGAGCCGATTCTCAAAGCATTTGGGAGACGCTATGGAGCAAAACTCACACAGCCAGACCTCGAAATTTGTGGGACCTCTGGTGATTGTAGCTTCTGTAGTACTTCAGCTAGCCATAGGTGCCATTTACGCATGGAGTACGATAGCTGCAGCGCTGCAAAAGCAATATGGTTTGCAAGCAAGCCAAACTTCCTCTGTAATGGGAGTTGCAGTACTGACGTTCACGGTAGTGATGATTCCCGCGGGACGGGGTGTCGCGCGGTGGGGCCCAAGGCCTTTGGCAGTTGTCGGAGGTATTCTTTTTAGCCTAGGATATTTGATCAGCTCCTTCGCGAAAGGTTCCTATTTTCTCACGCTCGCGGGTACTGGTTTCCTTGTTGGGACGGGCATTGGTTGTGCCTACACTGCACCGCTGACAACATGCCTTGCGTGGTATCCCCAACGCAAGGGACTCATGACGGGACTGGCCGTAACCGGCTTTGGAGCGGGAGCTTTGCTTCTCTCACTCGGCGTCGAGGCTTTGCTGGCGCGCGGATGGAAAGTTGACGAGATCCTCCGAGCCATTGCGGTTGGAAATGGGAGCTTAGCTGTCATGGCCGCCCTGTGCCTGCGGATGCCGCCGGAAAAGCTGATAGGGACCGCTCAGCCTCTCGCAGAAAAGAGCGACGTGCTCAAATTGAATTCGCTCGTGCGCATGAGTTCTTTCTGGGCCGCATGTCTCGGGATGTTCTGTGCCACGTTTGGTGGCCTACTTGTTATCGGCAACCTCAAGCCCATTGGTCTTTCCTATGGACTCGAGGCAGCAGCCGCTGGCTCAGCAGTAGGAATTTTCGCTATTGGGAATGCGGTGGGACGGTTGGTATGGGGAGGTGTCTACGATAGGTTACGGCGCACAACGCTACCGCTGGCTCTGTTGATACAGGCGGTGTTGCTGGCAGTTCTGGCATTTGCGCGGGAGCCTCTGACCTTTGCGCTGGTGTCAGGCGCATGCGGATTTTTGTTTGGGTCCGCCTTTGTCCTCTATGCAGCTGATCTAGCTTCCGATTTTGGTCCGAAGGCAGTTTCTCTAATCTACCCGTGGGTGTTTCTCGCATACGGTTTGGCGGGGTTGGTTGGCCCCTATGTAGGTGGCAAGATCTTTGACGTCACGGGAAGTTACACTTTTGCCTGTTTTGCTGCCGCGTTGATTTCTTTGGGTGGCGCGGGTGGCTACACCATGCTGCGGCGGGAAAGCTTTGTTGCCGGTGCGGTATCAAAAACGCTTCAGCGGTTGGGATTCGATTAATAAAAACCTATTTTTTCCCGCCGACAGAAGCCTAATCGCCAAAAAAAGCACGGACCTTCTCGATGACGTAGTCTACTTGCTCTGGAGGGAGCTGCGGATAAAGGGGGAGTGAAAGCGTGGTCGCGGCCACTTTTTCCGCAATGGGGAATTGTCCCTGCTTGAACTCTCTGTGAGCATAAGCCGGTTGCAGGTGCAGAGGGATGGGATAGTGAATGCCCGTTTCAATCCCATGCTCGCTCAGAAATTTCTGAAGTAGGTCGCGCTGCTCAACACCAATGGCGAAAAGATGGCGGGCGTGAACCCCCTCGTAACAAAGCTTTTGAAATGTGAGCGGCAGCCCAGCGAGCCCCTCCTGATACTGGACGCAAATCCCATTGCGTCGTAAAACGGATTGGGAAAGCGACTTTAGTCGAAGCAGGAGGACTGCCGCCTGAATGGTATCGAGCCGGTAATTAAAGCCTTCCACGAGGTGGAGATACTTATCCTGCCTACCATGATTGAGGAGTCTCCGCGCCTGCAGAGCAATCTGTTGATCATTGGTGATGATTGCGCCCGCGTCGCCAAAAGCCCCAAGGTTTTTGGCCGGGAAGAAGCTGAAACATCCCACGCGACCAAACGTGCCAGCGTGGCGAAGCTGATTAACTTTCTCGGCGACAAAAGCGCCATGGGCCTGAGCGCAGTCTTCGATGAGAAGGAGCCCGTGTCGCCGGCACAATTCGGCAATTTCCAAAATGCCGCTGGGGTTGCCGTGAAGATGGACGAAAATGACTGCGCGGGTTTTGGGCGTGATCGCGGCTTCTACGGCACGGGGATCAAGATTGAGCGTCTCGCGATCAATGTCGGCAAATACGACCTTTGCCCCTGCATGGCCAATGGCTTCGGACGTCGCAATAAACGTCATGGGGGTAGTGATGACTTCATCCCCCGGTCCGATTCCGGCAGCGAGAAGAGCCAGATGAAGCGCTGTTGTACCGCTGGAACAACCCACGCAGAATTGTGCCCCGCAATAAGCCGCAAACTCTTTTTCGAAATCGTGCACGGCTCGCCCCATGATGAAATCGCCGCGCTCGAGAACGCGCGCTATAGCCGCAATTGTTTGCGGCGCGGCTTCGTGATAGGCTGCAAGGATGTCGTTAAAACGAACTTTAACGGGCGAATGTTTCATGGCTGCGAAAATTTGGAATAAATGGGACGAATAGCAACGGGAATTACAACGGCTTTGGCATACAAAACGTGGTTTTTTCTTGTATTCGCGTGCGTTGCATGGAAAGGAATTGGGGCAATGATGAGTAAACGATTTGTCCAAGCATTTTGTGTGGTTGCATGTGCGTTGACAGTGTTGGTGGGTTTTGCCACCGTTCAGCCGTCAGGCTGGCTCGAGGATTATCATCGACTCGAACACATCGGCGGCGTCCCACTAGAGCAAGTGTGGGTTGCACCTGATTTCGACGTGCGTCATTACCATACGCTTTACATAGCACCTGTACAGGTTGACCAGCACGCCCTTCGCAATCGGGGCGAGCGCAGCCGTGAAATGGCACAGAGGCTAGTCACCGCTTTCCGCAAATCGCTCAATCGTACGCTGCAGGAAGCCGAAATTTTCCGGATTGTTTCAACTGATCCATATTTTTCGACCACGAAGCATGGGACGCTGACTTTGCAAATGCGTGTGACAGAATTCAGCCCGGGATGTGCTCCTGTGAGGGCGTTGATCGGTTTTGGGGCTGGCGCGACAAAAATCCAGGTGGAAGGCAAAATCATTGACAATGCCACGGGTGAAGTCGTGGCCGAGTTTGCTGACCGCCGGATGCACCCTGGTGGAGCGCTGGTGCTGGGAGTTCGCACGGCGATGGATTCTGAGTATCTCATCGGCATTGACCTGAAGCAGCTCATCGACGGTATCGAGAAGCTGTTTATTTTCCTGCGCGAAGAAGGACCCCTGGGAAACCGACTGTAAAGATCTGTGAAGGCGGATTTACGTAGCCAGCCTGTTCATAACTGAATGCAGTCACGCGAAGCACCTTCCTCTCAGAGACCCCGGACGAGGTAAAAGTTTTCCGCTTCATTCCAACTGCTCATCCCTTACTCGTCGGGAGATGTTCCAGCAAGAAATGCCGGATCGCTCACAAAAATATCTCCGACTTGGACAAGCCGGCCGTTAACGGCTGAGGCAGCCTCCATGGGTTGTTTCGCCTGCGGTTGGACCATTCGCACGAGGATTGTCCCGTCACCAGTCTGAACCGTGAATCCTCTTCCCCGAACGATGGAAGTCACCGTTCCCGGCTCGGGAACATATTTAGGTTCTTTTGCGCGTTGCGTCCTCAAAAACAGACTGTCGGGCTCTGGGAATGGCTCGGCTTTGAGTATCTTCCAGAGTTTGCCATGAAGGAAGCTAAATGCTGTGGGCCACGGCAGGAGACCGCGAATACGGCAGAGGATTTGATCAGTACGCAGCTCCCATGGCAGAAGACCATCGCTTTTCTTGAGCATAGGGGCATACGTGGCCAGAGTGTGGTCCTGGGGACGACTTTCCACTTTGCCTTTTGCCTCGATTTCGTCGAGCACTTTTAGCATAAGTTCCGCCCCGACTACGCTCAGCATGTTCCCAAGGCTTATAGTGTCGTCGTCCTCTAGGATCTCGACCTCTTCTGTCGCTATGATGTTGCCGGTGTCCATCCCTTCGTCGAGAAGCATGATCGTTACCCCTGTCACGCGTTCGCCATTGATGATCGCCCACTGGATAGGTGCTGCTCCACGATACTTTGGAAGCAATGAAGCGTGGAGGTTGATGCAGCCGTGCTTGGGAAGTCGCAGGATCTCGGGTGGCAGGATTTTTCCGTAAGCCACAACCACAATGACGTCGGGTTGAAAAGGGGCAAGCACGCTGTCGAAGCTCATACCGCGAAGTTTTTCCGGCTGAAAAACGGGGATGTTGTGGGCAAGTGCCAGTTCTTTGACTGGCGGGGGTTGGAGCTTTTTCCCGCGCCCAGCTGGTTTGTCGGGTTGAGTGACAACTGCAGAAACCACATGCCGCTTGGAATTGATCAGACGCTGCAGTGTTGGTACTGCAAAGGCCGGTGTTCCCATGAAAACGATTTGCACAGGCAAACCCTCTCTTGTTAGTCTCAGTGTGCGATGAATGAACTTGTCATGAGGTGGTGTTTTTCGGGCAACAACCAAATGAATTCTTTTGTCGGGGCAGGGGCATAAAAGAGCTAGCGGGGACGGGTAGATTTTGGCCGTGTGATTTACCCTGGTGGGTAAAGTGGAGGCGGCGTCGCGATTGGGTGTGTGACGCGCCACACCATGGCCGAACGTCTTCTAGAGTACAGTTGGGCTGTGTGAAAATCGTTGTGTTGTTATATATCTCATAAGGGATACGACGATGCGGCTTATGAAAATTGACGTATTGAAACTTCGCGAGGGGCCGATTGATCTCGAGGTTGATTGCCAGCCCGATCTTTTGGATCTGGTGGATCGCGAGTTCCACTTTCGTAAGCGGGTCACCGGACTTGTACACTTTTCACTCGTTGAACAGCGCGTGCGCGCGAAAGGATTCCTTGAAACTGTCGCCGAAGCAGAATGCGTGCGTTGCCTCAAGGTGGTTGAAGTACCGTTGCGCGGGATACTTGATATTTTCTACGAGAATAACCCCGCGCTCCTGACACCAGAGGCTATGCTTGGAGCGGGAGAGGACGAGAACCTTTACTGGTTCGATGGCGAGATTATCCATCCTGAGGAACAGTTTCGCGAAGCTATCATGATTGAACTTCCCATGCTGCCTCTGTGTTCGCCAGCGTGTAAAGGACTTTGCGCTCAATGTGGCGCTGACCTCAACGAAGGGCAATGCCGGTGTGCGCAACAGAAGCCCCCCCGAGCGGTAGAGGAAGACCCCGCAGACTGGAAAGCTGCTCTGAAGAAGATCCGCCTGCAGTAGCAAAGCAAGCTGCCGTGAAAGGACATAGCGAATGGGTTTGGACTACGAACAGCTCCTCATCTTTAACGAACTGAGTGAGATCATCCGTTGGCAGAATCAGTGTATCGAACGGATGAAATCTTTTCGCGAGAAGTATCCCTACCTCATTCCTCCGAACGTAGCAAGAATGGTTGAGGAAAACCTTAAAGAGAACGTTCAGTTTCTTTATCGCGAATTAAATCATTTGCATAAGCCGCCCGAAGAACGACGACGTCACGTTTGCAGAGAATGCCATGGCGTGTTTTTCGTGAGTTTGCCGGGGGGCCTTTGCGATGAATGCCGCGCCAAAATTGCCGCGACCCACAAACCGCAGTACGGTCGAGTGGCGCCGCCACGTCTGTCGGCCAGCCCAGCGGAATCCGGCTTGGACAATGGTACAACGGCGGAGACATCGCCGGGCTTTCCTGAGACTCGGCCTAAAGAAGACGATTTGGCTCCGAAAGAAGACGACTAAAATTTAGCCCCGAAGTTTTCTCGGAGATTACTTCCCTTTCAGAGTATGTTCTCGCTGACTCGCGCCTTACATTGCATTTCCTCATTTGGGTGTTCATTATGGAGCGTTAAAATTGTAGTGACTTTTGATGAAAAGCGGAATGCAAATACTGCTGGTTGAGGACGATCGCCCATTCGCCGAGCGGCTGAAGAAGAACCTGGAGCTGAGCTCCTACGCTGCTACCGTAGCCGAAAGTGCAGAGCAGGCATTGCAACTGTTGCGCCATGAGGAGTTTGATCTGGTAGTCACTGATATTCGGCTGCCTGGCGCTAGTGGCTTAGAACTTATCCGGCGCCTGAAAGTAGAGCCGCTTGAAGGCATCGACCCCGACATTCCCGTCATGGTGCTCACGAGCGTGAGCAGTGTGGACACTGCCGTCGAGGCGATGAAGCTTGGGGCGGCCGACTACATTACCTGTCTCTTATACACATCT
>JANZZJ010000180.1 GCA_026419455.1 Candidatus Sumerlaeaceae bacterium | reverse complement strand
TCTCGTGGGCTCGGAGATGTGTATAACAGACAGCCACTACGCCGCTAAGCAAAGCCACGATGCAAGAGACCACAAGACTCTGCCCAATCCCGGTTGTTTCTTTCATCGGAAAATTCTCCTCACATTTCGTTTTTAGACGCGCCTGACTACGCGGTTTCATTTGCAGCGCAGCCTGTTTTCGTTCTCACCCTCCATTTGGGGGTGATTGCGGCCGTACTTCGACGATTGTTGGTGTATGCAAATATTGACGAGCTACTTCTAGGATGTCCTCCGCATGAACTTGGCGGACGCGCTGGACATATTCCTCATCCATTCGCCAGCCAAGCCCCACAATTTCATAGGAGCCAAGGTAAAAAGCCACTGCTGAGTTACGTTGATGGCTGATCAGGTACTTGCCAATAATATAGTTTTTTGTTCGTTCCAGTTCGTCGTCAGGCACTAAATTCTGACAAACTTCTGAGAGAATGTGAAGCATAAGTTCGCAGGCGTCGTCCAGCGATTGTGGTTTCGTGCCAATGGTTCCAGCAAGGTAGCCGCCGCGTTTGTAAGCGGCTAATTGACACGAGGTGGCGTAGGCAAGCCCGCGTTGATCGCGCAGTTGCACAAAGAAGCGGCTCGACATTCCATCGCCAAGTACGCCTGCAAGGACACGCAGGGGGAAAAAATCCCTGTGAGTCACAGGGCAGGCAGGAAATCCCATGACGAGGTAGGCCTGCTCCCAGTTTCTCGTGACTTCCAATATGGCGCCTTTATGGTAGCTGGGTGGGGGAAGTGAGCCCGCTGCCATTTCTGCACCGAGAGAATTGCGGCGTTCGAAACAGCTGAGGACGCCTCTGGTATCGAAATTGCCGACGGCTACGAGAAGCGCTTTGCTCCAGGCGAACCTCGAATTGTAAAAGTCTTTTATTTGACTAATCCCTAAAGATGCAACGCTTTCCAGGGTTCCGTTGACTGGGATGCCGTACGTTGACCCCGAGAAAAGCGTCTCTTGAAACAGACGCATGGCGAAGCTCGCCTTATCGTCGAGTTCTTCTCGAATAGCAGCTAGTGTTGTTTGGCGTTCTTTTTCAATTTCTGCGGGGTCGAAACGGGGTTGTTCCAAGGCCTGAAGAAACAGTTCGAGAGTGTCGGACAAGCTATCGGCGGTACACACCATGCTGAGTGCGGAAAAATCCCGATAGGCTCGAAATGATAGGGAGGAGCCAAGAGACTCGACGGCCTCCGCGAATTCGGCTTGGGTAAGTTTATTGGTGCCACGGAGCATGCATCGCAAAGAGATATCAGTAAGGCCCGCTGTTTCCATGGTTTCTTCCGCTGCGCCGAAGGGGAAAAAGAGCGAGAGTGCAACGATGTTGTTCATTTGGGTTGGTACAAGGACACAGCGGAGTCCCGTGGCGAGAGTTTCTTCGACGACGTGATCAAGAGCTGGCATGAGATACCTCCGAGGACGCGGATTCCGCCGGCACCGCGGCAAGTACAACAGGTTCGAAAAGCGTGAGATAGCTTTGTGCGACGCAGAGCAAGTCCGAAACACTTGTGGATTCCACCAGCGGCAAGTATCGCTGATAGAACTCATCCGAATTGGTCAAGGTCATGTAGTAGCCAAGCAAACTTGTCTGGCCGCTGGTGGTTTCGGTGGTGTAAAAGACATCATTGCGAATGATTCGTTTTGCTTTAGCGAGTTCCAGCTCGCTAGGGGGTCGGTCAATAAGATCGTGTATGGTGGAAACAATCTCGTTGATGGCGTTGTCCAGGTTGTTTTCCTGCATTAGTGCATAAACGTAGGCTAACCCCGGCGCCTTGTGAGTTGAAAAGCTCATGCCAATCTCTTCCACCAAACCAAGCTGCTCGCGCAGGCGCTGGGTGAGGCGGGAACTTCTGCCAGAGCCGAGGATCACCGTTAACAGATCCATGGCTATGACGTCACGGGGCGAAGAGATGGGTGGGCCGGGAAAGCTAAGTGCAAGGTAGGTTTCGTGGACATCGCGGCGGGTGATGTGTCGAACACCCTTCTGAAACTCGGTTTCATCTGACGGAAAAGGCCATG
>JANZZJ010000228.1 GCA_026419455.1 Candidatus Sumerlaeaceae bacterium | reverse complement strand
GGCGAAGTGCCTCTACCAACCGGGCGTAGATGCGGGTCGGCGTAAGAAGGACTTCTCCAAGCGACTGACCAAGCTCGCGCACCCGAGTGGAGAGCTTCATACCGCCGTGTTCGAGTAGCACTTTGCGCGCAAGCGAATAGCCATTAGAATGGAGGCCAGTCGACTCAAAACCAAAGACAAGGTCTCCGGGTCTAATCGTACGGCCGTCAATCACTCGCTCACCGTCCACGAGTCCTACGCCGAAGCCCGCAAGGTCAAAGTCACCTTTAGCATAGAGGCCAGGTAACTCCGCCGTTTCACCACCGAGCATTTCCATCCCCGCCTCCTCGCACCCTGCAAGAATGCCGTCAAATACGGCTTTTGCCTCGTTGAGGTTCAGTTTACCTGTAGCGTAGTAATCGAGGAAAAAAAGCGGGATGGCGCCGCACGTAATAAGGTCATTGACGACCATTGCCACAAGGTCAATGCCAATGGTGTCGAAACGCCCGAGTGCTTTTGCGATGAGCAGTTTTGTTCCCACCCCATCCGTGGAGCCAACCAGCATCGGACGTCTCATCGAGCGTAGGCTGGGTAAGCGGAACAATCCACTAAAGCCGCCGATGGCCGGCTTGCGCGTCCTGATATAGGCCACAAATTCGTCTGCGGCGTCGATATCCACACCGGCTTCGGCGTAGGTGATCGCCTTGCGTGCCATGGAAATCCTCTTAAACAAATCGGTCGTTGTGCGAGAGTGTTTGATGGCGAGCGACGCTTCGCACAACCCGACATTGAGAGGGGCCACAGTGAACACTGTGACGCAAGTAAAACCCAAACCCTGTGCTACTCAATCTAACGAGTCATTGAGACACAGAGTTTGGATGTGACAACAAAGCTGATGCGGGGTTTTGTGCAGCTGAGGGTTAGGCGATGTCATTGGATGCTGACATTGCTTCATGAAGCCACTTTTAACTCTCGCAAGCACTTTTACTCCGAGTGAATGATAACGAGGCCCGCTTTTGTAAGCAACATTAGAACGAGATAAGGGAATGCGGCCATGGGCCTATTAGCTTTTCTGCTCATTTCTCTTGCTATTTTATTAGCGTCTTATTTGGCTATTGGGCGTTACCTTGCCCGCCTTTTCGCTCTTAGCGCGGAAAGGAACACGCCGGCTCACCGGCAACGCGACGGGCTTGATTTTGAGCCGGCACGAGCATCGTATCTCTTGCCGCAACATTTCTCGGCGATAGCTGCCGCTGGTCCCATTGTCGGTCCCATTTTGGCCGGAATGTATTTTGGATGGGGACCGGCGTGGTTATGGATTATCCTCGGATCCGTCCTTATTGGTGGGATTCACGATTTCACAGCGCTAGTGGCAAGCGTGCGGCATCAAGGACGGTCGGTGGCGGAAATTGTGAGAGCATACATGACGCCACGTGCTCACACGCTATTTCTCATCTTCATCTGGTGCGCACTCGTTTACGTCATTGTGGCGTTCACCGATGTCACAGCCGGAACCTTTGTTCAGGCAGCGAGCGGCGCTAATGGCGAAGCCCCAGGCCCAGCGGTGGCCACCTCCTCGGCATTGTATCTCGGGCTCGCTTTCGCGATGGGGCTTGCACTGCGCTTCACCCGATTGGGACCAGTGCAGGCGAAGATGATTTTTCTGCCGCTGGTAGTCGTGGCGATCATCGCAGGTCCTTGGCTTCCACTCGACTTGAGCCGTCTCATGCCAGGCGCTGAGCCACAAACGATCCAGCAGGTCTGGGGCTACATTCTGTTGGTCTACTGCTTCGTCGCTGCCATGGTACCCGTCTGGCTGCTGCTTCAGCCGCGCGGTGAGTTGGGCGGCTATTTCCTTTACATTGTCATGGGGGTGGGAGTGCTGGGACTCATCGCAGGCACTTTGGATGGGAGATTTTCTATCGAGGCACCTATGTTCAAAGGTTGGAACGCAAAAGATCCTTTCGGCGCTTCCCTGCCACTTTTGCCAATTCTCTTTATCACTGTGGCCTGCGGTGCGTGCTCCGGATTCCACAGCATTGTGGCAAGCGGCACAACGAGCAAGCAGCTCGACCGCGAAGCCGATGCACGGCCTGTTGCCTACGGCGGCATGCTATTGGAAGGCTTCTTTGCCTGCCTGAGCCTGACGACGGTGATGATTCTTGCGCCCACCCAGCAGAAGGGAGGTGCCGATGCCATCTATGCGCAAGGGATTGCTAACTATGCTGCTGAGCTTATCAAACCGTTCCTGCCCGCGGGGACCAATCCGTTTGCCGTGCTCTATCAGTTCGCTCTTCTGTGCTTCGCTACTTTCGTGTTCGACACGTTGGATGCTTGCACACGCCTGGCGAGATACGTGCTCATGGAGCTCGTAGGGTGGACTACGCGCAGGCAAGCCGTGGTGGCAACCCTGTTGTGTCTTGCCCTCCCTGCTGTCGCGATAGCGCTGCCCCGCGTGAACGTTGACGGCAAAGCGTTACCGCTGTGGAAAGTATTTTGGAACATTTTTGGCAGCTCAAACCAATTACTCGCAGCGTTGACCCTGCTGGGCGTTACCGTCTGGCTAGCAAGGAAACGCATGGCTTACTGGCTTACGCTGTGGCCTGCTGTGTTCATGATGATTGTGACCATATGGAGTTTGCTGCTGATGCTACCGCCTTACTTTGCAAAATGGCGCAACAATCAAACCATCGAGCTAATTCAGCACTTCCAGTTTGTAATTATAGTCTCGCTGATCGGGTTAGCGGTGTGGCTGGTGATCGAGGCGGTCATTACGTGGCGTACGCTTATCGGTCCGCCGCAGGGCGAAGTGACCGCCACTGCTCAAGAGGCCGTCTGACAAAGGGCTACTCGTAGGGGAATGGAAAACCTTTCGTCCGCACCTACAGTGGCCACAGAGTCGCAAGTGCCCAGGAGTTCTTGCCGAGATGGACACAGGACACTCTTGGTTGCCAGATCGGTGGAAAGTGGTGTTTCGCTAGAATAAGCTGGGTAGATAACGACAAACAGTAGGGAATATGTTCGAGAGCCTAACTGAAAAACTTGAATCAGTTTTTAAGAACCTGCGCGGGCAGGGTCAGATCACGGAGAGCAACGTCAAGCAGGCGATGCGCGACGTGAAGATGGCTCTGCTAGAAGCTGATGTTAACTACCGCGTCGTTAAAGATTTTCTGGGACGGGTGCAGGAAAAAGCGCTTGGTACGGAAGTGCTGACTTCTGTGACGCCAGGCCAACAGATGGTGAAAATCATTTACGACGAGTTGGTGCAGGTGCTTGGCGGAGACAATCCGCCGTTTCGGCTAGAACCAGGGCGCACCCACGTCATCCTTATGCTCGGCCTGCAAGGCAGTGGCAAAACCACATTCTGCGGAAAATTGGCAAAGCGCTTTGCAAAGGAAGGCTGGAAACCGCTCCTCGTGGCTTGCGATATTCACCGGCCCGCAGCGGTCCATCAGTTGCACGTAGTTGGCGAAGCAGCTGGGGTGGATGTCTTTAGCCAAGGCACTCACAAACCCGCGCCGGAGATCGCCAAAGCGGCTCTCGAGTACGCCCGCCAACATGGCCACAATCTCATTATCGTCGACACCGCCGGCCGCCTCCACATCGACGAAGTTCGGATGGACGAACTTGCGGCGATTAAGGAGGTGGTCAAACCTTCGTTCACTTTCCTTGTTGCCGACGCCATGACAGGTCAGGACGCCGTGACCAGTGCGGCTACCTTCCATGAGAAGGTGGGAATTGACGGCGTGTGCTTGACGAAAATGGACGGCGACGCACGTGGCGGAGCAGCGCTCTCGATCCATGCTATCACTGGCAAGCCGGTGAAGTTCATCGGGACCGGTGAAAAACTTGAGGATTTGCAAGAGTTTTTCCCCGACCGCATGGCGAGCCGCATTTTGGGAATGGGCGACGTCGTTTCGCTCGTCGAAAAAGCTCAAGAACACTTCGACGAAAAGCAGGCCGCAGACCTTGCCCGCAAAATGCGCACGGCCAGCTTCGACCTGGAAGATTTTCTCAAGCAGATGCAACAACTAAAGAAGATGGGGCCATTGCGCAGCTTGTTGGAACTCTTGCCCGGCGTGGGAAGTGCCCTAAAAGATATTGATATTCCGGAAAGTGAGATGAAGCGCACGGAGGCGATCATCCTCTCCATGACCCCCGAAGAGCGCCGCAATCCGTCTATTATTAACGGGCAGCGGCGGTTACGCATCGCGCGGGGAAGCGGAACGACGCCCCAGCATGTTAACGCACTTCTCCAGCAGTTCGAGCACGCGAAAAAAATGATGCAGGGGGTCATGAAACTGCAGGACCGAGTGCGAGCAGCCGGACCAGACGGGCAGACTACCACGAGCATCACCGGTGCTGGTCTTTCGGCGCGCGAACGAGAAAAACGTATTCAGCGCAAGCTCTTTGAGCGGCGTCAGCGCCAACAACAAATCCGCCGCCAAAAACAACGCAAAAAGAAGTAATTGCCCCTCCTATAATGGCATTTGCAACGTTTGGGCTATTGGTCGTCCGTAGCCCAACCCAGTGAAAAAATTGCTGCTTGCGGCGTGATCTAGGCAAGGCTAGCCGTTAAAAGCATTCGCGCACTCAATGACGTAGCTTACCTCGTCGTCCGAAAGTTCGGGGAAGATTGGCAGCGTTGCCACTTCTTCGCACAGGCGTTCGGCATTTGGAAAATCGCCTTTGCGATAACCAAGATATTGATACGCCTCTTGCAGATGAATGGGTACGGGATAGTGGACAAGACATTCCACACCACGTTCTCCCATAAAGCGCAGAAAGACGTCGCGCTTGTCTGTCCTTACGGGATAAAGATGGTAGCAAGGGCTAACGTTTGGCGGTATGACCAGATGACGTAAGAGAGGGTTCTTGATCTCTTGCCGGTAGCGCTTAGCTATTTCTGCCCGCCGTTGCGTCCATTCTTTTAGGAAGGGAAGTTTAGCTCGAAGAATGGCAGCTTGCAATTCGTCGAGGCGGCTGTTGGTTCCTGGGATTTTGTGATAATAACGTCGCTCTTGGCCATAGTTGCGGAGCATGCGTAGCCGCTCCGCTATATCCTCGGAGTGGGTCGAGACGGCACCGGCATCACCAAAAGCGCCGAGGTTCTTCGAGGGATAAAAGCTCCAGCACGTGGTAAAGCCCTGTGCTCCGACCGGCCTACCGCGATAGTAGGCATCGTGGGCTT
>JANZZJ010000195.1 GCA_026419455.1 Candidatus Sumerlaeaceae bacterium | reverse complement strand
GTGCTACCCAGTATGGGAAAATGGTGGCCCATGAGTTTTCGGTGCGCCTTGCACAAGCGGGTTTGACGGTCATCAGCGGTTTTGCCCGCGGGATTGATTCCATAGCACATCGGGCGGCCTTGGACCAAAAAGGACGTACGATCGCTGTTTTGGGAAATGGCCTGAGCGTTTGCTATCCGCAGGAGAATGCTGCGCTGGCGGATGCTATTGCGGGAAACGGTGCCCTTATTACAGAATACCCGATGAAGACGTCGCCCGATCGTTTCAACTTTCCTGAGAGAAACCACCTCATTGCAGCACTGGGGTTAGGGACACTTGTGGTGGAGGCAGCGGAAAAATCGGGTGCTCTCATCACGGCAAGAGAGGCGCTTGAAGAAAATAGATTTGTGTTTGCGGTGCCAGGCGACATTACTCGTGAGAATTCGCGGGGAACCAATGCGCTTATCCAGAACGGCGCCAAACTGGTGCAGTCGCCCGACGATGTTTTGGGCGAGCTGCAGCATCTTCTCCGGGGCTTAGCGAAAGAGTACGCCACGGCTTCTCCTGGGGCCCAACCCACACCCGCGTCGGCGCCGAGTTCCTTGTCGGCTGAGGAGCAGCTGGTTTATGATCTTCTCAAACAGGAACCGCAGTGTTTCGACGTGCTTCTGGCCCGTTTGGATCCGCAACGTTTTGGGGTTCAAGAACTGTCAGCTGTGCTTTTTTCGCTAGAAATCAAGCGGTGTGTGAAACAGTTGCCGGGCCGGCTCTATGCGGTTCTGACGTAACTTGTCTCAGATGCCTAGCGCAACAGTGATGGCAGAGTTTTCACAAAGGCCTCGCCACGCTTTGCCGGGTCGGAGGGGAGATTGGCGACGGTTTGCTCAAGTGCTGCCAGCCACTCGTCGCCTTTTTCTTTGGGGATTTGCAATGAAATCACCAGCCCCTCCTTCGCTTGCTTTGCGGCAATATTCTGGATTACAGGGGGGAGTTTTTCGCGCTGAAGGCCTATAACGAAATTGAAAAGCGTAGCGAGGTCGCGAGACGCTGTTTCATCAGGCGTGTAGGCAGTGAGTTCGACTTCGGGTTGTTGGTCCCAGTTTGCAGTCATCGAGACGAGTTGTAGTTTTTGTAAGGCTTCCGCAGCTTTTGGGTTTGCTTTGGCAAGAGGTCCCAGACTAGTGGGAGAGATGCCGGCGGTGAATTGAGTCACGTCGGCCACGAGTGCTATGGGTGAGGCAGAAGCGAGCTGCTGGCATTTTCTGAATTCGGGTGTGCCAGCGGCATGGGGGACCTTCTTGCGGGCAGTCCGGATCATGGTTTCGATGTCCTTGTCGGACGCTGCGCCAAGAACCGCTGAATCCGAAAGTTGGACCAGTACCATTTCCCCCCTTGCCGACTGCGCTGTTTCCTCACGAGGTGCCACACGATACCCTGAAAGGCCTCCCACTTTTACTGGCGTCGTCTTAGCGCTTTTCGCCACATTGGAGAGAAGAGCGGGGGCAGCGCCGGGCTTTGTGATGATCAGGAGATAAATGCTCGGGACTGGACGGAGATCCGATAGGCACAAATATCCCATCTCGACCTGATCGGCTACCACATCTTGCGGGCCGAACTTCTTTGATATTTCGGCAAGTCTTTTGCACCCACTTTGAGAATTGAATTTCATAGCGTTAACAGCGAAGTAGAGCTTGCCTTGCGGCAGGTAATCTATGGGGTTTTTACTGGCGCAACCGCTTAGCAGAATCGCAACAGCTGCTAGGCAGATACCCCTGAAAAAGGTTCGCATAACGTCCTCCGGAAGTGGGTGATAGTGCCACGCTAATTAATTGGGCCCAGGCATAGCAAGGACTATTTCCTTGGAAACAGCTGCGGATTTGATCTATAAAATAGGCCGCGTATTAAACAGGTTAGCTTGGAAGATTCTTTACGAGGAGCCTAGCTATGGGTGAAGTGGAAGAGATCCAGCGGCAGATAGCAGAACTAGACAAGCAAATTAACAAGATCTTAACAGAAAGGCGATTGCCTCCCCTCAAGCCGCCAAAGCCGTTTCCGTTAGGCACTTGGATTCTAGCAGCGTTGGCAGGTGGCTATTACCTGTTCGGGGACCTTATCCCGGTTGTCGGGCAATTCTACGCGACATACCAGCGCTATGCTCTTTACGCTACACTTGCGTTGGGAGCCTATGCCCTTGTGCGGACCGCTCTTTGGCTGTTCAGTCGGAAACCTAAAACACCGCCAGAGTATCTGGAAGCTTCACAGCAGGTCCAAGAGCTACAAAACCAAAGACGATTGCTGGAAAAAGAACTTCGAGAGGCGCGTAAGCGTGCGGCGGGAGGCTGAGCTTGCCTGTCTCCCGCGTTTGTCAACGGGAGAAACGCCACGCTGACAGCGAAGAAAAACAGGTTGTGGTGTAAGTCAATGAGGTGACAACGGCGATTGAAATCTGTGGCGCACGGACCCACAATCTGAAAGGGATCAGTGTTGCTATTCCCCACAGCGCTTTGACGGTTGTCACGGGAATATCGGGGAGTGGCAAAAGCAGTTTGGCGTTCGACACACTTTTTGCGGAGGGGCAGCGTCGCTACGTCGAAAGTTTGTCCACCTATGCGCGCCAGTTTATCGAAACCATGGCGCGGCCTGATGTGGATGAAGTGCGCAATATCCAGCCCGCGATAGCCATAGAGCAAAAAAACACTGTCAAGAATGCGCGTTCTACCATCGGTACGGCAACGGAGGTTTATGATTACCTGCGTTTGCTCTATGCTAAGGCAGGTGTAACAATTTGTCTGACCTGCGAGCAACCGGTTAGCGAAGACAATCCACAAACAGTGAGCGAGACACTGCTGAGGCAGTTGGCGGGGCGGCGCATCTATATCGTTGCTCCGATTGAGCGCAAGGCAAGCATCGGGGGAGGACGGCTCGCTGGGGAGCTTGTGCGTGCGGGCTTTGGACGGTTGCTAGCATGCTGGGGCGAAGAGGTGAGAATCGTTGACCTTGACGGCGCAGCGGAATCGGACATTATCGCGGCAACCTCCGGCGGCAAATTCCGTGTGCTCATTGACCGCCTTGTTGTAAGCGAGGAGGAACGCGAGCGGCTGACCTCGTCGCTGGCGCAGGCATTGCGGGCGTGCGGAGACCACGTTGAAGTATGGTTAGCAGATGAACCAGTTGCCGAGGGACAAAATCCACGGGTCTTTTATGCAGGCTTTCGATGCAATGGTTGCGGTAGAGTCTTCCCAAAGCCAGAGCCGCTCTTGTTTTCGTTCAATTCGCCTGTGGGGGCGTGCCCGGAGTGCCACGGCTTCGGACGAACAACGGGGATAGATTGGGACAAGGTCATTCCTGATAAGAGTTTAACACTCGCGCAACGGCCTATCGTCCCCTTCAACACGCCATCGTACCGGAAAAGTTATCAGTGGATCAAAAAGACTGCAGACCCCCGTGACATTCCCTGGGATAAGCCACTCGAGCAATTCACGCCCCGCGAGTGGAATAACCTGCTTTTCGGCTGTGGCGAGTTTGAAGGGTTGCAGGGCTTCTTCTCCTGGCTCGAATCGGAGCGTTACAAAGTGCAGTCGCGTATCTTGCTGGCGCGCTATCGTGGTTTCAGCACATGCCCTAAGTGCCACGGCTCACGGCTCATTCCCGAAGCATTGGCTGTTCGGTGGGCGCCGGAAAAGGCGAAATTCCCGCCGTGTAACATTGCTGAGATTGCGCGGATGAGCATTGCCGATTTGCTCGCCGAATTGGTTCCGGTGGAATTGACACCGCGCGAGGAAGCTTTGTATGGTAGAATCTACCGCGAGATTCTCTCGAGGCTCACCTACCTTGTGCGCGTGGGCCTGGGTTACCTCACACTGGACAGACAGACGAGAACGTTGTCAGGAGGTGAAGCCCAGCGAATCAATTTGGCTAGCGCTCTGGGAACGGGTTTGACGGAAACGCTCTATGTACTTGATGAGCCGACCGTGGGACTTCATGCGCGCGACACCGCTCGGCTCCTTGAAATACTGCAGGAACTGCGCGACAAGGGCAATACGGTGGTCGTGGTTGAGCACGACCCGCTGATCATTCGCGGCGCTGACTACATCATAGACTTGGGACCACGTGCCGGTGCGCAGGGGGGCGAAGTTGTGTTCGAAGGTCATCCTAATAAGTTGCTCGAACCATCAGCGCCCGGCCTGACAGCCCAGTACCTTCGTCGTAGCAGGCAGATGCTGGGCAAGCAAGGCGACGTCCCGGAGCGACAGTGTAGAACGCAAGACAAGCAGGCCTCGGGGGAGTTAGTCATAGTTGGGGCGCGAGAGCATAATCTGAAAAACATAGATGTGCGTATTCCCCTGGGAAAGTTTGTGTGCGTTACGGGCGTGTCCGGCAGCGGCAAATCTACGCTCGTGCACGACGTCCTATACAAGCACTGGCTGCGCTACAAGAAACACCCCGTCGAGGATGTTGGCCAGTGCCGCGCGATAAAAGGGTTCGAACAACTGGATGAAGTCGTGCTCGTAGATCAGTCGCCGATTGGGCGCTCCATTCGCTCCAACCCGGTGACTTACGTGAAAGCTTACGATGGCATCCGGAAGCTGTTTGGATCCACACGTGAGGCGAAAGCAGCCGGGCTCACAAGTTCGGCGTTCTCATTCAACGTGCCTGGGGGCCGGTGCGAGCGGTGCGAGGGCACCGGGGTGGTCACCTACGATATGCACTTTCTCTCCGATGTGACCCTTCCATGCGAAATATGCGATGGGCGGCGTTTCCAGCCCCACGTCTTACAGGTGCATTGGCGTGGGCGCAACATTGCGCAAGTGCTTGAAATGACGGTGGACGAGGCAGTGGAATTCTTTGCCGAGTATCCGGCCATCACGCGCTGTCTCCAGCCGCTGCGCGAGGTTGGCTTGGGTTACCTTCGGCTCGGTCAAAGCACCGCTACACTTTCCGGGGGAGAGGCTCAACGGCTAAAACTGGCTGCCTATTTGGATGTGGAAACTAGCGGGCAGCGGACGATGATGATTTTCGACGAGCCCACGACAGGGCTCCATCTTGCAGATCTGGATGTTCTTCTGGGTGTGTTCCGGCGATTGGTTGGGCGCGGCTATTCGCTCGTTGTGATCGAGCACAACCTCGAATTGGTGCGCTGGGCCGATTGGGTAATCGACTTGGGACCAGAAGGAGGAGCGGATGGCGGCTATCTGATTGCAGCCGCAACACCAGCCGAGCTCTGTTGGGTTGAGGCCAGCCATACGGGCCGATTCCTGAGAGAATACTTCCCCGGGCAAGCGACCTAGCACAAGCCAAACTCGCGGGGGGTAGGCGTGTCGGCGTCACGATAGCTTACGCTTCTCGCTGGCCGTGAGGACGGTGGACATAGGAAGCCGTCGAGTAGTCAAAACGAAAACAGTCGTTCCTGCTAGCTCTTTCGTCTTTACAAAGAGGATTATAGAGGCGCGAGCATAAAATCCCGGTGTTGAAAACATCGGAGGGTAGCATTTTGCAGATCTCAGAGTCTGTCCGTGGCACGAAGTTCATCTTTATTACCGGCGGCGTCGTCTCGTCTCTCGGCAAAGGAATAGCTTCTGCAACGATCGGGACGCTTCTGGAAGCCCATGGTCTCAAGGTTGCCAATCAGAAGTTTGATCCTTACATCAACGTGGATCCAGGCACGATGAGCCCGTATCAGCACGGCGAGGTGTTTGTGACGGACGACGGGGCGGAAACGGACCTCGATCTGGGGCACTATGAGCGATTTACGTCGGCGCGGATGTGCCGACTGAATAACGTGACGACGGGCCAGATTTATCATGCCGTTATCGAAAAGGAGCGGCGCGGCGAGTATTTGGGCAAAACGGTGCAGGTGGTGCCGCATATCACCGACGAGATCAAGGCGCGCATTTACAAGCTGGCAGCCCATGGCTACGACGTTGTCATTACCGAAATAGGGGGAACAGTTGGCGACATTGAGTCCTTGCCGTTTCTCGAAGCAATCCGACAGGTCCCCTTCGACATTGGGCGCGATCATGTGCTCTACGTTCACTTGACCCTGGTGCCGTTCATTCGAGCAGCGGCGGAGCTCAAGACGAAGCCGACGCAGCACAGCGTCAAAGAATTACGTGAGATCGGCATACAACCGGATGTTCTGCTCTGTCGCACAGAACGGCGTTTTGATGAGGACATTGCTCGGAAGATTGCGCTGTTTTGTAATGTTGCTCCTGATGCCGTGTTTCAGGCGGTTGACGTGGATGAAATCTATCGCTTGCCACGGATTTTCCACGAGCAGGGGCTGGATCAGCTGTTGTTGCGCAGGCTGGGTTTGCCGGGACGCTCGGCTCCCGATCTGTCGGGGTGGCTAGCCCTGGAAAGACGCGTAGATTCGCTGAGCGACAGTGTGGACATAGGATTTGTCGGCAAGTACACTAATTTGCAGGATGCATATAAGAGCGTTTTCGAGGCCTTGCGCCACGCTGGATTTGCGAATGAGGTGAAGGTCAACATTCACAAAATTGAAGCCGAGGACTTTACCGACGAGGACCTGGAGCGAGTCCTTTGTGCGACAGATGCCGTGCTTATTCCGGGAGGATTTGGTCAACGGGGTGTGGAAGGCAAAATTGCTGCAGCAGGAGTTGCGCGACGAAAGAAAATTCCATTCTTCGGCATCTGCTTAGGGATGCAGCTTGCTGTCGTTGAATTTGCCCGTAATGTGTGCCAGCTGACAGGGGCGCACTCCACGGAAATGGAACCGCTGACTCCCCATCCCGTGATTGATATTATGGCCGAGCAGAAATCGGTCCAGGCGTTTGGTGGAACGATGCGTTTGGGAGCCTATGAGTGCCGGCTACGGGGAGAAACGGTGGCGCATGAGGCCTATGGCGTAGATGTCATTTCCGAGCGACATAGGCACCGCTACGAAGTTAACAATAAATACGTGCCACTGTTAGAAGAGAGGGGAATGGTGGTTAGCGGTGTGAACGAAAAAACGGGGTTGGTGGAAATCATCGAACTGCGAGACCATCCGTGGTACCTTGGATGTCAGTTTCATCCTGAGTTTAAATCGAGGCCACTGGAACCTCATCCTCTGTTTGTGTCGTTCATTGCTGCAGCAAAACGTCAGAGACGCGCGAGATTAGGTTTATAACGCTATCATTTATTATATTATTAGAATGATTTGTTTGGGAGAGGGCGGATGGCACTAGCTTTGGACCGGATATTTGGCCTGAGCGAGCATGGCACGAATGTGCAGCGGGAGGTTGGCGCTGGGGTCGTCACATTTCTAACCATGGCATACATCATCTTTGTCCAGCCTGCCGTGTTGTCTGGAATGCTATTTGGCAAGCCAACGGGAATGGATTTTGGCGCAGTGATGGTGGCGACATGCCTGAGCGCGGCGTTCTTCTCGATTATGATGGGGCTGTATGCACGCTATCCTATAGCCCTGGCCCCGGGGATGGGGGAGAATTTTTTCTTCGTTTTTTCGGCAATTCCGGCAGCAGCAGCGGCGGGCTATGGCGAACCCTGGCGCGTGGCGCTGGGAATGGTTTTTCTGTCGGGGTTGATCTTTCTTGTAATTTCGCTTGCTGGCATACGCGAGGGGCTTTTCCAGGCTGTTAGCCTTAGTATGAAGCATGCCATCAGTGTGGGAATCGGACTCTTTATCGCTTTTATTGGCATGCAAAACGCCGGCGTCATTCTGAAAGACCCAGGGACAGCGGTGAAACTGAACCATGCATTTGAATCTCCAGATCTTATTGTCTTTTTCGTGGGATTGATTGTCGCAGCAGCGTGTGTGGCGCGGGGCATTCGAGGTGGAATTCTGCTGGGCATTGCGGCCGCAACAGTTGCTGCGCTAGCTCTGCGCGCGGGCTTACCGCGCATTGCTCCGGAGTGGTGGAATTCGGAGCTTGTTCAGCGCTCCATGCTGACGAAACAGTTTAAGCTTGCCACGGGCATAGTGGCCTCGCCGCCGTCCTTGGCGCCAACATTCTTCAAGTTGGATGTTGCTGGGGCGCTTCAGCCCAAATTGCTCCCGTTCGTGCTGATCTTTCTTTACATGGCTGTTTTCGACACGATGGGCACGCTTATTGGCGTAGGCGAGATGGCTGGTTTGCTTCGCGATGGCAAGCTGGTAAGGGCTGGACGGGCTTTCACCACCGACGCCGCAAGTTCTCTTGTGGGGTCTCTTCTAGGAACAAGTACAGTGACGGCATACATCGAAAGTGGGGCGGGAATTGCGTATGGTGGTCGCACGGGGTTAACGGCAATCACGGCGGGCGTGCTCTTTCTCATCGCGCCATTCTTTTCGCCTGTTGTCGAGATGGTGAGTAGCTATCCGCCAATAACGGCATGCGCTTTGGTACTTGTGGGGGTGATGATGATGCGCAATGTGGCTAAAATTGCATGGGATGATGCGAGTGAGGCAATACCTGCGTTTCTGGTGATCTTGGGGATACCCTTGAGCTATTCGATTTCCGACGGCCTTGCTATCGGATTTATAAGTTATCCGATTATCAAGGCGCTAAGCAACCGCGTCAAAGAGGTTCGCTGGCTCATGTGGCTGCTGAGTGGGTTGCTGCTTGTGTACTTTGTCTTTGTCCGGTCGCACTTGAGCTGAGGTCATGCTTGCGCAGAGTATGCCATGAAGCGTTGCCAGGTGTCCTATGCGGCGTTCTCGCATCAGCGCCATGTGGTTTGTAAATTACGCAAAATCTCGCTCACAGCGTCCGATTCATTGAGGCAATAGAAATGGATTCCGGGCGCGCCTTTTTCGAGCAACTCGCGGCATTGCTCGGTGGCGTAATCAATACCTAACTTTGCCACTGCTTGTGCGTCATGTTCGAGGTTAGAAAGGCGGCGGCGGAGGTGCTCAGGAACACGTGCAGGGCCGCGGAATGTGCGTGCGTAAACGGTCGTGAATTTTTCGAGCTGCGCCACGCTGCGAAATGGCAGAATTCCGGGGACAATAGGAACGTTGATGCCCACGCGCCGTGCGTTGTCCACAAATCTCCAATAATCGGCATTATCGTAAAAGAGCTGAGTGACAACGACGTCGGCCCCGGCATCGACCTTGGCCTTGAGGTGGCGCAAGTCATCCTCTGGACTGGTAGCTTCGGGATGCACTTCGGGGAAGCCGGCAACGCCAATACCGAACTCGCCAACCGAGCGTGCCAGCCGCACGAGCTCAATGGCGTGGGAAAATCCGTCGGGATGTGGTTGCCAGTTGTCGACGCCCCGCGGTGGATCGCCGCGCAGAGCCATGACGTTCTCGATGCCATCGTCGCGAAGTTGTTCCAAAATCCGCCGAAGCTCCATTTGGGAGTGGCCGACGCACGTGAGGTGGCACATTGTCTCCAAGCCAAACTGGTGGCGGAGGCGGCGTGCCCACAGCAGAGTGCGCTCGCGCGTTGAACCGCCTGCGCCATAAGTTATAGAACAAAAGGCGGGATTGAAGACTCGTAGCTCCTCAATTTTCGAGGCGAGTGCGCGGTCACCATCCTCCGATTTAGGAGGAAAAAATTCGATCGAGATTGCTGGCCGGTAATGCTGGAAGATTTCTCTTAAACGCAATGCCATTTCCTCGCTGTCATGTTTTGCAAAAGATCCTTCCAAGGACAATTGCGCTGATTCTAAACTCCGCTTAGATAGCTTGTGCAAGTGCTCGGGCGATTTGTGCGGCCACGCGCGCATTGTTTTCAATGAGCGCTCGATTAGCGGCGAGTGTTTTGCCACCACTGAGCTGTTCGAGTCGTGCTAATAGGAAGGGCGTAAGTGCTTTGCCTCCGATTTGTTGCGCGCTGGCGTCCACGAGCGCCGTTTCAATCCACAGTTCGAGCTCGTGGCGCGAAATTGAGAATTTGTCGGGCACGGGTACGGCGACCAAGATGCCCTTGCCTCCGCATGCGAAGTGCATGCGGGCCACGCGAGCTACCTCGATAGGGTCGCGACACACAATGTCCAGACGATAGGGGCTTTCTGCCGTAAAAAACATCGGAAAATGATCCGTGCCGTAGCCTATGACGGGAATCCCAAGGGTCTCGAGCAGCTCGAGAGTTGCACTGATGTCCAAAATGGATTTGGCGCCTGCGCAAACAACCACGACGGGGTACTCGGCGATCGCACGTAGATCGGAGGAAATGTCGAGAATCTGGGCGTAGCGGCGGTGGACTCCCCCGATCCCGCCCGTGGCGAAAACAGGAAGGCGGGCCATAGCGCAAGCTCGGAGGCTCGCTGCGACGGTGAGGGCGCCGGGTTTGCCGCCCGCCAGGACAGCAGCAAAGTTCTGAAGGTTGACCTTGGAAATTTCCGGTGCCTGCGAACAGAACAATTCGAGCTCACTCGAGCTCAGCCCGACCTTCACGCGGCCGTTGAGAATTGCCACAGTGGCAGGGATGCAGCCGGCATCGCGAACGGTCTGCTCGCACGTGTGGGCCACTTCGCGATTGAGTGGCTGGGGTAACCCGAAGGAAAGGATCGTCGTTTCAAAAGCCACGACGGGGTTGCCCTTGGACTGCGCCTCGCGTACTTCCTGCGCTATTTCAAGACACTCGTTCATGAGTTTGTTCCAAAGGAAAAATAGTTGGGCAACAGAGCGGCAGCTGTTGTGCGCTCAACACGCTCAGGCGACTCAGCCGGTGCCATGATTACCTCCATAGCAGGCGAAAACTCTACCATGACCTGACGGCAAGCTCCGCACGGCGATGCGGGAACATGAC
Source organism: Candidatus Sumerlaeaceae bacterium (assembly GCA_026419455.1). GTDB lineage: Bacteria > Sumerlaeota > Sumerlaeia > Sumerlaeales > Sumerlaeaceae > DRVG01. The sequence goes on along the minus strand of JANZZJ010000195.1, from coordinate 18,015 downwards.
AGCCGCCCACGACCGCTATGGCTCGAAACCGACGTTCTCCTGCAGCGATGGCAGCCGCAATGGCATTGCGCTCGGCACAAAGGCACAAGCCGTAACTTGCATTCTCGACATTGCACCCCATGTAGATTTTGCCCGATTCGGCCAAAAGCGCTGCTCCTACTTGAAAATGGGAATACGGGGCGTAGGCCTGAGTTCGTGCCTCAAGAGCTAGCGCCACAAGCTGTTGTTCGAGATCTGTCCCGAGCGGGGGTGCTGGTGCTTCGTCGCTCGCCATTGCGTCACCTCATTGGCCAATCTTCTTCTGAGCTGTCCGCTCCAGAAGATAGATAATTAGGAAAAATGCCACCGCTTGGACAAGCGTGAAAATCGCGCCCGTGGTGGGCAGCCAACGGAGGTTAACGGCGGCAATTCCGACGCCTATGGCGAGCAGCCAAATGAGCATAACGGCCTGGGTGGGCGTAAAGCCTAAGGCTACGAGCCGGTGGCTAAAATGATTGCGGTCGCCCTGCATGAGAGGCGCGCCGTTTCGCCATCTAATGTAGATGACGCTGATAGTGTCGAATAGTGGCACACCCAGCACGAGAAGGGGGGCAATGATAGGTAGGCGCGAAGGAACCCCCACATCATAATAGGTGATCATGATGCTAATGCCGGCAATCATGTAGCCTACGAAGAGCGAACCGCTATCGCCGAGAAAAACGTGGGCTCGTGGGAAATTGTAGCGCAGAAAACCGATGAGTGCTCCCACGAGTGCCGCGCAAATGGCCATCATGAAAAATTGCTCATTGATTCTCATAATAAGATAAAAATTTATCAGAGCTATGGCGGCAATGCCGGAACTTAAGCCGTTCATGTTGTCGAGAAAGTTGAACGAATTCGTGAGCAAAACGATCCAGGCAATCGTCAGCAATGCGCCGAGGATAGGAAACGGCAAGAATGCCTTCACGGTGACACCAGCAAACACGAGTGGAAGGGCGGCAAGAATCTGGAGGCTGAGTTTCAGGCCAGGCCGGAGGTCATATTTGTCGTCCGCAAGCCCTGTCAGCATCATGAGAGACGCCCCGGCAAAAAGGGCGCCGAGCTTTGGAGCAACATAACTTACATTTGGCAGGTAGGGGGCGAGCGCAGCGGGAATGAGGCGCTGAACGGCTTCCACCCTGAGTAAGGCAAGATCCAGTACAAGGCATAACGCGAAAGCAGCAAAAACGCCTAAACCGCCGCAGCGTGCAATAGGGTGGGTGTGGATTTTGCGCCCGCCAGGGCGGTCCACTAGCCCCCATCTCATGCCCAGCCGGCGGGCTAACGGGACGGCTGCCAGCGAAAGCAAAAACGATTCCAACGCGATAGCTGAATAAAACAAATCAAGCATGAGAGTTGTCCGTTTGGCCTCAATGGATAGGGGCTGGGATGCGGCCTATGCAATAGGGAATTTAGCCGAGGGCTGGCGGACAAAGTCCCGCCTCCATGGGATTCTCTCCACACCGAACAGGGCTAGCGTGTTGAGATGTTTTTCTTCATTTGTGCGTCAACACGCAACACTGCGACTTCTTACCTGAGCAATAAAAAAGGGCGGTAAGTACAAGCCCTTGTAGTGGGTCAAAAAGGAACCACACCGTGGGGCCCCTCTTAGGAGGCCCTCCATTGTGGGTTTACCGCCCCGGGTGCCAAAACTTGTCAAAGAAGAGAGCTTCTTTCTTCCCTTTTCGAAAAAAAGATGCAATATCTGAAACCTAATTCAAGGAAAAACTACCATATTTTGTGTTCTGTCAAAAGGAAAAATACAATTGCTAGAATTATCCTTCTCTTTTCCGTGGTGTAAAACAACTATGGGGCTGACGCGGCTAGCCGGCAGAGGGAGGAACGCGACTCGGAAAGGGGTGGGATCAATATATTGTATCTGTGTTAATGAGGAACAGTGAGTACGTTCGACACATATTGGCGGCAAGCGCCGCAGCGTGCTGACTGCAAATTTTCTTAGACCTTGCACTGGCCAGCCAGAGGTGGCAGCTATCGCAGAAATGGCGAGATGGACCGCGAAGCGTTTCTAAAAATTGCAAAACCCCAGCCGACGTGTGTTTTGTGCGGGGCAGCACTGACGCAAGCCGGGAGGCATCCGTCGGTGCTAGTGGCGTCGGAAGATCCAGGTGCGGACAGTGACTTGGACCTGCCGCGACGCGAAGACTATTGCGTGCAGTGCTGGGAACAGCAAAGGGCGAAGGATTACGTGGGTTTCTGGCTTACTAAGCGCGAGCCGCCCCAGCCGCGTAAGGTCCAAAACCGGCGCGAGCGCAATGCCCGTTTGGCGGCCTACTTCGATTATTTCTACCGCGAAGACCCTCAAGCGCATGCACCACGTCTGTTTTTTCTTTCTCACTTGCTCATGCGTTACGGCGTTCTGAAGTGGCGGAGGACGGATATTGATCCTGCCACAGGGCGCGAGCGCGTCTATTACCATCATTTAATCAACGACGAAGAGGTCGTGGTGGATGGGGTGGAGCTGAGCGACGATGAACTTGTGGCCATCAAACGCGAGGTGGATGAGCTACTAGCCGGCACCTTGGGACTCGAAAAAAGGTTGGAGAGTGAATCGTCTCCGGAAAATGAATCCGCGAGGGACGCGCAGTCACCACAATCAGAGTCTTAATAGAGTAAGCCATGCCATGGGCATATAGCAAACAATCCAACATACTTATTACTTATAATATTCATGACTTATTATTAAGTTAATACAATATAAGAATCATGATGTTTCAATTGCTAGAAGCTCCGACCCACTTATCACATAAAGTTTCCCATCAGTAGCTGGGGCCACGACCTCAACCTCGGGTATTTTCGCGATGACGGTCAGTTGCTGCACAGTGGGAACAAATTTGAAGACAGTTCCCCATGCTGCCCCATAGAAAGTATCGCGCTCGCGTAATGAAGACTTCATGACGATGCCGCGCCAGTAGTGATCAGCCGGAAAGGTTTGTGGGAAAATTGTTTTTTGCCATTGAACACGCCGGCTTTCCGGGCAGAAGGCAAAGAGAGTTCCTTCAGCCCAACCGTAAATGACGCCACGCGAATCGCGGACGAGGCCAGTAATAGCGCGTGCTCCCGGGACAGGAGCCATCTGGAATAGTAAGCGTTCTTCAATGCCGTCAAAGGCGAACAGCACCGCTGAGGATGCTGTTGGAGCCATGCCGAGACCGCCGCTGATGCTCGACCCTCCCCACAGGCAGTCCCCATTGTGAAGAAGGCTCACAATGCTTTGTTCGGCGATTAAATTGAGATGAAGGCGCGTTTCCTGGGTCGAGAAATCATAAACAGCGAGGGCGCCGCCGAGATGACCGTAGGTGGGTACGGTGCCTGTAAAGAGTGTCCCACTGGCTGGATGAAGTGCCATCGCGTAGGGACGATCCTGGAGCCATGGCGTGAGGCGCACTAGTTCGCATGGGTTATTGTTGTCACATGGTGCGCCAGGATCATAGCGCACAATGCCTGCGCCAGGATAAACGCCGAAGTAAATGTAGTGGCCATCGTGGATAATGCATTCCGCCTGCCCAATCCCCTCGACGAGATCCCATTTGCCTGTAGTGGGATCGTAGATACCCACTCCACCGGTTACGTAGCCGCTGGTGTAAATGCGCCCATCCGGTCCACAAGCAACGTTGTGAAGAACAAGCGGTTGTGGCGGAAGCTCCAGTGGGGTTCTCATCGTACGACCGGTTGCTAGGTCGATTCGCAGCAGATCACCCCGATTGTTCACAGCAAGCACGCTGCGAGGAGAAACTTCGTGTTCCCCCCATGCCAGAGCCCGAACTCCCGGACCGACGTCCGCGACGGCTTGTGTTTTGCACGTGGCTCCCTGAAAGGTCAGAAGTTTTTCTCCTGCAGCCAGGAGAAGGGATGGACGCCGCCGAGAAGTTTGAAGAATGTCGCGGCTATCGAGTGCTGCCATCTCGCCGACAAGGCGACGTCCAGCTGCGAGGTCGAATACAAGTGTCGCTTGTGCCGGCGCAAGGTAAGCAAAAAGCCAATTTTCCGCGGCAGCTAGTTGCATAACGAACTGCTGATGGGCGAACTCGGCGGGCAGGATATCCTGGTTGTCGTTTGTGTATGGATCGAATTCAAGGAGCCGGGCATGGGCGCCGATGCCTAGATAGAGCCGTCGCGCAAAAGTCGAGTAAGCAAGGGATCGGATGTAGTCTTCAGGGGGAGCCATTGGCCCGACGTCTATAATTTTATTATTTTTATTACATTTAATCAAGCGAGCCTGTGGCCAACTCCCAACGTAGACTGCGCCTGAGTCCGTCTCAGCAACGTCCCACAAAAAGCAGGGGTCACTTGTTGGGAAGGAGATTGAGAGAAGCGAATTTGTGGCTGACAACAAACGGTACAGTCGGCCATGCGGAAAAGTAGGAATCCAGAGGTCACCTGCAGAGCTGAAAAGAATGTTTACAGCTCCTTCTGCTTGGGGCAATGAAATTTCTGCCACCGCCTCAAGACGAGGTAACTGAAACAACGAAAGTTTCGCCGGCAGGCTTCGTTGAACGAGAAAAAGCGAAAAGCCGCGAGTGGTTCTAGTAAAGACAGCCGATTGAACGGCAATAACTTTAATTGGATGTCCTAAACTTCTCCACGGTAGGATGCATTGTGTAATTTCCATGAGCATGGTTCGGAAAGTAAACTGCCTTTCTGTGTCTTATTATCTCAGGCACGATGCAAGGCTGGAATGAGTTTAAGAGTTGCCGCGAAGAAACAATGCTTTGGTGCACAAGTTACGAGACCAACGTAAGAAGCACATATCATGTTATCCGTGGAACGGCTTCATGAAATGATTGAGGAAGAAGCGCAGGCAGCAGGGCTGGCTGGAGTTCGCCGCGCTGCCCAAGAATTGGCTCTTCACTATGCCGCCGGTGCGATACTTGTGGGTTTCTCTCGTCAGCATGCTGCGGCTTACGCGGCCATGCGTTTGCCCGGGACGTACGCCGCCCTTGCGCGGGTTTTCCAGGAGGTGCGTTTGCCTAAGGAAGGCGATGGTATTACCGTTCTCGATGTTTTTGCAGGCCCCGCTACGGCGGCGCTCGCTCTTGGGGCAGAAGGTTATCGCCCCAAGCGCGTGGTGTGCGTGGAAAGGCTAGCTGAAATGCAGGCACTCGGCGAGCGCTTGCTAGGTCGCAGCGGGCTTGGTGCTCACGTGGAGTGGATCCATCGCGACGTTGTGCATTATCTGCAGGAAGAGAAGGTGGAAAAGTTTGACGTGGTTGCGGTGGCTTACGGACTTGGTGAGGTGCCGGAGACTCTCAGAAGCGTCATCGTCAGCCAACTATGGCAACGATGCGCGGGTGTTTTCATTTGCCTCGAGCCGGGAACACCAAAAGGGGCGAGCGTTATTCAGCTCGTTCGTACGCAGCTCATCGCGGCCGGTGGCTGGGTAGAGGCGCCGTGTCCGCACCAGGGGAGCTGTGGCTACGACGAGACCGCTTCGGGGTGGTGCCATTTCAGCGTGAGACTGGGGCGAAGCCGGGTCTCGCGGCTTGTGGATGGGGCAGCGGCTAGTTTTGAAGACGAGAAATTCAGCTACGTGGCGGTGGCGCGACGGCGACACCAGGATGTGTCGGCACCGCGGGTGATTGGTCACCCACGTGTCCAGAAAAGCGGAGTAGAGCTGACAATTTGTCTTCCCGACGGGAGTGTGCGTCGCACTATCATCCCCAAGCGCGAACGAGACGCGTATCGGCAGGCTCGGAAAATAAAGTGGGGGGATTCGCTGGACGCAAATCTATCAACGTTAGCCCTTCACGGTGACGTGGATAAAGGCCATAAGCGCCCTTAACCGTTTTAGTCGCGACTAAAAAGGAGCATATCAGGCGTGCGTGATGCCGCCGACACTTGTGGGTTTTCGCCTCTTCTTTTCGCAAAGGAGTGGCCAAAAGTTTAAGTTTCATCTTGGTGCGAGTGGGCACGGCGGACGCCGTAAACAATCTCGATCTCTAGCTGGTAATATTTGATAATAAAATAAAGAGTCAACCAGCTTATTTAAAAATAATGCTAAGTAACCGAATTCTACGGATCAGCCGCACTAATAGGATGCGGCTAACGTAGCAGCATTTTGCTGACACTTGCTCTCACTCCGTGAGACGTTTGGACGAATGAAGGTGTGGGATTGGGGCGAACGAGGTTTGCAGAAAGGGGGGGGCTTTCTCACCGGAGGTAATGACACCATGGTTGCTGTCCCGCGCACGGTGGAGAGGTTGTGCGGGGGAATGGGTATTGGATGGATGTTTTGATGGATGGCGGGCATGCTGATTATAGCTACTTCGAAGTTTACCGCATGGCCCGGCCTTGCAACAGCTGAGATGGTTATGCGGATCTTACGGCGCTAGGATTTTGGTGCGAAGTCGTGGAGGTGCTGAGAGCATGTTCCACTGTCGCAATCATTGACTGGATATCGGGCTTTAATCCCGTCCAAAGTTCGAAGGCTTTGGCACCCTGGCGAACGAGCATTCCGATCCCGTTGCGGACGCGGCAGCCACGCTGGCGAGCTTCACGCAGGAGTTGAGTTTCCGCGGGAGTGTAGATGGTGTCGTATACGAACTGTCCCTCGATGAGCCATTCAGTTGGAATGGGAGTTCCGCCCTTGTCAGCCATGCCGATGGGCGTGGCGTTGATGACGATCTGGCTGGAGCGGATGAGTTCGCGACAGCGGTCGCCACATAGGCTGCTCCAGCTAACTTGCACATGGGGAAAAAAGTGGGCGATGAGTTCGCCGAGAGTTTCAGCGGTTTCGAAGCGCCGGTTGCAAATGATGAGTTTTGCTGCTCCGGCTTGGCACGCCCCCACAGCCACTGCGCGGGCGGCTCCGCCAGCGCCAATGATAGAAACGGTTGCGCCTTTGAGTGGGACTTCGAGTTCGGCATCTTCCCGCCAGCCTTCGGCATCGGTGTTGTAGCCCACCGCTCGGCCGTTTTCGAATCGTACGGTGTTCACTGCGCCTATGACCTTGGCTTCCTCGCTGAGCTCGTCGAGCTCGGCGACCACAGCTTGTTTGTGTGGGACGGTGACATTGAATCCGACTGCGCCAAGGGCTCTCAATCCGCGGATTGCTAGGGGTAGTGCCGGCTGAGCGACTTCCCATGCAAGGTAAACGAGGTTGAGTCCGAGGCGGCGGAATTCCGCATTGTGCATGAGAGGGCTAAGGGAATGACGGACGGGATAACCGATGATGCCGATCATTCGGGTGTGAGCGTTAATTTGCATGGTTGGTTCCCCTTCCTCAGCTATGAGCTCGTGGCGGCGAAAAGTCCCCGATTTTGAGTGATGACCCAGTCTATGAATTCCAGGGCACCTTCGGCGTCGGATTTACCGCTGACGAAGTGGGCGATCGCCTTGACGTCGTCGTGGGCGTTGGCCGGAGCTCCAGCCAGCCGTACCATTTGGAGGAAACTGACGTCTGCGCGGGCGTCGCCCATTCCAGCCATTTGGTCCGGTCCGATACCGGTCCGTTCGCTAAGCCACGCCACTCCGGTTCCCTTATGGAGATGTTTGAAAAGAAAATGCACGCAAATTCGCGTGGTCTCCACGACGAACTCGCCCCCGTAACGGCCCGCAATTTCGAGAGCGGCCGGCAGAAGCTGATCGGGCGAATAGGGTTCTATTACGAGTAGCGTGAGATGTGTGACCTTTCCCGGCTCAAACATAACGAAATCGTTAACGAGTTCGGTTTCGACCTCGTGGCGGAGTTTCTCAAGAAGGCGTTCTTCTCGGATACCAAAATCGCGGTGAAGATACACACCATGGCAGCGGGGGTCAAAAAGCACGGTTCCCCCTTCGCACAAGGCCGGCATAGTGCCGGCGGTCATTTGGAGAAAGCATTCTACGTAAGGCTGGGGCCGACCAGTACAGACCGTGATAAACGGCACACAACGATCCTCGGCCGCACGCTGGTTCACCTCGCGTAGGCGCTCTATCATTGGAAGTGAGAAATGCGAAAAGCTTCCACGCGAGAGGCAGCCGTCAATGTCGAACACAAGGAGCCGGATCGGCTTCTCGAGAACTTGCTGGCTCATGATGGACACCTCTTGCGGAATTTGATAATGCACTCCACATGGGGAGTGTGGGGAAACAAGTCCACTGGCTGAGCGCATTCGGGGATGTAACCGGCGGCGACGAGTGTTGCGGCGTCCCGAGCTAGGGTGGCTGGATTGCATGAGACATAGATGAGAAGGGGTGCTCCAATGCCAATAAGGAGTTTGAGCGAGCGCTTGTCCATGCCGCCGCGCGGCGGATCAACGATCACGCGATCGAATCGCGCGCCCACAGTGTGGCCGAGGGTGGGTAAGACATCACGCATTTCTCCCGCGAGAAAGGTGCAGTTCGTGAGCCCGTTTCGTTGGGCGTTATAGCGGGCATCCCAAACGGCTTCGCGTACGAGTTCAACTCCAACAACTTCTTTCGCAAGGTCAGCGAGATAGATGCCGATCGACCCCGTCCCACAATAGGCGTCGAGAACGCGTTCCTTGCCAGTCAGCTCGGAAAACTCCTTCACGGCGTCGTAGAGGAGACGTGCGCCGCACGAGTTCGTTTGAAAAAAGGAAAAAGTGGAAATGCGGTAGGTGCGCTCGCCGAGACGCTCTTCAATCCATCCCCGACCAATTTCGAAGCGTTTTTCTTCCATGCGTGCGACATCGCTTACACCGCGGTTGATGCCCCAGGTAAAGCCTTGGCATTGAGGAAAGCGCGCGAGAAACTCTTGAGCAAGTTGGGGAACCGTTGGCCAGTCCCCATCGTTTGTGAGGATCGCCACAAGGACTTCGCCTGTTGCCCGGCTATGGCGCATCACGAGGTGGCGCCAAAAGCCGCGGTGGGCAACCGGATTGTAGGGTGCATACTGCTCGGGACTGCTGCTCCGCAGCGCTTCAAGCTTAACGCGTAGGAATTTTACAATTTCATCGAAGGCCGTGGGTTGGAGCAGGCAAGAAGGGACGTCAAGAACCGTGCGAAAGTCGCCTGGGGTGTGGAATCCGACGGCTAACTTTCCCTCGCAGGAGGCGCCGAAGGCCATTTCCATTTTATTGCGGTAGCCCCACTGTTCTGGCGAGGGAACAATAGGGCGGAGTTCGGGCAGAGTCACCCCCGCAAGGTGCATAAAGACTTCAGCGATTTGCTTTTCCTTTTGCTGACATTGGGCGACGTAGTCGAGGTGTAGGAGTTTGCAGCCGCCGCATTTGCCAAACAACGGGCACGGGGGTATCACTCGATGGGGCGAGGGGGTAAGGATTTCTTCGACTACGGCTTCAGCATAGTTTGGCTTCGTTCGTGTGATGCGTGCCTTGACGCGCTCGGAAGGCAGGCCGCCCTCCACGAACATGACGTAGTTTTCGACTCGTGCGACGCCGCGGCCACCGAAGGCAAGAGCGGTCACATCCACTTCAACAAGTTCATTTTTTCTGACAGGGGGATTTACGAATGTCTTCTCATTCATGCCCAATCGAGAATCTCCGCCTTTAGCAGCGAGGGCAATAGAAACTCGACGTGGCCCCGGAAAACGCCTTTTTTGGCAAGAGTTCTTGTTACGTTGTGGCACGCGGCATACTCGCTGGGGCGCCTCATCTCCTGATTGTTGCAGGGAATTGGCAGCCGACGTAAGAGCGTGTGGTATTTTTTTTGAAAAGGGAAGCACGAAAACAGTTGCAGGGAACAGGGGCACAATATTTTATCGTTGTACTATGTCAAAGAGCCTTCGCATTGGCTTCATCGATCACCACCTCGCTAACTTCCATGCCGATACGTTCTTTAACTTGATCCCCGAGGTGTCGGGCGGGGAAGCACAAGTGACGATCGCTTTTGAAATCGAACCCCGAGGCGACGTTGACTGGTGTGCCGCGCGGGGGGTGCGACGTGCCCAGTCGCCCGAAGAAGTCACCAACGACGCGGACGCCATTATGGTTCTTGCGCCTGACAACTTCGAGGTTCATCGGGGGCTGGCCATCACAGCACTGCAAGCTGGTTTGCCTGTTTTTGTGGACAAATTCCTTGCCCCCACGCTGCGCGAGGCACGCGAGATTATCGAAGCAGCGGAAAAAGGAAACGTCCCACTCATGGCAAGCTCAGCGCTTCGATACGCAGGCGAGCTTGAGCAATTACCGCAGGTGGCAAGTGGCGAAGTCGATGCATTCTTCGCACGCGGTATGGGAAACTGGAGTGGCTATGGGGTGCATACCCTTGCCATGCCTATCCGCTACATGGCGCAGCTGCGGGTGAAGCGTGTGGCCAACGTGGGACGGCCCGGTGCGGATGTGGTTGCCATCGAGTTTGAGAATGGCGTCCGGGGAAGCGTGGAAGTTCGGCAGGCTGAGAATCAGTACTCGGCCATACCATGGCAGCTGGGGTTGCTGGTTGGCGGGAACTATCATGTGGCGACGATTGAGGACTACGAAGGATTTTACCGGCGGCTCATAGCGGCTGTGCTGCAATTTTTCAGCTCGGGCATTTCTCCGACGTCGGCAGGAGAGCTGCTGGATGTAGTGGGAGTGCTGGAAGCGGCTGAAAAATCTCGCGAGGCCGACGGCCGCTGGGTTGCGTTCAAAGATTTAGAATAGGGTGTTGCCGCGACCCACAATAATGGCGAAGGCACGGTGTGGGATGATAGCTATGACTCTGTTAGCGTGGGCGCAGTTCGCTCGGGCTAGGAATGGAGCTAGCAGGCGCGACGAGTTTTTACGTGTCTGCATAAAAGCTGAGTACTCGCTGGCGTTGATTCGTGAGCGGCTTGGCCGCCTGAAACTTGCTGGATACACCCGGTATTGGTCGCGGCATTTTACCCAATTCGCACAATTTGTTCTCAGATAATTTTGTGAAGGAGGCAGAGCATGGGCAGAAAATTTTCTGCAGTAACAATTCTCGCGGCATCCCTACTTTTGGTCGTAGGCATTGGAGTTGCCAAGCCCAGCGGGCAAAATCAGCGTTTTGCTTTTCGTGGGGTTTGGCTCAGACCCGAAGCCTCGCAGACTTCCGTGACAGCGCAGCTCGACGACATTGCACAAGCAGGGTTTACGGATGTTTATTTGGAAACATTTTATCATGGTTTCGTGATCTATCCTAGTAAATTTGTGCCCCAGAGACCAGAAATGAAAGGCACGGATTACCTTGCGTTATATCTCCGCGAGGCGCGTCAGCGGGGTTTACATGTCCACGCATGGCTGGAGACGTTCTATTGGGAAGTGGATACGAAGGCATATCCTCAGTTTCCGCGCACACCGCTTCTCGACAAGAATCCCGAATGGCGACTGCTGCTGCGGGATGGAAGCCCCACCTCCAAAGTGGAGCATGCTCACAACTTTGCGAATCCTGCCCACCCCGGGGTGCGCCAACTGATTGCCAATATGGCCGAGGAAATTGTGAGCCGCTACGACGTCGCCGGCGTGAATCTTGACTACGTGCGCTATCCAGCTGGCAATGAGGATGCCGGTTATGATCCGTACACGCGGCGACTCTACAAGAACCGCTATGGGATTGATCCCATAACCATAGAAAGAGTGACGACGAGTGCTGCGTGGCGGCAATGGGTGTGGTTCCGCGAAGAGCAAGTGTTGAAGACAGTGCAGATGGTACGCGAACAGGTGAAAAAAGCGCGGCCGAAGGTCGTGTTAAGTGCAGCGATTTTCCCCTCGCCCGAGAAGGATCGTTACGTCTCGACGAAGTTCCAAAACTGGCGGGAGATGCTGAGACGAGGCTACCTTGATGCCATTGCCCCGATGGCCTACGCCTCCTCCCTTAAGGGCGTGGAAGAAGAGGTTCAAACAGTGCTTAATGCTTTGCCGCCGATGAGCCCGGTGCAGGTGCTTCCGGCGCTTGCCGTTCAGAAGCGCACAACAGATATGTATGGAGGTCCAGCTCATCCACCGATTGCCCAACAGCTGTCCATGATCCACGATCTCGACCTTCCTGGCTTTAGCGTTTTCTGTTACTCCTGGATTCTCGATAGTGACGAGGGACTAGGACTACTTGGCTCTTGGGCTGAATCCCGCACCGCAAAGGAGAAAGAATAACACCGGGTGCGATCGGCTCCGGAGTGAGTCGATGGCGATGGGCGAGCAATGAATGGCAGTGGCACATAATTCCCCTGTGCACCTGCGGCGATCCAGCCAAGTGTGCGCAGGGGGAATCTTTTTTCAGACGGTCTCGCCGGACAAGGCAAAGAGATGCAGAGTGTATGTGGAAAGTTACGAGAATAAAGGTCCGGACGAATTAGTACCGCATTTAGGTCTATTTCACCGATGTTAGGGCAACACTAGATGCTAAACGAATATCCGGCTCGGGATCAGTCTTCTGGCATTCCTCGGGAAGCCGCGGCAAAGCGCATTTTGATCGTAGGCCCCCCCAATGTCGGCAAGAGCCTCATTTTCAACCGTCTCACTGGCAGTAGTGTCAGTGTTTCCAACTATCCAGGGACGACTGTAGAAATCAGCGCAGGGACCTCGCCAATGCTTGCGGGGTGTGAGATCCGCGACACGCCTGGGGCTTACTCGCTTCTGCCAATAACTGACGAGGAGCGAGTCGCGCGAGAAATTATCATCGGGCAGCCGGACGCTGTGTTGATTCACGTTGTGGATGCAAAAAATCTGCGCCGGATGTTACCATTTACGCTCGAGCTTCTGGAACTAGGCCGGCACGTGATACTGGTTTTGAATCTCATGGACGAAGCGCGACGCCTGGGGGTAGTGATTGACCATGATGAGCTGGGCGAGCGGCTTGGAATACCAGTGGTTCCGACCGTGGCCACGACAGGCGAAGGGCTTGATGTGCTGTGCGCTGTGATACGTGACGGCCTGGGACCTCAGCCACCGGTTCCGGCCATTTCTTACCCCCGCGAGGTCTTGGAGGCTGTGCGGCGTATGGTGCGCCCTGGGGTTCCCCTTGTGCCTGCCCGCGTGTTGACGCCGGAGTTTCTGGAGCGCCTGCCGATTGTTGAGCGGACGGATTTCGAGCTGGGGTTGCGATTAGCCCGCCAGCACTTCGCGGATGAAATTCTCGCAGAAGTGGCGAGCTTTCCGGCCTTGTCGGATACAACCTTCACGAGTTGGCTCAACCGGCTGACCATGAACGTGTGGACCGCCATTCCCATTGCGCTCGCCGTGCTATATTTTGGTGTTTATCAGTTTGTGGGGAACTTTGGAGCCGGTACGCTGGTGGATTTTTTAGAGAATGGTGTCTATGAGAAGTACGTGACGCCGTGGCTCACGACGTGGTTCGAACGCCTTATTCCATGGCCGACACTGCAGGATCTGTTCGTGCACGATTACGGCATGTTGACCTTGGGATTGCGCTATGCGGTGGCGCTTATCCTGCCTATTGTCGGAACGTTTTTTCTCATGTTTTCCGTGCTCGAGGACAGCGGTTATCTGCCGCGCTTGGCTTTGTTGCTCGACCGCGTTTTCAAGAAACTGGGGCTCAACGGACGGGCAGTAATCCCCATTGTTTTGGGTTTCGGGTGCGGCACCATGGCGACGGTGGTGACGCGGATTTTAGAGACAAAACGTGAGCGAATTATTGCTACGATCCTGCTTGGTTTTGCTATCCCCTGTTCGGCTCAGTTGGGTGTGGTATTGGCGATGGTGGCGCAGCGGCCGTATATTTTCATACTCTGGATAGCCCTCATGAGCGTGATTTTCCTCGGCTTGGGAATGATTGCAGCGCGAAGGGTGCCGGGCAAGGCGCCGGCGTTTTATCTGGAAATACCGCCGCTTCGCATGCCGCGGCTTTCGAACGTACTCACCAAGACCTATTCTCGCATGTACTGGTACTTTGTGGAGATTTTCCCCCTGTTTCTTGCTGCAAGTGCCGTTATTTGGGTCGGTACGATCACGGGTGTCTTTGAATTGATTATTCGGGTGATTGAGCCGGTGGTTTACGCCATGGGGCTGCCGCGCGAAGCAGCCCATTCGCTGCTATTCGGTTTTTTTCGCCGTGATTATGGGGCTGCAGGCTTATTCGACCTCCTCAATCACGGCAAACTTGATGATAGGCAGATTTTTATTTCTGCTCTCGTCATTTCCCTATTTCTCCCGTGTATTGCTATGTTCTCGGTCATGCAAAAGGAGCGCGGATGGCGTTTTGCCCTAGGAACGAGCGCGGCCATACTTGTGACGGCGACGACCGTCGGAATTGCGGCAAACTTTATTCTTCGTGTGACGGGAGCGCTGTGAGATGATCTGTCGGGAATGTGGCACGGAATTTGATGAGCATCAGAGCGAGGTCGCATGTGCACTTTGCTGTTCGCGCTCGCATTGCTCGATGGTCAAATGCCCGAACTGTGGTATGGAAATGCCACGCGAACCACATCCGCTGGCGCGTTTACGGCAATGGCTTTTTGGCAAACACGAAGCCAAGCTTCGCCCTGCTCCCGATGGTCTCTGTCAGCGGTCGGGGCTCACATTGGCGGAAGTCCCCCCTGGTAAGCAGGCGTTAATCGAGCGATTTCTCGATCCCACCCATGTTCGCAAGTTTCTGTCGTTGGGGATTCTGCCGGGGACGACGTTGACGGTGCTCAAGCATTCACCTGCTGTAGTGGTGAGGGCCGGCTACAGTGAGTTTGCGTTCGATCGGGCGCTGGCCCAAACCGTGCTCGTGCGCCAACTGTAGGAGCAAGCCTAATAGCGAGGGAGTGCGCTCGCTGCACCTGCAAGGTCTCAGATATTATTTCCGAACTTTGAAGGTACGTTTATTCGTCGTGCCGGAAAATTGCAAGCCGCCCAGCTCAAGATGGGTTTTGGCGCTGCGCCGCGTCCGCTACTTTTGTAATGCTTCTGAGACAGGAGCGAAGAGAAACCTGCCTACCACCCGTGGTAGGTGCAGGTGTGTTGGTTGAAGCGGCTGGTAGTGTTGAACAAAGAGAGTGAGATGGGCGTGGAAGGGGCCACGACGATAACCGCAGGCGTTCAAAGAGAGATGGTGGAGCGGACGGGATTCGAACCCGTGACCTCCGGCTTGCAAAACCGGCGTTCTCCCAACTGAACTACCGCCCCACACGTTGGGCCGTAGTTCATATCAAGGCGGCGACGGAAAAATTCATCATGTGAGTGCGGCGATCGATACTGGTGTGCCAGCCTCGCGAGTCCACCCTCACTTGTTTTTCATGCGCGCCCGTGCCCACTGAGCGCAGGCATGGATGCGGTACAAGGTTTCGTCGCGACCAAGGAACCAAAGGACGTGGAACAGTGGTGGGGAAGCCGTTCGGCCAGTAACTGCCAGACGTACCGGTTGCGCGACGTTTCCAAATTTTACGTTCTCGTTCTCTGCCCACTCGCGGAGTGGTTTCTCCATCGCTTCGCACCAGTGCTCGAGTGCATCGGCATCAGCCTTGGCGGGGTTCGCTTGGGTGCAGGCCTGTTCCCACGCGTCGCCAAGGATCTTTGCTGTATGTTCAAGCTGGGCGACTTGCGCAGGACTTGAGAGAAACTTTTTGGTGGCCTTTTCGTCGTAGCTTTCGGGGCGTTCGAAGAAATAAGCCAACTGGTCGGGGAAGTCAGCAAGTGTGCGAGAACGCTCAATGGCAAGCTCAATAATTCCTCGCAGCCAAGGGTCGCGGGTTAGCAAGGGATTGGGCGGTTGGAAGGAGGGAGATTCGATTTCTGGCCAGCGCCGGGCAAGACGTTCACGCACGAGGGCCTCGATGCGGTCGCGTGGACTTCTGCGGATATAAACGCCATTCATCCAAAGCAGTTTCTCGTGATCAAACACGGCGGGGCTCTTGCTGACTCGCTCGAGACTAAAACGTGCGATGAGTTCTTCCAGGGGCATAACCTCATCGAATTCGGCCTCAGGCGGAGCCCATCCCAGCAGGGCGAGATAGTTGACGAGAGCCTCGGGAAGAATGCCCATTTCGCGAAATTCCGTGACACCTGTGGCCCCGTGGCGCTTCGAGAGTTTCTGTTTGTCGGGCCCCAAAATGAGTGGTAAATGGGCAAATTGCGGGGGTTCCACCCCCAGCGCGCGGTAAATCATGATTTGCTTTGGGGTATTCGGAACGTGATCTTCGCCGCGGCAGATGAGCGTGATCCCCATGTCGATATCGTCCACGACGTTGGTGAAATTGTAAAGCGGCGTGCCGTCGGCACGTGCGATTACGAAGTCGCCAATCGTGTCGTTCTCAACCTCGATATGGCCGTAGACGATGTCGTCGAACGCAGTGATGCCTCCCACGGGAGCGCGAAAGCGAATGACGAAGGGAGCGCCGGCAGCCTCAAGCTTGCGGGCTTCATCATCGGGAAACATCTCGCGGCGATAGGCGAAGATGCGGCCTTCGGCACGTGCCTGCTCACGCAGCTCGTCAAGCTTTTCCTTGGGGCAATAGCACCGATAGGCATGTCCCGACTCCAGGAGTCGTTCAAGGTACGCGCGATGGATATGGGCTCGCTTGGCTTGGTATTGTACGGGCTCGTCGGGGGTCAAACCTAGCCATTCGAGCGATTCAAGGATTTGGCGAGTGGCCTCTTCGGTGGAGCGCTCGAGGTCTGTGTCCTCGATACGCACGAGGAAAGTTCCGCCGGTGTGGCGTGCGTACAGCCAGTTGAAAAGAGCGGCGCGGGCACTTCCCACGTGAAGAAGCCCGGTTGGCGACGGAGCAAAGCGGACTCGGGGCTTTTTTGTCATGGTTTCAATCATTTTGGTGCATTCGTAGGATTCAATTTCGCGTAAAGCGCAAGAAATTCATTGAGCCCCAATTGTTCGGCGCGAGCGGTCGGGGGCAAGCCCAAAGCGCGCAGGGCGGACTCGATTTCTTCCTTGGCGAAGCCAATACCGCGGGCGGCAACAGCGTTCGAGATCATCTTGCGCCGCTGGCCAAACGCGGCTTCCACAAAGGAGAAAAAGCGTCGCCGTTGGGCGGGAGGAAGAGGTGGCGTGTGGCGCAGAAATTGAATGACCTGCGATTCGACTTGGGGCGGAGGTAAAAACAGCCGGCGTCCGACGGGAAAAAGCAGCCGGACGTCGCAGTGGAAATGGACCTTGATGGAAATAGCGCCAGAGTGGCGGCCGCCTTTGCCTGCGGCGAGCCGCTCGGCCACTTCGCGTTGGATGAGGAGCGTCATGGAGTCGAATGCCACTTCCTCAAGGATGACCTTGGCAATGAGGGGCGAGGTAATTTGATAGGGTATGTTTCCCACAATAGCAAACTTGCGGCCACGACTTGTGGCATCAGCCGCGGCTGCGTGAAAATCAAACAGGAGGGCGTCGCCGTAGCAGAGTTTGAGGCGTTGGCTAGCCTCTGGGTCGCACCCAAAAATCTCCTCGTGCAGAGGGCGGAAGCGCTCGTCCAGCTCGAGAGCGGTGACGTGGGCTCCAGTCCGAAGCAAGAAAGCAGTGAGGTTGCCCACGCCGGCGCCCACTTCGACGACGTCCCACTCGGGGCCTACCCTTGCCGATTCCGCAATGCGCTCCAGCATCGGCAAATCAACCAGAAGATGCTGGCCAAACTTTTTGGCCAATTCAATGCCGTGGCGGCGGAGTAATCTGCGGATCGTACGCTCCATGGGTCGCATGGGATACAACAAGTCGAACACCAGAAAAATCAAGGTCGGATGATACGCTTCACCATTAGGACTATCGGAGAGGAAGCAAAAGGCGTCGCACTACGCTAAACGGTTCCAGCTTGAGCGTGATCGCACGCCGCCGCGCGTGGCAGGTGCTCCCAATCCTTTTTGGCCGGATGATGACCCGAGGCGGCTCTCAAGCCATAGCAGGGAAAGGCGAGGATGTTCGGAAAGCGAGTTAACCCGTTTTCAGCCGCAACCGTGATAAGCCTTATAGATACCTTCGCATTATTTTGGAGCGGGGGGATAATTAGTGGGCAATTGAATCGACACTGGCTTAAAGACCCAGCCCCGTCTACGCTGGCTGAGGCGGACTGACGAGAAGTTCGTTGCACCACGCGATGTTACTGCCTTGTCCTGTGAGCGGAAGCGTACTCAGAGAATAAAGGCACGTCGGGGTTAGGACGGATGATTTTTGGACTTGGCGTGGATTTAATAGAGA
>JANZZJ010000156.1 GCA_026419455.1 Candidatus Sumerlaeaceae bacterium | reverse complement strand
CAGCGTCAGATGTGTATAAGAGACAGACACTATAGTGAGATATTTTTATAGCAAGTTAGATTAAATAGTTGTCATCTCTTTAATACATTGAGGGTATAAATCCGTCCCACAGCACCTTAAACGACATTTTCATTCTGAGCTGCTAGGTACCGTCGTCGGTTTGTCCGCTGAGGCGCTGATGGCGGAACCGGTAGGAGTGGTCTCCGCATCGAGTGACAGCACTTTCTTATCCAGGGTAATGATCGGGTCGGCTGCGAAGCGCAAGACAAGAGGAGAAGTATCGATAGTATCGAGTCTCCCCTGTGCTTTCATGCTTTCCATTTGGACCGCCTGCTGAGCCAATGGCGACTCGGGGAACCGTTGTCCGGCTTTGCGCACAAAATCCACAGCTTCATTCACCTTGCCCATTCGCAAAAGCGTAATCACAACGTCGTTGATGACCGCGGCCAGGATTTCTTGATCGGTGACAGGAGCTTCGTAAATAGCTTGGAGAACATCGAGTGCCCCTGCAAGATTCCCGACTTGCGCGTACAGGTGGCCCAGAACTTGCGCCAAAGCGACCTTCTTTCTGCCGTCAAGCTCGTCGCCAATGGCTTTGGCGAATTCCTGCGTCACGCGCTCTGTCCATTCGCGCGCCTTTTCATAATTGCCCGCAGCAGCGTAATACCATGCCGCGCGCAGAGCAATGTCGCGCTTATCCTCGTTTGTGGGTGCCGAAGGGTAGAGCGACTCGAAGAACTCGGCAGCACCCGTTGTGTCTCGCTCCCGTTGAAAGGTCATCCCGATGAGGCGGCGGAAGTGTTGGCGCTCCTGAGGCGAGGTGCTTTCCTGAAGAAAGCCCATGAGTAGTTGCCGAGCTGGAGTCGTTTGCCCTTCGTCGGCCAGGACGTCCGCGCGAGCGACCGATAACTGCAAGGAGGTTAAGTGATCATCGGCATACTGCTTTTGGAACTTATCGATGAGCCGGTATGCTTCCTCGTAACGCTTGGCTCGCTTGAGGATATCAATGCTGTAGCCAAGCGCCTGAATTCCTTCAGGGTCTTTCTGTGTCTTGCGGGCAAGGATGTGTGATAGCTCGCTTAAAGCCTCGTCCGGCTGGCCATCACGATCGTAAAGTTGGGCCAACATGAGCCGCGCAACAATTGCCTGATCCGAGTCGGGATATTTGAGCACAAGCTCCTTGGCTTCAATTCGTGCCCCCAGGTAATCATTCTGCTGAAAAAGCTTTCCAACCTTTTGCAATCTTTCCTCCGGACCTCTCGAAGAACATCCGGACAGTAAAACGAGACAAAAACAGAGGCTAATGCTCAAAGCGATGAGTTTGCGCATGTGATATTTCTTTCTCCACGTAATCTGCCTACCGGCTCTGCTCGATTACAGAAACGGTTGTCAAACTGAATAAGTTCGGCCTAAAGCATCTGTAAACAACAGCAGAAGCAAGAGTTTTATATAAAACAGGTGCATGATCACGACGCTCCAAGCATGGGTTGGCCAGGCCCGCCGGCTGATAAACGTCCTTTTTAGCCGTGGTCCTACGCTCCTGCGCCGCATGGGCATCCCGTTTAGCGAGGTCCCCCTCGAAAGGCGTGGTTTGATTGTTGTCCAACTCGATGGGCTGTCGTATCCACGCCTTCGCCAAGCAATTGCGCAGAAGCGTCTGCCTTTTGTACGACAACTCCTGCGGAAAGGCAAACTGCGGCTTTCAAGTTTTTCGAGCGAAATACCGACATCTACGCCAGCGTTCCAGGGCGGATGCTTTTACGGGTCTAACGACAATATCCCTGGGTTTCAATTTTACGACAAAAGCGAGGGTGTCTATTATCGGATGGGGCACAGCGATTGTGCTTATCGCATTGAGAAGACATTCAGTAAACCGGGGCTGCTTCGCGGCGGAAGTGTATTCAGTTGTGTATTTACAGGTGAGGCGGATGCATCGCTTTTTGTTTTTAGCACCCTGCTCGCTCCCCGACGATGGAAATTTGTTTTTCGCTTATGGGACATTGCACTGCTTAGTGTACTGAACATTCTCGTGATTGCCAAAATCGCTGGCCTGGTCGTCCTTGAGCTCATTCTCGCACTCTATGACTCCGTGCGATGGCTTTTCTCTGGCGGAACTTTGCGTCGCGAGCTGGAGTTTATTGCACTGCGCGTGGCACTGACAATCGTTACGCGCGAGCTGATCACGCTTGGGGCAATAATCGACGTGTACCGCCGTGTTCCTATCGTGTACCTCAGTTTCCTCGGCTATGATGAGCATGCCCATCAGCGTGGCCCGGACAGCCGGGTAGCGATGTGGACGCTCAAAGGCATTGATCGCTGCATCGAGCGCCTCTACAAGGCCGCACTTTATTCGGAGCGCCAGTATGATTTCTACATTCTTTCAGACCACGGCCAATGCGCCGTGAAACCTTTCGAAGCAGTGGCGGGAGAGAGTTTGGGCGAATTCATGCAAAGCCAGCTTGACAACCTTTTGGTCGAAAGCCACTTAAGCCAGGACACTCCCCGCGCCCAAATCGCGTCTACGTTGGAAGGACTTAAGGCCATCGAGCGCTGGATGCCACGGCTCTTTCGCCGCCCGATCCGCGCCTACATTCGCC
>JANZZJ010000079.1 GCA_026419455.1 Candidatus Sumerlaeaceae bacterium | reverse complement strand
GTTTTCTCGATCACTTCGTCGTCGTGTTCTGTGCCCATAAACCAACACTCGAACTGCGACGGCGGCAAATGCACGCCAGCCTCCAACATGGCGTGAAAGAATCGAGCAAATCGTAGCGTATCCGCTGATTTTGCATCCACATAGTTCCTCACCCGACGGTCTATAAAAAAAACCGTAAACATCGAACCAACCCGTTGAATGACCGCGGGCACGTCTTCACAGAGGAAAATTTCCATGAGACCTGAAGCAAGACGGTTAGCACGCTGGTTGAGCTCCTCATAGAGCGCTTGGCCACGCCGTTCTATTTCTTGCAGCGTGGCCAGTCCGACGCTCATGGCAAGGGGATTCCCCGCTAGAGTGCCCGCTTGGTAAACTGGGCCAACTGGTGCCAACTGCTCCATAACTTCTTTGCGTCCGCCAATGGCACCAATGGGGACCCCGCCACCGAGGATTTTCCCAAAGCAAACGATGTCGGGCACGACGTTGTATAGCTCAACCGCACCGCCCGCAGCAATGCGAAAGCCTGTCATAACCTCGTCGAAAATAAGTAGCGCTCCGTGATCGGACGTAAGCTGACGTGCCAACGCAAGATATCCGTCATCTGGTGGCACGAGCCCCATGTTCCCGGCAACCGGCTCAAGGATAAACCCGGCTATTTCATTTCCAAAAACTTGGAACGCATGGAGAAGCGCTTCTCTGTCATTATAGGGGACAACCAATGTTTCGCCAGCTACTGCCTTAGGGATTCCAACGGTTTCAGGAATTCCTAAAGTTGCAATGCCAGAACCGGCTGTCACGAGCAGGGAATCGACGGCGCCATGGTAGCAGCCGGCGCATTTGAGGATCTTCGGCCGGCCCGTCACCCCGCGTGCTAAACGGATTGCCGCAGCAGTTGCTTCACTCCCGCTGTTGACACACCTCAACATTTCGACATGTGGGGCCAGCCGTCGCACCTGTTCGCCAAATTCAATTTCTAGCTCGGTGGGGAAACCATAGCTTGTGCCATAGCGGGCGCACCGTTCGAGAGCATCGTGGAGGAAATCCGGCGCATGACCAAAGAGTAACGCCCCCCACGAGCAGACAAAATCCACGAGCTTATTGCCGTCGGCATCGGTGACATGAGCCCCTTTACCGCTGACAATAAACCGCGGTGTTCCGCCGACGCTGCAAAAAGCGCGTACTGGGCTGTTGACCCCGCCTACGAGAACCCGTGAGGCACGATCGTAGAGCAATCGCGAACGCTGGTCCGTCATCCTTGAATGCCCCCAGCAGCATTGGGATCTGACGGCGGCTCTTGCATGTGTCCATCAAGCCACGACTTGGGCACGCCCACAATGCGCATGAGGTTTTCGCGCAATTGAGTAATTGGTATCTGCGCCTGGCAAATGCTGCAGTAAAAAAACTCTCCCGGCGGCAGAGCGAGAAAACCTGCTGCGACTGGGGCCTTGGGATCGAGATTGTGCTGAAAGCGGTAAAGCGTTCTGCACTTCGGACAGTGCACGTCGGCGTTTGCGGACTTTACGATGTCGGGGCGGTCCAGCAACGCCGCTATTTCCTCCGGCGTGCGCTGGCGTGCTTCGAACGGTGGTTTTGCAAAGAAGGGGAATTCCGCAAGAAAATCACCTTCGAGAAAAAGCGTTATCGTGTACTGGCCCGGTGTTACGAGGGGAAACTTCTCAAAGCAGAACACTGCGTTTGCCACCTGATGCGAGGCAGCAATTTGGAGCCGCCCTTTGACTTCTGCTATCGCTCTTCCACTGGGGTCAGAGATTTGAACGTCCAACGGGTAAGATCCCTCCGGGCCAGTAAATCCTACCAACAAAAAGAAACGCGGGTGGGTGGCAGGAAAAAACAAAGAATAAATAGTGTCGAAAATGCCGAGGGCGGAGAACTTGCCGTGTTCGTTACGGACCTCGTCGCATTGGATGAAATATTTAAGCCGTGGTCTTATCATCCTTGAGCTCCCATATCATCTTGAGTATAAAGCTGCCGTTGGGCTTTTACGCGATCGAATAGCTTCTCGTAATGTGCAGCGATGAGATGATAAGCCCAAGCCTCAACGTGCTTTCTCGCATTTTCTCCCATTTGCTCACACAAGTCGCGGTCCCTATAGAGGCGACACAAGTGCTCATACAAAATATGTTTTTCCCGGCGGTTAGGAGGAACCTTCAAGCAAACATCGTCGGGAAACTCCAGATATTGTCCCAAGGGAGTGACCAACGCCGGCTTCCCCATGGCAAGGGCGGCGACTAGCGTAGCCGATGATTCCCCCATGGTGGGGTAACGCAGATTGACAACGACGTCCGCCACATCAAGCACCTCGTAGAGCTCCGGTAAGGGACGGTGGCCGAGCAGGCGCAGCCGGTTCTTGATGCGGTACTTGGCAGCAAGCTGCATGACCTCTCGAAGGACAAGACGGTCTGCCGGACCTACAAAAACGAGATAGCTTTCGGGACACATCAGATTAAATTCTCGGAAAGCGGCGATCACCTGCGGCAAGCGTTTAAGGCGGTTCATAACCCCAACACACGCAACAACAAACGCGTGAGAAGTAAGGTGGTATTTGCGGCGCAGCTCTTCGCGGGGCGGACGCGGTGCCCGAACCATTCCGAGATCTACCCCAAGCGGAATGTAGGTAATTCGGGACTCCCCTTCGAGTGTCTGCGGCGCAAGGTGATCCGCTAACCATTTTGAGTGAACGACAGTAACGCGATGGTGGTTTAGCAACCAGCGGGTGAGCGGCACTTTGAGAGGATCCAGTCGCTCAATGTCGTCCTCCGTTGCGACGCCATTTGCTTCCTGGACACTCTCGCGCTTAATCCAGCGCACAGCTTCCGGAACCCAACCGTAATCACGAGCCAGGTACTGAAACAGGCCGAGAATACTGAAATCGTGGAGATCTACGATCCCCGGATAGCGCTCCAAATACGGCAAGGAGTACGCATGGAGCAAATTATTGCCCAGCTCATAGAGAATCACGTCGTACGGCCGCTCCTTGTGCAATCGGTCAAAGACCCAATGCGGCAGAATTTCTACGCGTTGGCGAACAAGCGGATTAGAGGGCTCAAAATCGTCAATGAAGCAGGAGAGAACAACCCGGTCAGAAAAGTTCAGCATCAGTTGTTCCGTGAAATCGGCTATACCGGATAATTTCGGCGAGAGAGGCGAAAATACAGCAACACGGATGCACTCGGGGGAGGTTGAGACGGCCACAACGGAGCGCGATGCACTTACAGCTGCATCGTAACACTTCAGAAGACGTTGGACAAATCTTTCAGGGGAAAACTTCGCAACCTGCATGAACCCCATCGCCTTGAATAGCTTGGCTTCGTCCTCGTTTGCCACCAAGCGAAGGATCGCTGCCGTAAATGCTCGGTGATCGTCCGGATTACAGAGGATACCTGCTTCGCCCACAACTTCTGGCAAACTAGACGTATTCGACGCCACCACCGGAACCCCGGCAGCCATGGCCTCGGCGACAGGCAGCCCAAAACCTTCGTAACGAGACGGGAAAATGAGTACTGCCGCACCGGCAAGAACTGCTGGGAAGTCATCATCAGGGACAAATCCTGGTAGGACGACGGAGCCTTCGCAGCGATACTTGCGCGCAATGGCGAGCAGCTCCTCCTTTTCTTCGTGACGGAGCGCACAAACGATCACTAGGGGTGCACGTTGGCGCAAAGAACTGGGAATGCGGGCATACGATAAGAATAATGCTTCGAAATTCTTCCGTGGGTGATAGCCCATTATGCTGAGAACATAGCCGCGCTTAAGACCATAGGCCGCGAGCGTCGCATCAATTCTCTCAACCGGCCATGCAGCGAGAGGCCGCTGCTCCACAGGAACGTAAGTAGTGTGTACGCGGTCTTCGCAAAGACAAAACAGACGCACGCAGTCGTCGGCCGTTGTTTGCGAGATCGCAGCAAACGCCTGCCATGTGCGCAGTGTCCTCACGCGCTGCCAATAGCGTTTCCACTCTTGTGCCCCTAATATCGGCCGACGCCGCTCGTGCATCACTGCAGGAATGGCATCGAGAAGGGTGGCCACCACGGGACACGGTGCGCTTGCGGGAATGACAATATCGTTCATCAGCGGACTGGTGACGTGGTAGAGATCCAGCTCCCGGGCAGCTGGCGTGTCCCAAAGGAAGTTTGTGGCACACCCCCTTTGCAGAATCGCCTCAGTGGACTGGTCAAAGACTAGGGATACGTATCTAGCTCCCCGTTCAAGCAAAGATTGCGCCGGAGATGGGGGGGTAGGGCTTCGACCAAAAAGCCAAATTTCGTGTTCTGGAGCATGGGAGAGCAAAGCGTCAACTGTCTGGCGACAAAGGCGCCCTATCCCTCGATGAGCTTCAAAGGTCTCAAGTGTCTGAATATCAATGCCGATACGCATGAACGTTCACTAATTTGCATTGTGGCCCAAGGGGCATGCAAACCCGTTTCCGTCTTCTCGACCCAGGGTGCAAAAGAAAATGGGCGAGCACGGAGCAATTCAAAAGTTGGATGAATGGGGGAGAAAACCCCCTGTGGCTTTTGTAGCCTCCACAATAATTTCAAGTGTGCGCTCAGCGGCCCCTTGTTGCGAATGCGCTGCTACGCGCACTTTTCTTCCAATTTCCGACCGCCACTGCTCGTCTCGCATCAAACGGAAAAGAGTGTCAGCTAGCGATTCCCCATCGGCCATAATTCCGCCGTTTTCGGGTGAGAGGATGCGCGTCAGCTCCGGTTGCTTCTCCATGTAGGGCCCATAAACAACTGGAACGCCATGGATAGCCGCTTCGAGCAGGTTGTGGCCACCTATTCCGGGAACGAGGCTTCCCGCAACAACCGCAACAGTAGCGATGGCGTAGAGTTCTGCCAGGATTCCCATCTGATCGACGAGGATAACGTCCGCACCTGTAGTCGCTGAGTTCCGTGCAGTTGCAGGAAGAGTCTCGGCCTTAGAGACACGAAAGGCGGAAAATCCGCTCTTGGCAACTAACTGCCAGACTGACTCAAACCGTTCCGGGTGCCGGGGCACAAGAACTAACTGAGCAGCGAGGCCGCATTCTTTTAGTTTTCGGAACGCGCTCAGGATGATCTCTTCCTCACCGGCGTGTGTGCTTCCTGCAACGATTACTGGCCTGCTGGGCTCGAGACGCAACATTTCACGGAGTTCTGCCAGCCTTGCGGGAGATGGGGAAGAATAGGTGACATCGAATTTGCAGTTACCGGTAACAAACACTCGCTCCGCTGGCGCGCCAATTTGAATGATCCGCTCAGCGTCCGCTGGCGTCTGCATGCAGAATGCAGAAATCTTGCTCAATGGGCGCTCAAATAAGCGGCGAAGCCGAAAATACGACCGAAAAGATTTTTCCGAAATCCGCCCGTTAGCTACTACCACAGCACACGCACGCCGATAAGCCGCCTCTAGGGCGTTGGGCCACAGCTCTGTTTCCATAATCACCAGTAGACGTGGTCGATAACATTGAAGGAATCGTTCGACGACCCATGAAAAATCAGCTGGGTAGTAGGTGATTTCATCAACCGTGTCCTGGAAAAGCTTTACGGCTGTGGCCTGCCCCGTTTCGGTTACTGTGGTAAGTACAAAAGGAAAATCGGGAAATCGAGCTTTGATCTTGGGCACGAGGGCTTTGGCTGCAACACATTCACCTACACTAACCGCATGAAGCCAAATGCTACCGTTTCGCCATGGATCCGTTTCGTGTTGTCTCCAAAAGCGCCCAAACATGCCGGGTAGGCTTTGGCGATACTTGCCGTAAGCCATACGGCGGTAAAAAATAACGGGGGCAAAAAAAGGAACTAATGCGCTGTATGCCAAGTCAAACCGTGTCATTCTTCCTCAGCAGTGGTGTCAAGCTGATCTTGTGCGAATATGTGAGTATAAATTTGGACAATTTCTCGTGCTGTACGTCTCCAAGAGAAACGCTGTACATTTTCCTCCCCTGCTTCGATAAGTCGGTCCCTCAGGTCGGGCCGCGAAAAAAACTGACTGAGTCCGTCGACGATACTGTCGCGATCATCAGGGTCGACAAGAATAGCACCTTTTCCTGCCACCTCAGGAAGTGCACCGTGCGTGGAGGCCAGAACGGGCAATTTACTCGCCTGAGCTTCGAGCACGGGCAAGCCGAAACCTTCAAACTTTGTAACGAAATATAAGAGAGTGGCGAGGTGATAAAATACGCGTCGTTCAACTTCGCTGACTTGGCTGTAGATTTTCACCCTTTTTAGAAGCCCACGCTCTGTGACTTTTGCGAAGAAAGGATCGAAAAAACGGTCAGGTTTGACGACAAGAACCCAGCACAGGTCGTCGTGTTCCGGATAGCGCCGGATGAATTCTTCAAATGCATCCAGCATCGTGCTGAGGTTCTTGTTAGGGCGGGTGGAGCCAATATAGAAAAGGAATCGGTCGGGAATTTCGTATTTGCTGCGCGCGTGCTCAATTTCGTCCTCGCTGGGCTCTTTTGCACATTCGGGATCAATCCCGCCGTATACGACGATAGCTTTGCCCGCAACATCAGGACAAAGCTCGCGCATCCAGCGCAAAGTCGCGTAGGAATCACAAATGAGGCAATCGGCCTTGCGCATGACAGCGGGATAGGTGGTGCGGTAAAATGCGTCGTAGATGAGCCGCATGGCAAGCGGCCGCCGGCCGGTAAAGTCGGGATCCATCAACGGCTGCAAATCGTGGACCGTTACCAGTAGATCGCGGTCCCAGAAAAGCGGCGAGAGCGGGAAGAGCGAGTGAAGTAGATCGACCTCGTACGGACGCAAGAACGAGTGAAGAGCACTTACGCTGCGAATCGAAACAGGAGGAGCAGAATACGAGACGACAGTAAAATTGTCCCCCAGTTTCAGTGTGCGACGAAAACTGGAGTGGGTGATAACAAGGTATTCATTTGTTCTGTCGGTACTCGCTAAAGCTTCGATGAGATTTTCCGAGTACACGCCAATACCTGAATAGTCGTCTTTAAGATAGCGAGCATCGAGTGCAATTCTCATGGTCGTGTGCTATTCTCTCGTGGAGGTAGCATGGCCTGTTTCTATCGGGTCGGTCAAGATTCGTGACGCCATTCGATGGGCCATTTCTTGCCATGACGAAGTGCGAGCGAGTTCTACGCCGTTGCGAATGCGTTCAATATCGGGGAATTCAATGGCCTCCTCGACGTATCGCAAAAACTCATCATGATCTTTGGCTATATAAACCGCATGCGAGAAGAAGCGCATGACATCGGGAATTGCAGTACTAACAACAGGAATTCCTGCAGCAAGATATTCGAGCGTTTTAACCGGATTCAGCTTAACGGTGCTTTCGTTGATTACGAAGGGAATAAGTGCTACGGCAAAATGCTGAGCATAGGCGGGCAGTTGTGAGTGGGGCTTAAGTCCAAGATAGAAGATATTTGGGCGCAGCGGAAGGCGTTCCTCGCTCATGCGAATAGGTCCCACGAGCACCACGGAGGCATGGCGGAAGCGTTCGGCAAGAGCAACAATCAACTCATAATCCAACCGGTCGCTGACAGAACCTATGTAGCCCAAACGCGGCTCGGGAAGCGGGGCAAGATCTGGCGGTATTCCAGGGGCGCGCTTATTAAACGCGTCGTAGTCAACGCCACACGGAATAAATTCAGCATCCGGGCGACTACTGCGGTGAAGCTGCCACAGCTCGTAGGTGCCTGTCGTCACACCATCCGCCAGGCCAAGTAATTTATTGTCGTACGCTCGTGCCCACCCAGGAGCCCAACCGAAAGCGGGAAAATCGTCAATAACGTCGTAATGAAGGCGACGGAGTGACCGACAACGATTGCCGCCAGCGAAAAACAGCTTTTTGATAACGGGCCACGCAAAAGGGCTGTCGGTGATGCAATAGACGTTCTCGCAACGATGAATCCATTTTCTTAAAAGCAGCCCTAGCATGAAGCAGTTCAAAGCGTACACGACGCGAAGACGGTAGTGTCCTGGAAAAATGAGTGGAGAAAGGACACAGATTTTTCTCCCGCCCTCAAGAACCACCCGTACGGGCTTCCATCGCGACTTGAGAGAAAACAGCCATCGGTGGAGTTGCACGGGCGACACATAAATCGTGGGGATTTCGGCACTCAGGCGTTGAGCGAGTTCTTGTGGACGCTGCCAGACCTCATCCCACATCACCTCGGATAAATAAAGAAGCACTCGATCCGAACTAGTAATAGGGCTTCGCCGTCTTCTCAATGCGGAGAAGAACGAGAATAACACAGCAGGCAAATAGGAAATGAGGTAAACTATTTTTACTAGCTTTGACATAGGGGGTTCATCTCGTTCATCTTTAGCCATCATCAGTTTCCATGTTGCGTTCTGAATGTAATCAATGAAGAAAACTTTCCACTTATGAGGAAGAGAGACCTGTGAGCCGAGGCAGATGGTCATGAGCGAGCGAAAACATGATAACAGTGCCGCCAGCACGAACAACAGCAATGGCAACCGCACCCATATCACAGTGCGAATCAAGCGCCAGCTCACCTCCGGTGCGCCCTCACACTGGGAAACGTTTCGGGTTTCCTACCGCCCCCAAATGAATGTCATTTCGGTGTTACAGGAGATTCAGCTTAATCCGGTAACGGTCGATGGCAAGAAAGTGCCACCTGTTTCATGGGATTGCAACTGCCTGGAGGAAGTATGCGGAGCCTGCTCGATGATTATTAACGGTGTACCCAGGCAGGCATGCTCAGCGTTAGTAGACCAACTTGAAGATCCTATTGTTCTCGAACCGTTCACGAAGTTTCCAGTGATCCGCGACCTCGTCGTTGATCGTTCAGGAATGTTTGAGAGCCTTAAGCGTGTGAAAGCATGGATTCCTATAGATGGGACGTATGACTTGGGGCCGGGACCGCGGATGGCGGAAGAACTGCGCGAAAAGATGTACGAGCTCGCCAAGTGTATGACATGCGGCTGCTGCTTGGAAGCCTGTCCGCAAGTCAACGACCATAGTCCTTTCATTGGGGCTGCCGCCATAAGCCAGGTTCGCCTGTTTAATTCGCATCCAACGGGTAAGATGCATGCTTCCAAAAGGCTCGATGCGCTGATGGGTCGAGGCGGGTTGCACGATTGCGGCAATGCACAGAATTGTGTGCGAGTGTGTCCCAAAGAGATACCGCTGACCGATTCGATTGCCGACATGGGACGCGCCGTCACGTTGCATGCGCTTAAGAAGTTGTTGGACTTGTGAGACCGTCGGCGAGGTTCTCCGTCGAGCGTAGGCGCTGCCTTTGCTCATAGACGTACGCCGTAGCCAGAACTGCTGCCGGGATGAAACAAACGAAGCGACGGGAAAAAGTGACGTTACGTGCGGGCCCAAGCTGCTCCTGGCGAACGACGTAGATTGCCAGAATGCCCCCAAAGCATAACGCCAAAGGCAGAAGTACGATGACCGCGTGCCGCCAAGTGGAGCGACGCAATGCTAAGAGGAGCCAAGCAGCGGCCAGATGTGGTGCAGCTCCGTAGAGCTCTGGGCGAAGGAAGATTTCGCCGAACGCCATCCATAAGACATAGGGAACAACAGGCAACCGCCCAAACCAGCCGCTATCAAACCCAGCCGTGAAGTCATAATCTTGCTGCGAGGGGGGCATGAGTTTTTTTGAAATTTCCCACGGAACAGCAAAGACGATTAGTAGAACGATAACGAACACAGCCTGCTTCGCACGCTCGCGTCTGTCGGTGGCCGACAAGAGCACTCCGAGAACGAAAGCAGCGCACATTCCGACAGCGATCGCTACGCCCTCCACTTTGATATGATACATCGTCGCAAGCCCTAGGGCACAGAGCACAGTTGCTGTGAAGGTTGGCTTGTGAAGCCAATGGATTAGCCAGTAAACACACCAAACTGCAGCGACCCCGATTGCCGGCTCGCGAGCACCTTCCAACCACCATAGCACTGCGGGTGCAGGCATGCACAATAAGGCAGCTCGGACTAGCAGGCGACGGCCACAGGAAAACCACTCGCGCGAGAAAGCAAGGACAACGAGGACGTACACAGCGTAGAACGCGAGGTGGGGAACATGTGTGACCGCGTGCGAGAAGCCACTCCGGCCGCAGTATAAAGCCTCGACGACGGGCAGAAAATACGGATGCTTTGGCATTGGCGCAATACGTAGCGGGCTGCGCAGGCTATCACAATAAAGCGAGCCTTCGTGCAGGAGAACGCGCACACGATAGCTCCAAATAGCTATACTATCGTAATCTACCGAAGGCAGACAGAGGGCGGCGAGAACAACCCATGTCGCCAAGGCAATGGTACCCAAAGTAAGAGGGAAATTTGCCGCGAGGGTAGAATTGTTTGGGCACGTTACCACCCAGTGGTCACGGAAGCGACGCACAAAAAGCGCAGCGCCAGTAGCGCCTAAAGCTCCCAAGGCATAGAACCACTCCACAGCCAAAGGCATCCCAAGACATAGCAGAACGAGCATAGAAAGCCCAGAGACCGTTAATCCGCAAAAGAGCACGATGGCGACTTTCGTATAGCGGCTAATTCGTTCGAGTGCATGCGGTGGGAGGAAGGCCAGCACACCGGATCCCACGCCCAGTTGCGCAATCAATGCCAACAAAACACTCCCCATCATGGAAAGGCGAGCCTCCTGAGTGAAAATGGGGAAGTGGTACAAAAGGGATCGTAATGAAGATAGTAGTCGAGCTGGACGGCGCTATGCGGTTGCTTTTGCTTGTGGGGTTCGGAGCTAGCCTTGTCAAGCGCCGCCGCATAGAAGCACCTGACCGGATAAGCGAATGCTGAGAATAAGTAGAGGTTAAACGTCCCTCCCTCCGCATGGACAGCAACTGTTGCATCGTCCTTAAGCTGCTGGCGTAACTGGCGTGCATGGGGGTATGCTTGCGGGGCCCAATGCGTTAATAATCTATCTTCGCTCAGGTTGCAGGGAAAAGTTTGAAAGGTACGGACGAAGTAGAGATTGAGGTTTATGATCACAGTAAACGCTAGAAGAGCCTGAAGTGAAACAAAAACATGCGTCAGGATCTCCGTCCTTTTGATTAGTGACATTAAGTTATACTGTTTCTGTCTCTTATACACATCT
>JANZZJ010000047.1 GCA_026419455.1 Candidatus Sumerlaeaceae bacterium | reverse complement strand
GTGCTAGATATAGGAACAGGCTGTGGCATTATCCCCATCTATCTTGCGAAGAAAGGTTATAAAAACCACATCGTAGGTATAGAAATCCAGGATGATCTATATGAACTCGCACTAAAGAATAGGCTTATAAATGACTGTGATAGTGTAGATTTCTTAAGGGGCGATGTGAAAGAAATGACTCAGGATTTAAAAAAGACACCATTCAATGTAGTTGTCTCAAACCCGCCATTTACGGCAAAAACCATGGGGCTGCCTCACGAGATTGCCCCAAATTCAGCTGTCATCTCCGCAATTGGGGTGGCTTTGGCGCTCGTGCGAGATACCATTGAGAAGACGGTTGTCACCCCGACGGAAAAGGACATCTTAGACATCCGCAAAGAGGCGGAAGAAGCAGTGGTGCGTATGGGAGCTGCACCCGAAACCGTTGAGGTGCAAATTGAAATTGATGCTCAAAAGAGTATCCTGCGGGCATCGGCCACAGGAACGACGGAGCTACGCACACGCGATCTCGCGAAAAGTGCCCTCAGCGACGAAGAATTAGCCGCGAAGGTACGCCAAAGCGTCCGCGGCGAAGTTGAATCGTTTGAGCGTGTCGCAGAAATCGGCAACCTCATCGTTTTTCGGGCTGTCACAGTCATGAAGCGGCTGGGGGGACTTATGCGCCGCCGCGATTCCCAACTTCGTGTAATTGACCGCGAAGGGATTATTCGCTTGCAATTGAGGCGCGGCGATTGCCTTGCCGGGACAAAATCCTCTGTGCTCGGCGGACTGAAGGAATTCTTTGAAAAGCACACTGTTTATGGTGATGCCGGCCGTGAGTTCCCCGACGTGTTCCTTCTTTTCCGAGGCCGTATTCTTGACCTATCGGGGCTCATGAACATTGACCAGATACTTTCGCTAGCCCAGGTAGAAACTGCTGCTGTTGGCAGCTCGGAGCCCATGGCAGCGCTCATCAAATACCTGTAGTTTCGTTCTTGCGGAAGCGCATGATGAGCTCGGCGCCATAGACGTAGCGATGATCGAGATAAGTGCACCCCAGGCTCTCGACCTCGTCCTTGAGCGTCGCAAAAGTGTAATGCGTGATATGCTCATCTGCGTAGCCACCAGGGTGAACAGCGCCGTAAATTTTCTCAATCGTCGTCCACCATGTCGCGTAGTCGGGTGTGCCAACTACCACAATGCCACCGGGGCGTGCGACGCGCACTATTTCGCGGAGAATGACCGGATCCCGTGGCAGGTGCTCGATGACCTGGGAAAAAATCACGGCGTCGTAAACATTCGACCGAAACGGCAAAGCAAACACGCTGGCACGTAAGAGCCCGCTGCTGCGTCCCCGCTTGTGGCGCAGCTTGTTCAGTCTGATATCGCACCCATCAGCCTGAGGCAAGCCGTCGAGCACTTGGCTGGAACCACAGCCTACATCGAGCACGCGGGGGCAATCGCGTACCATCTCCACGAGAGCATGGTAGCGCCAGCGCTGCCACGAGCGCTGAAACCAAATTCGGCTTCGGAATGCCCGTTCGTCGTAATCCGAACAATCAATAGAGTTTCGCAGCCGCCACAAGTGGTACAGGGAGGCACAGTACTGACGGGCCATCTGCCAAAAAGCATGGTCCGTTCCTGCCGCAAGCGGAAAGTAATGGAACGGCACTTCGCTGAGCCGAAAACCTTCAGCATAAGCGCGCACTAGCACCTCAAGCAGTACGGCAAACCCTGTGGCTTCCAACTGCACTTGATCAAAGACGCGCCGGCGGTAAAGGCGGAAACTCGACGAAAGATCACGGACGGGGAAATCCAGTATCCAGCGGAAAATCCTGTTTGCCCATCGCGAGGTGTATCCCCGAAACCAGTGGGCGTTATCATAGCCAGTGTCCACGTATCGCGAGGCAATGATCACGTCGGCCTGATGGCGCCGATGGTAGAGCTCTGGAATAATAAATGGGCTGTGCGCGAGGCCTGTCTCCATGGTGAGGATCCATTCCCCGGCAGCAAGTTGCAGTCCTTCACGCAACGACGCTGCGTAATCGCTGAGGCACCTGTAGGTTTTGTGCGGGAAAGGCGCAAGTGCCTGTTCCACGCTGGCGTGCCCCGATCTGGGCAGACAGGCGATAATCTCCCAACGCGTGCCATCGGGCAAGCGTGAGCATGCGGCCGGAAGGCGCTCAATCAGCCGTCGGGCCGCTGCGGCGTTAGGAATGGATGGTAACAGTATGCTCAGGTGCACTTTACACTGCCTCGCTTTGTGCTTAACAGGTTATGTACGAGTGGGGCTATGTTGGTTATTCCCACCTCGTGGGTGCAAGAGGCAAAATTCAGTGGCAGTGTGCAAAAGCGAAAGCTCAGCGGCAGCGAGCACGCGCAAGTGGGCGATGGCAACAATCTGGCAAGAGGGGATAGGGTGGTAGATTGGCAGGATCGAGCCGTTGCCAGCGAGTGGTTCGTGGCTGGGGAATATCACCAAGGATGCGGCCAAATGTCTCCTGCTCCTCTGCGCTTATCGGAGGCGAGAGTTTACGCGCACGATCATATGTGGGGTGCCCCTGCTGCGGGGGGTGAGTCTCCTTCAACGATCGTTTCAGCGCCCGCTCCACACGAATGTCGTGGCGCACCTTACCGTGTTTCAGTTCCTCATACGCGTGGTGCCACCATGCAATGCTTGTCAAAAATCCCACCACGGAACCAATGGCGATCAGTATAAAAGGACCCACGGGAATAAGCAGGCATATTAACGACGTGTAAAACTGGTTGATGCAAAGAATCGTGAATCCTACACCCAGCGTTGCACCACACACGCCCAGAACCAACGGCATGAGAAGATAATCCCACCACCGCGCCGACGGCAGTTCGACACGGTACCACCCGTTCGGCGAGCGCGCGAATTTAACTTCCTTTGTCCAGTGCAACTTTCTGGCGCTTGCCACTGCAAGACCTCCAGCTTGACCCCATCCACGGATAGTTCGCCTCATAACCCGTCCATAGTCAACAGGAATAGTTTGTCTTTCCCCCCTGATGAGCGGCGATTTAAGATCGTGCCCAAGCTCTTAATTTTGGGGACTAACCGGTCAGCAATTGTCAAACCAGGCGTACTTTCAGAGCTAGCACCAGGGCGCTCGCCCCTCCTCACGATGTACACCGGTTTTTCGACCTAATGAGTGCTGCCCAGGACGAGCAGGATTGTCGCTAGGCCTGTCTCTTATACACATCT
>JANZZJ010000026.1 GCA_026419455.1 Candidatus Sumerlaeaceae bacterium | reverse complement strand
AGATGTGTATAAGAGACAGGGATTAGGCCCAACGGCAGACGACGTCAATCGGGACGTTTTTGCCAAGGTTTTTCGCACTGCCCTCATTCATGACGCCAAAGCAGAAGCCATGATGCGGGAGCGATTTGCTCGTCGCGGGCGGACAATGCCAGAAAGCAATCTTGTCCAAGCTCGGGTTCCAGAAGGCGCCGTTATTCTACACAACGAATGGGGGACGGCTCCGGGATTCTTCCTTGCGCACCGCTTGGATGACCCGGAAAACCAAGTGGCTACGCCCTGCGCTCTTCTGGCTTTGCCAGGTCCTCCACGAGAACTTTATCCGATGTTCCGCGAGAAGGCTCTTCCGATTCTCCGGCCATATTTTGCAGGAAATCGCTATGTCCTCACGCGCGTCCTGCACACGTTCGGAGCGCTAGAGTCCGAGCTTGGCCAGTGCGTCAAGGACTTGTTCGCAAGTGAACCTGATTACACGTTCACCATGCTTGCGAAACCTCATGGCGTTGATATCCGGATCGTTGTACGCGCAGCAACGCGCCAACAAGCTGAGCAACGATTAGCAGAGATTGAAGAAGAGACACGTCGGCGCATCTCGCCGGAATTGATTTACGGGGTGGATGAGGAAACGCTGCCGCTAGTTGTCGCAAGGGCTTTGAGTTTTCACAAGGCGACGCTTGTCACCGCCGAATCGTGCACAGGGGGATTAATTGCCAAATTATTAACAGATATAGCGGGAAGCTCAGCGTTTTTCCTGCGCGGCTATGTCACGTATTCCAACCAGGCCAAAGTCGAGCTTCTAGGTGTCTCAAGCAAAACTTTAGAAGAAAAGGGAGCCGTCAGCGCGGAGACGGCAGAACAAATGGCACGGGGAGCAAAAAAGGCTGCGAACGCGGACTATGCCCTAGCAGTTACCGGCATTGCCGGCCCAACCGGGGGATCTGCCGAAAAACCCGTCGGCTTGACCTATATTGCCCTGGCTCAGGGGGAAGATGTTTCTGTGAGGCGCTACGTTTTCCCAGGAGATCGTGATTTCAATCGCACTTTCGCGGCCTTGACAGCTCTGAACTGGCTTCGTCTGGAACTTCTGAGGCACCCTCGCCTGTGACATGGACAGCCGTATTACTTTCGGGCAAATCATCATTTTGATGGTGCTCTCCGAGCTGTTCTAAACTAGAGAAGAAGCGAAGTATCTGCTGTGCTAGAGCACGATTCATCCCTGGGACGCCCGCAAGTTCTTCGACGGACGCTGATTTAATGCGGGCAAGCGACCCAAAATGACGCAGCAGCAACTTCGCGCGCTTGCTTCCCACACCTGGAATTTCTTCTAGCACTGAGCGTCGGTGAGAAGCCGCGCGAAGCTTCCGGTGATAAGTGATAGCAAACCTGTGGGCTTCATCCCGGATTCGTTGAACCAAAAATAGGGCTGCGGATCCCCCTGGCAATATGATGGGATTCTTGCGATTGGGGACGAATAGGCGCTCTTGCAAACGATGCGAAGAACCACTAGCGCCTCCTCCCTTGTCGCTTTCGTCACCTGGACATTTCACTAATCGCCCTCCTGAGTCGCGGCGCGCTTTGGCAAGAGCCGCGAGCATAACTGATTGCAAACCAAGCTCTTCGGCAATCTTTCGAGCTACTCCGAGCTGAGCTTTGCCACCGTCCACTAACAAAAGGTCTGGAGACGGTAAGGCACGCGAACTCGATGGGCGGAAGCGGCGCAAGAGCACTTCGCGCATCATAGCAAAATCGTTGGCCCCTTGCACTGTTTTAATGCGATAGCGCCGATAACCTTCCTTGAAGGGACGTCCCCGTTCAAACCGGATAATTGATCCCACCGCGAGTGTGCCCATAAGATTCGAGATATCCACACACTCGATTGAGTGCGGAACGCGTTCGAGCCCGAGTCGTGCTGCCAAATCCGCAAGCGCTTCCTCATCGGTTTTTTCGCCTCGGGCACGCAGCGCCAGCCGAGCTCGAGCGTTCGCCTCAGCTGTCGCCACAAGCGTTGCACTAGCACCACGTTTGGGTGTACGTATTTCTACGTTTGCCCCACGTAAGTCTCGAAGCCATTCCTCGAGTAGCTCACGATCCGCTAGCTCAATGTTTGTGACAATCTCAGGAGGGATCAAATTGGCTGATTCATAATGCCGCGAAAAAAACTGACTAAGAACTTCCTCGTTTGTTTGCTCGAAGTTTTTAACAAAGAAATCCGATGTATTAACAACTGCGCCATCGCGGACTTCCATAAGCAGGATGAGCGAACGCCCTGCCTCGGAAACAATAGCGACGACGTCGCGGTCTTGCACCGCATGCGACACCACGGTTTGGCGCTCGAGCGTCTCTTCCATTGCCTGGAGATAATCGCGGACAAGCGCAGCCCGCTCGAATTCCATGCGTTGGCTAAGTTCGTACATCTGTTGCTCGAGCAGTTCCCGCACTTCTTCCCGACGCCCCCGAAGGAAACGCGCTACGCGGTCGACAAGAGTCCTATAATACTCCTGGCTCACAGGCAGGACGCATGGTGCACAACACTTGCCCACATCGTAGAGCAAGCACGGGCGGGTGCGATTGGCAAATACGGTGTCGCGGCAGGTGCGTACGGGGAAAATTTTTAAAAGGAACCGGAGGGTCGCACGCACCGCAGAAGTAGAAACATAGGGGCCAAAATAGAGGTCGCCTTTGCCAAGGCGTTCGCCCGCATAACGACGAATTCTGACAATTTCCAGCCGGGGATAGGGGTGATTCATTCGAAAGCGGAGCGAAACGTATGTCTTGTCGTCGCGCAGCCGTATATTATAGCGCGGCTTCAAGCGCTTGATCAATTCATTCTCGAGAAGAAATGCCTCTTTCTCGTTAGCCGTGATGATACACTCAACGTAACGTGCCTGCCTTCGCAGGAATGCCACCGAAAATCGGTTATCGGCCGAGCGCGTAAAGTAACTCTTCACGCGCGAGCGCAAATTCACGGCTTTACCCACATACAAGGCGTGTCCGTGCTCGTCCTTGAAGATGTAAACGCCGGGCTGCGCAGGCAACTTGTCGAGCTCTTGGGGCTGTGCAAGTATTTCTACCATAACAAACAGGAGGACAAGGCCTCATAACAAAAATACAGTGGCAGGAAAAAGTCGTTTGTAATGCTGAAATACCCACGAGCTTTGGGACGGCTGCCCCAAAAGCGTTTTCGAAAGCGAAGTGGGCGAACTACGAATTTGCTACTTTTTCTTCGCCGGAGACGAAGCAGGTGATTTGGGCGCTAGAAGTTTCCGCAGCTGGGCAACGGTCCGCTCCGTTCCCTTTTCACGTTCCAACGCTGAAATGTAACGCTGAGCGAGAGTCTCGTTGCTAAGCTTAATAGCTGCAGCAGCGGCGCACGTGAGCAAGTCCACGCGTAGCGTGGGCTCCAGATCAAACTGCTGCTTGAGAACATTTTCGACAAGCGTCAAGGTCTCGGTTGCTTCGTCTGTGGAGATTTTCAAACTTACAAAAGCATGTTTGCGGCTTCGCAGCTTTTCTGCTTTTTGCTTCAGGGCTTTTTTCTCGAGGCGCTCCTCTGCTGCCATGACCACGGCCAGCTCTGCAGTTGTGAGGCGATCGTCAAACATGAGATTGGTAAGTAGCACTTCGGCATCATCAAATTTACCCGTTTCAACGAGGCGGTCGAGTTTCCTCAGTTGTTCGGCTCGCTCGTTGTCTTCAAGAACCCTCTCAGCTAGAGCCACCGGTCCCATGACATCCAAAATATCGCGGAACTCATTCGCCCGGCCGCGAATCTGGGCCAGTAATTCCCGCGCCGCATCGAAATTGCGCTGATCGAGCAGAGCTTGAAATTCATCGAACATCCAGCTGAGGATTTCATCCACTAGTTCGGCACGAAGTTTTTTCATCGCTTCTGTGCCTGGATAAGTCGCCGCAATTTTTTGCATGGCTTCAACAGCCGCTGTGGTATCTCGATCTTTGCGGAACCGGTTACGAATAGCTTCCATCTGTTGAGTCACTTCCAACTCGCGTGCATCGTCGAGAAACTTTCGCAATTCTTCTTTTTCCGGAATGTCCGGATAAACCTGCAGGAACTCATTCACGCGGCTGGCCAATTCAGGATAGGACACATCTCCACTAATGTACTGGTTGTAGAGATTGAGGATGCGCTCGCGGTAGTAATGGTTGATGTCCTGCTTGAGCATGGCGAGAGCGGCGCTTGTTTGTGGATCGGGCCCTTGGGATTCGATCTCAGCAATGAGGGCTAATGCCTGCGGATATTCTTCGCGGTGTTTGAGTTCTTGCGCCAACTGGAGCTTTTGTCGCAAGTCGAGCCTAAGGGCTTCGCGCAGAGCCTTCGCAGCAACAAAGCTGGCTGATTGGGGCTCTCCTTTGTTTACAACCTCAGAAAGCTTTTCGAGAGCTTCGCTGTAGCGCCCGTTTTCGTAGGCCGAATAAGCTGTTTTTAGAAGAATCGCGGCGCGGTCCGGCTGGCGTTGCCAGAAGAGAGCGATCAGAAGTACAACGACTGTCACCAAAAGAGCGGTCAGGGCTAAGCGCATCGTACGCAAGACGGGTAAAGCTTCGGAGACTTTCTCCAGACGATCGAGGTAGCGATGTGCCTTATTGAGTTCTGGGTGGATGGCTAGAGCAGATTCCCAAGCAGCGCGGGCTTTTTCGAAATCGCCCTTTTTGGCATAGATAGTGCCAAGAACAACGTGTGCCGGTACAAATGAGCGGTCGAGATCGATTGCATTGTGAAGCTCATCAATGGCTTCGTCGAATCTTCCTCGCTCGGCATGCTCCAAAGCGAGATTATAGTGGTAGCGGGCCTTGTTGACAACGACCCGAAGCATCGAGAGGTCGCCATCGCAGTGATAGCAACGCTCCATATCGTCACGATTCTCGGTTTGGCAAAATGGACACAACATAGGACTACTTAACTTTTCAAAGTTTCCCCTTGGCTCGGCAAGCAAAAGAATGATTCAAGAAAAAATCGCACCGGCATACGCCTGGCCTCCTTGCCTGCGTTAGAACATCGGGGCAAGACTGTCGCATTTCATGCTACTGCCCCATTTCATTGTGAATTTTAGCATAAGTAATTTATAAAAAACGGCAGAGTGCCTACCGCAGCCTGAAAAACGGAGGGCTTAGGCCTTATGTGTGAAAGGTACAGTGAGTTGCTGATGGGGCTGCTCGATAATGAGCTCTCCGATCGAGAACGACGAGACGTCGAGCTGCACCTCCAAGAATGCCCCGACTGCCAAGCCGAGTACCGCGAATTCGAGCGCCTAGCCCGCCTCACTAGCTCCCTCAAATTCCCCGAACCGAAACAAGAAGTGTGGGATCATTATTACGAAGGTGTATGCCAACGTATGCGTGGCGTTGCCTCGTGGGGTGTGTGGGGCGCGGTATCAATCGCGTTGCTCGCCTTGGCAAACGTGCTTTTTTTTGCACTGCCGTTCTCGCCGTGGACAGTTGGCGCAGGTATAGCCTGCCTTGTGAGCGGTGCAGTGATTTTGTGGGCAACGTTTGCCTGTAATTGCACGTAGTATTTCAAGCCGCGAGCGGCCCCGAAGGCACTGAAGCCAGGCGTTGGGCACCGGATGGCCAGAAAGCGAGGCGGCTGGTGGAAAAAACGTCGTCTTCTCAAGTCGAGCTATCTTTCATCAATATTCTTGCCACCTCTCTACCTGCGAAGCCGCCGGGGCGACAAACACAAATTTCACCGCATCGGCGCAGAAACGATTCTGGGGGTTTGCTCCCGTTCCATCGCCGTCGAGGTTGGTAAAGGTTATACCGCCAACAGCACCTGCGGCACCAGCTTGAAAGAGTACTTTTGAGGCAATTTTGAGCCACTGGTTACGCAATCCCGGTGTGTAAGGATGCAAGTAGACCTGCCCTGTAATGTCGGGTCCGTCATGCTGGATGGCAAAAGCGACATTCGCGTCGTTGTTGGGTCCAGAGTAACGATCGTCAAGGGTCACGTACACGTCGTAAAAGCCAGCAACAGGAATGGCAGGCCTGAACGTGGCTTTGGCGCCGATTTCTACGGAATAACGCGCACCACTCCCAACCGCGCGGGGGGCACCAGATTTACTTGTGGTGTTCGCGAAGGTACCAGTCTCCTGGTAAGCAGGTGCGGGGGTTGTACTTCCCGAACTCGTCCGACTTTCAACGATGATCTCCGGCGCTAGTGATTCAGCCACAACTTCGGCAACAAGAGTAGTGGAAGCAGAGCTGCCACTATTGTCGGTAACACTAACGCTAAACGCATACACCCCGGGTGTGGTGGGTGTGCCTGAAATCAAGCCGTTTGAAGCAAGTGTAAGGCCAGGAGGCAGGCCGCTGCCACTGCTCCAGGTGTAGGGCGTGCTGCCGTAGCGCGCTTGCAAACGATACTGAAACGGCTGTCCCACCGCAAGTTTCCCCAAGCTACATGTGGCAATGCTCAAACCCATCGTTTTCAGCACCCAATTATCAGGATCCAAATCTAACTCGAGCGGCACGGAGGAACCGAAATCCACGTTGTTCACGGCCGTGAGAGTCGAGTTCTGGATGCGGACAAGCGTTGTTGCGTTGTCTTGGCACACGACTTCATAGTCGAGTGGCATGACGTAGGGGTTCCCACTTATTGCCTGAGTTGTAGTAATGGCGAGATTCCACTTGGAACCGGCCTTAGAACTGGCGGCTTTGAAACGGTAAGTCGGTTGGGCCGGCGGGTTGGACGAGTCAGATCGCCAAAGCCATTGCGCAAAGAATGCTGTGAGATCCATACCAGCGACGCTTTCCGCCACCGTTTCAAAATCGCTCGAGGTTGCGTTTCCGTAACTCACGGCAGGATGCTGTGCCCAGGTGCGCATAATTTCCCAAAAGTTATCTTCTCCCACCACGTTGCGCAACATGTGGAGGACCCAAGCCCCTTTTCGGTAAACCGCCGACAATGAAAAGTTATCGGAGGAAGGTCCCGCCACAGATTGCGTTGTCGAAACGCTCCACCCGTTAACGCGAGCCCAGAAAGCATAACGTCCCCATTTGTATTCATCCCAAAGTGCCTCGCAGTATGTGGCGAACCCCTCGTTGAGCCACAGATGGTCAAAGCTCTCAGGGGTAATCTTGTCGCCGAACCACTGGTGCGCCAATTCGTGAACGTTGCGCCGCTGCATGCCATCCATCACGTCACCGCCGGGCATACTCGTGCACGTTTGATGTTCCATCCCTGAGCTGGAGTTGTGGGTAGCAGTGTAGTACTTTTCATCGAGGAAGGGATACTCACCGAAACGGTCGGCGAAAAAGTTCATCACTTGCAACGTTCCGGCAGCTCCCGAGCCCTCT
The DNA here is from genome assembly GCA_026419455.1 of Candidatus Sumerlaeaceae bacterium. GTDB lineage: Bacteria > Sumerlaeota > Sumerlaeia > Sumerlaeales > Sumerlaeaceae > DRVG01. The sequence continues at coordinate 3,806 of JANZZJ010000026.1, read as the reverse complement.
TGCGCAATGTTCTCGGGATAAATCGCGTGGGCAATTGTCATAGTGGTGGAATTATCGCGACTGGTATAGACACTTGAGACATAAATGTAATTGGACACACAAAACGAAACGAGATAAGTGGCAATGGGATAGTGGTTAACCCATACCCATGTTTGCGTAGCCCCGTTGTCGACGATCTGCTCGAGTTTGCCATTCGAAACGACCTGCCACCCTTGGCCCTTGGGAACCACAATGCGCTGGACAGATGAGCTTGCCTTATCGTCGGGCAAATCTTTGCACGGCCACCACTGACGGGCACCATAAGGTTCGCTAAAAGTGTACACAACAGCAACAGCAGGTGTGCCATGGGTGGAACGGACATAAGGAGCACCAAAAGTCCCCGACGGATTCGGTGTGCCGCTGTAGTTCACGCGTACGACAAACTCCTCACCGGCGGAGAATGAGCGCGGGAGAGTGATCCGCAATTTCTTGTTCGTGGAATCTACCGAAAAGGCCAACGGTGAAGTGCCAACACCGGAATCGACCGAGCTTACCGCGAGCGCTCCGCCATTCGAATCGAAATCGAGAACGCATTGCGTTAACCCAGATTCCAGACAACGCGCCGTCACAGCCACGGAGGCCGAAGTGAGAACGGAGGCCGAAAGGCTGGGAACCCACGTGCAGTCATAATGAAGGACGTCAATTTTGGGCTGGAGAGGATCGGCGGGCGGAGGAGCCTTGGGCACATTTTCCGCAAATGCGCGCGCGAAGTGGATTTCTTCAAAAGAGCCGTCGAGAGTAAAAACCGCTGTCCCTGCAAGTGTCGCGTCCCTTTTCACTGTTGGTAGGGGTAAAAGTTCCACCCGGTTCATTCCTAGCCTTAGAAGGTGGTCCGGAATTCGATAATAATCGCCGTCGGAACGGGGCAGGGGATCCACATCCAATGGGCGACCATTGATATGAACCTTGGCCGCCACATCGCGAGGCAACCGCAGTGCGAAACTATTGTTTCGATCCTCCTCTGTCAGCACGAAGGAAAAAACCGTAGTAGGTTCGCGCACGGGGATAGATGCCGCCGTGGCCCTCGCTCCGATATTTTCAGTTTGGCCAGGGATGCAGAAAACCACCTTGCGACGCGAGAGGTCGAGCGGCCCCGCAAAGCTGAAAGAATAAGTGAACCATAACGAGGCACAAAAAAGGACGAGGTTACGCATGGGGATGTACTGACTCCTTGTCGTTTGAAAAGCGCACCAGCTACCATCCCACGGTAGGTCCAAAGGAGAATTCAACTAATAACGGAGCTGGCGGGGTTCGGGCCCGAAAATCGGACAGACCACCGTCGGACAGGTCCGATTTTTCAGAAGACTGACAGAATCAGGTTGGTACTCATTTACGAACTCGACAAGGATGCACAAAATTTTAGGACAGGGGACTTCGACCAATGAACACCATAAAGACATACTTCCTCCTACTGTTCCTAACAGGTCTGCTCACTGCTATAGGTTGGGCTGTTGACCAGTTCACGGGCGGCGCCGGGTTGTTCATGTGGAGCTTCTTCGCTTTGGGCATCATCTCTAATTGGGTCGTCTATTTCTTTTCGGACAAGATCGTGCTCGCAATGTATGGGGCAAAACCGCTATCCGAGGCTGAGGCTCCGGAGGTTCACGAGATGGTGGCTCGGCTCGCACGAGCGGCAGGCATTCCGAAACCACCAATTTATCTGGTGCCGGTAGATGTTCCGAATGCCTTTGCAACGGGACGAAATCCCCACCATTCGGCTGTTGCGGTGACGCAGGGACTTTTGCGCCATCTCAACACGGAACAGATCGAAGGTGTTCTGGCACACGAGATCTCCCACATTAAGCATCGAGATACCTTGCTGGCCACTGTTGCGGCGACCATCACCGCCCTCATCAGCGCCGCTAGCTATGGTCTGCGCTGGGGAGCATTGTTTGGGGGTGGTAGGCGGAGTGATGGTGAAGGCTCCAACCCGCTGGCCATGATCATTGTTCTCGTTTTGGCCATATTCGCACCGATCATTGCCGTGCTCGTGCAGTTAGCCATTTCCCGGACGCGTGAGTACGCCGCTGACGAGGAAGCTGCCAACTTAACGCGAAATCCGCAAGGATTGGCAAGTGCGCTGCTGACGCTTGAAGCGATCGCCATGCGCGCACCAATGCCGCAGCTAGCTGCCACGGAGAATATGTGGATTGTGAGTCCGTTGCGGGGCGAAAATGTTTTGGCATGGTTTTCAACGCACCCGCCTACAGCAAAACGGGTTCAGCGTCTCCAAGAATTAGCGCGGCGTGGGATTCAGCCGAGATAGCTTTTACAACCGATTTTTGTTGTTGGTGCGCTGCTCGGTAAGTGTGAGTTTTATGTCCCCCCGGCTTGGGCCGGGGGAATTCAATTTTGGCGGCCAACCAATTGCTCTATAGAAAGAGCTTCAATGCGTGAGCCGCCAGTACCAAACACCAAGAACGAGGGCAGAAAGCCCCCAACGGTAGAAGGCAAAAAGATCGTAGCGGCGATGCTCAACATATTTCAGAAGAAAGCGAATCGCCGCCATGCCCACCAAGGCAGCACTTGCAACGCCAGCAAAGATTGGAAGCCCTAAGTCCGAAGTTCGCAGATCCCCGACTTTAAGGATCACAGCCCCAAGAATGATCGGAGTTGCTAATAGAAACGAAAAACGCGCAGCAGCAGGGCGTTGAAGGCCAAGAAACAATCCCGCAAGGATGGTGATACCGCTGCGAGAGACACCGGGAATAACGGCAAGGGCCTGGGCTGACCCGATAATCAGAGCATCAAGGTAGGTGATCTGCGTTTCGCCACGAGCCTGCTTGCCCATGCGCTCAGCCATAATAAGGAAAATGGCAAAGACGGAAAGCGTGATGGCAAGGACCCAAATGTGTTCTGTATGCGAATAGAAAAAGCCCTCCACGGGATCTTCGAGAATTTTTCCGAAAATTGCCCCTGGAATAGTTCCTACGATGATTTTCAATAAAAGCGACCCCCGCGCACCGCCTAGCCAGCGCCGCTGGCGCAGATCACCGATGTAGGATGCAACAATCAGCAACCAGTCGAAGCAAAAATAGATGAGGACGGCGAGTAACGTGCCAAAATGGAGAGCGACATCGAAGGCAAGCTGATTGTGAGTCGGCTGCCAATCCAGCAACCAGGGTACAATGATTAAATGAGCGGAGCTGCTAATAGGGAGAAACTCTGTGGCTCCTTGGACAGCGCCTAGCAAAATCGCCTGAGATGTGGTCAGCACAAGCTATGCCTCTCTAACGCTAAGGATGATAAGAGTTCACGGCGATTTACACGAGCGTTTGGAAATTGTTTAGCGTTTTTGCAAGCCTGCAGCCACGATGGTCACCTGGTCGTCTCGGTCAATGCCACCGCCACGAATGCTTCTTGGTGCGCCCGGACCACAGGTAGAACTGCAGGCATGGAGGAATAATATAATAATTTAACATCATGTAGAATTACTATCTAATTGATAAGATTAAGAGTATATCCGCCGAGAGCACCCACTACTGACGTTTTTGAATGCATATGCGCCACACAAAGCGATCTTTTAAGGCCATGGATTTTTTCCATGGCATCGTCGCCCAGTGCGAGCGATATAATCTTGGTGGTAAGGCTCGGCCGGGTAAAAGGTTTTGGCCTGCTCGAGCTGCGTCACAATGCGACGTCCCCTAAAGCGCGGATCATCCCGTTTCTCGGCCAAGAAAGCTTCAGCCTCCTTGCGCTGGTCTTCGTCAACGTACCAGATGCCAGACCGATACCTGTCTCTTATACACATCTGACGCTGCCGACGA
>JANZZJ010000223.1 GCA_026419455.1 Candidatus Sumerlaeaceae bacterium | reverse complement strand
CCGCCGCTCCAAATGATTCTTACTGAGCAAGGCGATCGAGCACCTTCTGGTACTCTTCCTTCTTCATCTTCTGGACCCACTTGTAGTACTCTTTGTACTCAAGCTCGGCTGCAGCTTCTTCGTCGAGGACGACGATAGCATTCGGGTGAAGCTGAAGCGCGCTAGCGGTCACCATGCTGGTCACCGGCCCTTCGATGAACTTCTTGCAGATGGAGGCTTTCCGCTTGCCAAAAGCGATGAGCAGGAGCTTGCGAGCCTCGAGAATCGTGCCAACGCCCATCGTGATGGCGAAACGCGGAACGAGATGCTGCTTGTCTTTGCCGAAGAAAAGCTCGGCGTTGTCTTTGATCGTTTGCTCGGTTAGCGCCTTCACGCGAGTCCGGCTTGCCAGTGAGCTGCCAGGCTCGTTGAACGCAATGTGGCCGTCGCCACCGATGCCGAGGAGCTGAAGATCAATGCCACCATGGCGTTCGATCTCCTCTTCGTACCACTGGCAGAACGCCTCAGGATCTGGTGCCATCCCGTCCGGAACGTGAATGTTCGACGGATTGACGTTCACATGATTGAAAAGCCGGTCATGCATGAAATACCAGTAGCTCTGGTCATGATCCTTGGGCAAGCCAAGGTACTCGTCGAGGTTGAAGGTAACGACTTTGGAGAAATCCAACCCTTCCTCTTTATGATAACGGACGAGGCGGGCATAAGTCTCCTCGGGGGTCGAGCCGGTGGCAAGACCAAGCACCGAGTTGGGCTTACGGCGGATCTGTTCACGAATGATCCCCGCGGCAATTTCCGCCAACTCTTGGCGGTCTTTGGCGATAATAACTTCCATAACCTTACTCCTATTTTAATTTTGTCTGAGTCGACAATCGGGCAGTGGCTTGTAGCCGCTGCCCGAATCTCGAATCAGCACAAACCTCTTAAGTCCAGTAATCCCGCGCTCGCGCCTGGCTCAGTTATCAGCGGCGCTGTGAAATAGTGATACAGCGCAAGCGTTACCGCACCCCGGATGGCCTCCTCATTACCGAAGCTGCTGCGGCGAATCTCGACGTCCTTCTCCATACGGTCGAGTGCTTTGGTGCTGAGCGTGCCGCATAGGGCAGACATCAGCATATCCCCTCCAGCTTCTGCCATCGTGCCGCCAATGATGATCATTTGTGGCCCGAACAGATTGACCAGATTGGCTATGCCTGTTCCAAGGAGCCGAGCTGCTTTTTCCACGAGATTCAGTGCAAAACGGTCACCATCGGCAGCAGCGCGGAAAATTGCGCCTGTGGTTATTTTGCCCGGTTCAGGCGCATACTCGGGAATCGTTGTTTTTACTCCCTCGCGCAGGGCAGCCTCCGTTTGCTGCGCCAAGGCATAGTCGCTAGCAAGGCTTTCTAGACATCCGTAGTTGCCGCAGTAGCAGATGGGGCCATTCTCTGTGACCGTTGTGTGGCCGAATTCCCCTACATTCAGTTTAGAACCGCGGTAGATCCGGCCATTGATCAAAATCCCTATGCCCAGACCTGGGCCAAGCTGTACGTAGAGAGCGTTTTCAAAATCTTTGAGTTGGCCCACAATGCTCTCGGCCAGTGTCACCGCTACGATGTGGTTATCAACTACCGTGGGGATCTGGAAATCACGCTCGAAGATAGAGCGAAGGGGCACGTCTACCCATTCATCGAAGCGCGGAAAACCAAGTGACACACCTTCCCGGGCGTCAACCAATCCAGAGATGCCAATCCCGATTTGTTTGACAGGCCCTGCTTCGGGTGCAAGGCGCACGGCTTGGAGCTGCTCTTGCACTGCCTGACGGAGCGTGTCCAAGGTCCGCTCTTTTCCCATCGCTGGCGAAAATGGGTAGATTCTCACATTATTGAGTGTCCCCCTAAGATCTGCCCAAGCGCTGCTGATGCCACGCGAAGAAAAAGTGATACCAACGACACTTCCTTTTCGGGGATTGACACTTAGCAGTTGCGGCTTGCGCCCCCCCGTGGATTCCGCGTAACCCTCTTCGATAATTTCGCACTGCTCGAGGAGTTCACCGACACAATTCGACACGGTGGGCAAGTTGAGCGAGAGAATTTGGCCTATACGGGCGCGTGAGACCGGACCTTCGCGCCAGACGTGGAACCGGATGAGTGCCAACCGGTGGGCACGCCTTTCGGCGGGTCCCTCGTTAAGTCCCTCTTCACCCCTTATAGGATTAAAATTCTGCATATTGAAAATTTATGCGGAAGTCGCTGCCTAGATACCAAATTTCCGCAGACTTATTTTATGCAATCGTGAAAAATTTTGCATAATTCCTCACTTAACGGCTTTTCTTTTTCCATAATTTCACAAATGCTCGTGTCGCAGCTCATCCCACTCGTTGTGTGTAACCGCGGCTTACCCCGAGCCTGGCGCTCAGACAGCTACGGATCTTTATGCCGGCATGGAACGGCGAAAAATTCGCTAGGTCGTGGAACTAGTGGAAGGACGATTCGCTTCAGGAGCTTTTTCAAAGCACCCTGCATTCAAACTACCCCGCCGGCGAACAGAAATCAGTTGTGCAATGATGGAAACCGCGATCTCTTCCGGTGTCTCGGCACCAATATCAAGCCCAGCCGGACATACGACACGCGCAAGTTGCTCATCACTAAAACCCTTTTCGCGCAGACTTTTTTTGAACAGGGCAACTTTGGTTCGACTTCCCACCATGGCGATGTAGCGTGCCGGTGTGCGCAGGGATTGCTCCATGCAGAGCTCGTCGTAAGCATGACCGCGTGTGGCGATCACGATGTACGTGGAGGCGTCAATGGCAATCTTCTCAAACTGCCTTTCGAACGGCTCGGCAATAATTTCTGCTGCAAGGGGAAATCGCTCAGGGTTGGCAAATTGGACGCGGTCGTCGGTGACAATGATGCGAAAATCGAGCCTTGCCGCGAGTTCGTGAAGCGCCCGGGAAATATGCCCACCCCCGAAGATGACAAGCTTTTCATCGGCCACGATCGGCTCAATAAATGCTCTCATTTTTCCCCCACAAAGCATGTCGTTTTCATCCTTAGATTTCGCTGTAAGGTCGATTTCATGAAGTTGGGGGTGCCCGTGAGACATGACCTCTTTCGCAAATGCGACAAGATCTGCCTCCACACACCCACCCCCGACAGTCCCTATGAGTTCTCCCCGATCCGTCACCAACATCTTGGCCCCCGCTTTACGCGGTGTCGAACCAAGCGTTTCCACGATCGTGATGAGCGCACCCCGTCGTCCTTCCCGGAGGAGCTTTGCCACCGCTGCGTAAACGTCTCCGTACATGACAAGGCCCTTCAAGCTTGTGTTTTTTCTCTCAATGCTCGCCCGAACTACGTGCTTGTTCCTGAGAGGAGCGGGCGAGCATGTCGAACTCGCGCATACAAACGTACAAGGCGCGCGGAATATGATAGC
>JANZZJ010000213.1 GCA_026419455.1 Candidatus Sumerlaeaceae bacterium | reverse complement strand
GCATCGGGAACCCACATTGTTGAGCGAGAAGGTTGGGCGCCCGTAGTGAATTCACGTTTGAGAAGCTCGGCGTTCTTAACTGGAATATTACAAACCTTGGCGAGATCACTCGTAATTTTATCGCCAGCAATAGTGATGACGCCACTAAATACCATACTTCCTTTATGGAAAACGGCAATGTCCGTCGTCCCCCCACCTATATCGAGGAGTATGACGCCGTTTTGGCGTTCGTCGTCATTCAGCACAGCAAGGCTCGAAGCGTAGCTTTCCAGCACCATCTCTTCGACGTCAAGCCCCACACGTTGCACAGCGCCGTAAAGATTTGCCAAGGTTGTCATGTGAGCATAAACGAGGTGGAGGAAAACAGTAAGCGACTCCGCCTGCAAGCCAAGTGGTGGCTCACAAACGGGGCTGTCATTATTAATTTTATAACAGTTTATGATTATATGGAGAAGCCGATAACCGTGCTCGGCAGCGCCATAGTTCTCACGAACTTTGTCCAGCACTCGTTCCAAATCAACTGGCCGGATGCCCCGCTGCGGACTCTTGATCTCGACTGTTACGGCCGCGTCTTTGCTAATGCAATAGTTGCCCGGAACCCCCACGTACACTTTCTTCGGAACACGAGGTGACGATTGACGTTGAAGGCTTTGCAACGCTGCCTCGATAGAGTGTGCCAGCTTGTCGAGGCTTGTAACCTTTGCCTCTGAAATCCCCTCCGCTTGCACCCTGCCAAGGGCCAAAGGTCGCAGCCGCTTAGGCCCCCTTGTCTCTTCCACACGCGCCTGCAAAATGCAAATCTTGGTGGTACCAACATCAAGCGCGGTTACCACAGGACCTCGCAAATTCCCCATCGCTCTTAAAATAACTCCTTCAGCTATTCGCTTGGTTCAGCATCAACAGGTGGACGTAGAACAGGTGCATCCTCAGCATCACGGGATCGCTTCGTGAAAAATTTAAATGGAAGTCGCAGGCGCCGTGGCCTATCGCCTTCTTCGGCCGGCGACATTTGGTTCGCTTGCTCCGATGCGTTAATGGTCGCTTCATCAGAGCCGAGATTTTCTTCCTTTAACTTCTGACTACTTTTCTTAAAATTCTCGTCGCGGTTCTTATCTCGTTCGGTTGTCCGGCGCGTAGCCAGCGGAGACAACTTTTGTTGATCTTTGGCTATTTCTGGAGATTGCGACTCAGACAGGTCCGCTGACGGCAACTTTCCTAAGGGTTGGTCTGGTTCTCCAAGGCGCGCTTTACCAACAGCCATCTTATCGAGGCAAATGATTTGACCCGGAACCCGAAGGTCAACATACGCAACAGCGAAGGGATCCCGCCCTTCCTTTATGCGCTGCTGGATGAAGAGATCCAAAAGGGGAAGTTTTTCCGTGGGATTCGTGCTACCAAAAAAGACCTCGACCCCTCCCCGCAACCGCGCCGTGACGTTTTCAAACTCAGTGATGGGATCTTCGTGAACATGCACTTCGCTGAATCGGCTGTAGAGCTCTGCATTCCTCTCACGAAGAAGCTCCAGCATCTCGAGGGCTCGGCTGAGGCCAGCAGAAGGCACTTTTTGACCAATTTGGAGCCGCTCCGAGGGAATCCCAGTAATGTAAGGTAGTGGATGGTTGCGTAACTCTGTTGGCCGAACTGTCGAGAGAACAACTCCGTCGCGAGCGACGAGATAGAAAACATGATCAGTGGCAACAATGGCCGATGGCGTGCGTTCGTTTCCAGTAACGATTAGTGAACTGGGATAGGCGACTTCAATGTTGACCGCGCTCAGCTTAGGGTGCTTCAGCAGGGATTCGCGAATGCGCGAAATGGGAACAGCAAGAGTGCTAGTATCCTCGCCCAGTTCCTGCCGGACCCGATCCTGAATTTCTTGGGCAAACGCGGGGGACAAACCGATCACCCGTATCTCTTTTAACTGGAAATAGGGGCTGTCGAGCAAAGCCTGATAACCTGCCTGGCAAACGGCTAATAGGGCCATGACAGTGAAAAGGGTGTAGAGGACCTTCCACCATCGTCGGTCCCGAGGCTGAGAAACCAGCCGTCTCTTTTTTCGCCCTGCTCTTCGCATAGAAGTTTACGAACTAAACCGTTTCACGCACAATCTGAAATCTGGGAAGATGGCTACGTCTTCTGTACTGTAAAAAGAACACTTAAGCCACTACGCTTCATCTTTTTTATAAAAATGGTGCTCCACGGGAAGACATTTCGCACATCCCCGCTCAACGTACCATCTCAACGCCGGACTTTTTCAAATTGCAATGTTTTTCTGGGATTTTTCCACGTTGAATCCCTTGGCTTTTTATCAATGAAAACGAATATCCCTTCGAGTTTTTATGGTCTAACACCGAACAATAATTTCAGGAACAGGTCTACTATGGACAGACTCTGGCTGGAGAAAATGTTTGAGACCCATGTGGCCCAAACGTCCCCTTTTTCCATGCGGTTCGTTGTCAGCCGTGCGGAGGGATGTTATCTTTACGACGCAACAGGGCGGCGCCACTTAGATTTCATAGCCGGTATTGCGGTAGCCAACGTGGGGCATTGTCACCCTCGGATCGTTGAGGCTGTCACTGAACAAAGCCAACGTTACGCCCACACGATGGTATATGGCGAGCACGTTCAAGAACCCCAGGTGCTATTAGCAGCGGAGATAGCCAAGAAGGCTCCTCAGGGACTCGACAGCGTTTACTTTTTTTCGACTGGTGCCGAAGCAACGGATGCTGCGCTGAAACTTGCTGCAAAACTTACGGGACGTCGCATTTTCTGCGCCTTTCATGGTGCGTATCACGGCGACACTGTTGGAGCAGCTTCGTGCTTTGGCCATTCTGCTTTTCGCAAACCTTTTCAACACGTGCTGCTACAAGTGCGCTTTCTCCGATATGGCCATTTCGACGATTTGGAGCTAATAGACGACGACATAGCGGCGGTCATAGTGGAGCCGGTCCAAGGAGAGGGAGGAATCATCATTCCACCAGAAGGCTTCCTAGAATCGCTCCAACACCAATGCCGTGAGCGCGGAGCTTTTTTGATTTTCGATGAAGTGCAAACGGGATTCGGTCGTCTCGGCGAGTGGTTTGCCGCGCACCGCTTCAAGGTCAGTCCGGACCTCATGACAGTGGGCAAGGCCATGGGCGGCGGCTATCCGCTGGCCGGGCTCATTGGGCCACGAGAAATTCTATATCGCTTCGCAGCAGAGCCGCCTTTTTCGCACATCACAACTTTTGGAGGTCATCCTGTGAGTTGCGCAGCCGGACTCGCAGCGATGAAAGTAATCGAGGAAGAAGAATTGTTATCCCGCGCGCAGGATCTGGGGCAATTTCTTCTCAAAAGTTTCAAGCAGATCGCCGCCACTGACACGTCCATCAAGGAGGTCCGTGGCATCGGGCTCATGATTGGTCTGGAAATGGTCTCCGCCGAAAAGGCTCGTAAGATGGTGGAACAATGTCGGGATCGCGGGCTCATATTGGAGACAACTCTACTTGCCGAGAATGTTGTCAGGATCAGTCCACCACTGATCGTTGGAAAACAAGAGTGCGAGGAGGCGCTCGAAATTGTTGAAGCGGTATTAAAGTCTATTCGCGATTAACAAGACTGAGCCGTTCTCTTTCGTTGGCACTCGTACCTGAGGACTCATTACTAAGAAATTGGAGTTGATAAAGGAGGCGGTAGAGGCCGTCGCGCTGGATAAGCTCTTCATGGGTTCCACTTTCTTTGATTTCTCCGTGTTGGAGAACGATGATTTTCTTGGCTTTGCGAATGGTGCTGAGTCGGTGGGCAATGACAAGCGCCGTGCGGTTTCCGAGAAGCTTTGTAAGTGCATCTTGAATGAGGCGTTCGGTTTCTGTGTCGATGTTGGCTGTCGCTTCGTCTAGAACGAGTATCGGCGCGTCAAAAGCCAGCGCTCGCGCAAGTGCCAACAATTGCTTTTGGCCGACCGAAAGCGTGATCCCTCGTTCCTGAATATGATAATTGTAACGGCCGGGTAGTTTTTCGATGAATGAAGCCGCGTTGACGTAGCGAGCACATTCAATCACCTTCTCGAGAGAGATCTCGGGGCGACCCAGTCGGATATTGTCCGCGATGGTTCCAGAAAAAAGATAAACGTCTTGCGAGACCACGGCGATGAGGCGTCGCAAATCGTCGAGCTTAATTTTTCTAATGTCGTACCCATCGAGCGTGATGCTGCCCTGTGTCACTTCGTAGAAACGGGCGAGAAGCGAGACGATAGTACTCTTGCCGCTGCCAGTCGGTCCCACTATCGCGACCGTCTCGCCTTGGCCCACGCAGAACGAGACATCGCGGAGCACCCACTTCCCCGGCTCATAGGAAAACCACACGTGCTGAAATTGGATGGCATGCTCAAAGGTGGACTTAGGTAGTGCTGAGGGCAAGGAACGAATTTGGGGCTCTGTTTGCAGCAGCTTATGTAAGCGCTCGGCAGCTGCCATTGCGGTTTGGAAGATGTTATATTTATCGCTAAGGTCTTTGATGGGCTGAAAGAAACGCTGTGTGTACTGGATAAACAGCACCACCGTGCCGATGGTGATGCTTTGATCAATGGTTCCAATCCCCCCACGCCATACAATAAGAGCAAGGGCGATGGCACCAATAAGCTCGATCGCTGGCAAAAAGATGGCATGACAGAAAACTGTGCGCATGTTTGCCAGACGAAAAGTGTCGTTTAACTGGCAAAAACGCTCGTAGCTTGTGGCCTGACTGTTGTAGGCGATCACTGTTCTTATCCCGCCGAGAGTTTCTTGGAGATAGGCGTTTAGTTGCGACAGCTGCTGACGAACGTCGCGGTACGCTTGCCGCACGTATTTACTGAATAAGTAGCCACTGGCGAGAACCAGCGGGGCAGTAAGCAGAACGAGCCCTGTGAGAGGTGGACTAGTGGTCACCATCAAGCCCACGATAGCGCACAAAAGGAAGATGTCCCCAAGTATTGTCATCACGCCTTGGGAAAAGAGCTCGTTTAGAGCTTGGACATCGTTTGTCACGCGAGTTAACAAACGTCCCACTGGGTTGCGGTCGAAGAACTGCACATCCAACATTTGAAGGTGAGCAAAAAGTTTTTCGCGTAAGCGACGCATTCCGTGCTGGCCTACATAAGCTATGACTAACCCTTGCGCAAACTCGAGGAGTAACAGAGCAATAATGACTGCGAGATAAATTGCGGCCATGCGAGCAATGCCGCCCAAGTTAGCGTTGGCGATATAAACGTCTATGGTAATCTTGACAAGATAAGGGCCGACAAGTTGCAACCCCGCCATCAGGAGAGACACAACGCTGGACAGCAGGATGAGTGACCGATAGGGCTTGACGAAGCGCAGTAGCCATCGGACCAAATGTTGGTCCGATGCATCAGCAGTGTGATCTTGCATGAGAAACGATTTAGAATTCATGCAAAGACGAGCACAGAGATTTGTCGGGTCTATTCAAGAATCCAAGAGCTATGCTAGTTGCATAACAAAGTGATGAGCCAAGAGTATCGAAGAAAAACACGCTGGAGCCCAAAGGTATGGTCAGGGACGTTGGTGGTGCTTATGGCGCTCTCTCTGCCTGCTCCTTTGGGTTTTGCAGCTAAGGGTTCGGCGCTCCTACCGCAGGGGCAACTGCGAGCGACAAAAACGCCATCTGAGGCGGAAAAGCATCTCCCCAACGCGGACCTTACTGCCTTCCCCCCCCTGGATCTATCGCAGTGTCCTCGGGATGAACGGGGCGAGCGGATCGTCGCCATTGTAGATGGAACAACCATTACGGAAAAGCGTCTCATGGCTGAACTAGCGTTTGCCCGGGCGCAACAGGTCTTTACGCAATTTCCCGTGGCACGAACTAAGCAGGAAGAACTCGGTCTTTTGGGAGCGCTGTCAGCTCCAGTTTTTGACCAGCTCGTGGACCGAATTCTATTGAAAAAGTATGCGTCTCAGCGGGGGGTGACCGTGACGGAGGCAGAAATCGATATCTCGCTGGAGAAGACCAATCGTGACTTACCGCCCGGCGAAAAAGTGCAAGATATTGCGGTGCGCTACGGGCTGAGTATCAACGATATGAGGGACCTAGCGCGTGCGCAAATCTTAGGCGCACGGCTTGAGGACACGTTTGCGGACGAGGTTCGGGAACCAACAGAACAGGAACTGCTGGAATTTGCTTCGAAGTACGTTGGCCCGGCTGATCAAGGCGAAGAAATCCGTGCGTATCACATATTTTTCGCGGCAAATGACCAAGCCACCACGCAGGCTATTGAACAAGCTGAGCGTATGGCGACAGAGGTCCTGAAAATGCTAAGGCAGGGAGCCGACTTCTGCGAGCTCGCTTTGCGTTACTCTCAGGATCACAAGACCGCTACTCGATGCGGTGATCTTGGTTACATTATACGCGGCAAGATGCCGCCGTCTTTCGATGCTGTTGCATTTAAATTGGAAGCTGGGCAGATCAGCGATCTCGTCCGTACCCCAAAAGGTTTTCACATTATCTATGTACGCGAAAAACATCGCGGTTGTCTTCGCGCCACGTATTTTCGTCACAAACAAAGGGAACTTTATTTGCGCTGGTATCAGCAGTTAAAGCAAAGTGTTAAGATAGAGAAGTTTTTCTAGACAAGCAAGCCTTCAGGCACACGTTGTCGAACGTGTTTGTCCGATGGGGTGGCGCGGACGGACATGGAATTTGTGGAGGGTTAAAGCGAAATGACAAAAGTGATGGCTTCCGACAAGGGATCTTCGCAGCTGCTACCGGAGTTCAAAGTGACTCCTCCTGGGCCACGGGCACGGGCGACTGTCTCTTATACACATCT
>JANZZJ010000201.1 GCA_026419455.1 Candidatus Sumerlaeaceae bacterium | reverse complement strand
GCTGAGCTTTATTGTCTTTCTCGGCTGGGGGAACAACGTATGATGTTAAGATGACGTTCGGACGGACCCCTTTCACCCGTTTGCGGATGGTTTCGACCGCTTTCACAAGTTGTGCCCGTTTCCACTCGAGAAAACGCTTTTCTTCCTGCGAACCTTTGGCGAAGGCAACGAGATCAATGCCGGTGTCTTTCTTAAAATGCTCTTTGCAATAATTGCAGTAGCAATAAGTCTCCCCTGCGTAACGGATCCGATCGAGATTGATGCCCTCGACCGGATATCGCTCGAGGATTTCCGCCGCGATGTTGGCGATAAGTTCATGGCAACGGGGATTTGATGGGCACATGGAATAAAAATCACCCCATGCCGGATTGTGAATGTAGCGCTCTCCTTTTGCATTTACGGAAAGTAGCTCAGGATGTGCGTCAAGCCAAGGGCCCATTGAGGCGTTCTTCGTTGCGTCGGGGGTATGGTAAGCATAAAAGCCATATTCAAGCCACGCGTGAACCTGTAATCCCCGCCTGTGGGCTTCTTGTACGATAACCGCTAGGGGATCGGTGCTTTTAGCCTCGGGTAACTGTGGCAGATATTTTGAATTTGGATAGATTACGTAGCCCCTGAAATAGGCGTCAGGAAAAACGGCGTTGAAGTTTGCTCGCGCGAGATTATCGAGTTTGCGCATAAGCGAGTCGGTTGAAACAAGGATATCTCTTCCCGGCAGCCAAATGCCGCGAAATTCAATTTCTGGATGAGTCCATTTCTTTTCTTTAGGAGAAGCTGGCTGCGTCGTCTCTTCTGTCTCAGGTGCGACGATCTGTCCCGGCTCAAAGACGCCCTTCCCGGCCCCTGCTTTTTGCCGAAGACTTTTTTCGGTTTCACCTGCTGCAAGGACACCGCATTTTGCCCAAGCCACAAGCGCAATGAGGAAAACGAAGGCCAAGAGGCTACGCAGCGTGTTCATTTGCCGTCTCCTTTCGCAGTTGGAGATTCTTCAAGCTGTTTGTGCCACACCCTGGCTTAGAAAGTCAATATTTTATTCCGAAATTGAAACAATAAGACACCCCCACACCTAAGAACCCGCGCAACTTATCCGCTTTTTTGGCAAAACTTTACTTTGAGGGGCGAGGTTTCGCTAGGATACAAACCATCCTGAAGATACTCACTTGGTTGCGGATGAGGTTGTGAGCGCCTCCGTTGATCCCTCCTCGTCAATATGTTTGAAAAGTTCGGTTTCAATTTTCTGATAGTACTCCCGGATGTATTTCTCGTAGTGTGGATCTCGGGAAACAAACTTGAAGTGCTCTACTGCTTTGAGGTAATTGCCCCGGCGAAATTCGATTTCACCGAGTTTCACGTGCGCCACTTTATCGAGGCGATTCGCTTCTAGTCCCTTTTTGAAATGTTCCTCCGCTTTATCCAGCTCTCCTTTTTGAAAATAACACAGACCAATCATGGTGTTGAAATCAGGATACTCATGCGGTGAATCGTCCTCGAGATCGGCAACGATATTCGTGCGATTTTCCTGAGCTTTGGTGTAGTATGCGATGCTCTTGTCGTAGTCTTTGAGATTGTAATAGCAGTTGCCTAATTCACCCAGGAATGTCGGATTCTTCTCACCTTGCGGCGTATGGAGCAACTTTTCAAGTTCTGTCGCCGCAGCCTGATAATTCCCTTTTGCTGCGTAGCGGATTGACTTCCATCGCGTGAATTCCCTCACAAACTGCGGCGCCATCAGCCAAATGACGAGCGCTTCCACGATAATAAAGATGGCGATAAGAACCTCTACCGGTACCAGCTCCTTGATGCGGGTTTCTGATTCCGGTGTTGTGGCTCTTGCATTTGTGCTTCGCGGAGTGCTCATATAAAGCAATCCTTTCATTTCCTCAATACATGAATCTCGTTGCCCGTGCTAGCATACTCATGCGCAACGTCTTTACTCGAAACGCAACCAATCTTTCGCAGCAAGCGACTCGGAATCAGCTTCCTTGAGCAGAAACCGAATGGCATCCACATAAACCTTTGTTTGTGTGCTGGCGGCTGAAGCGTCAAGGGCCACGCTGCCGCAGGTCGCGTCGCGTCCATAGGAGAAGTGGTACTCGCCGAGGCTCAGCCACCGGTTTGCCGTCGCGCTCTGCTGCGTGACGGGGAAGGTAGTATCGCCCTCATCGTGACGGATGCGGACAAGTGGAACGCCGTTGGCAGCGTTGGGATAGGTCAGAAATACCTCATAAATCCCACTGGCCGGAAAAAAGGGAACAAACAGTGCCTCTGCACCAGGGCTTCCTCCACTAACAGAAAATGAAGCGGTCCCCACGAGTCTCGGTGCAGAACTCTTTGCGAGTTCCTTCTGCCAAACACCTGCAAGCTGGAAGCCGGGTGGCTCTGTTTGCTCTCCCCAAAAATCGCACGCCTCAATAATGAGATCGTCTGCGAAGGGCAAATCACCAAGACCCTCTTCAATAGCGATATCGTCGAGATATACACCGTCGTCCACAAAGGAGTTCTCATCGGCCAAGCACACAAACTCCACGAAAAGCTGGGAAGTGGGAGGGACAACATCGAGTGGTATACTGAAGCGTCGTGGCGGACTTGTGGTCGCTCGGAACCGCTGGTGTGTTTGCCAAGTGGCTCCTCCGTCGTGGCTCACGCGCACTTCCAGGCGGTCACCTTCAGCATTGCGCGAAGGGAAAAAATATTCAAGATAAAAAGATAATCGTGGGCGCACGAGAGAGCGCACGTCAAACGGCCCTCCCCGTAACCTTGCCACACTGCCTGACGTATAGTCGCCCTCGGGACTGTCCTGCCATGCCAATGTCCCACTATGGGTCGAGCCTCCTGCGAGGACAAAACCGGTTGCCTGCCACACTGGCAGCGTTGTATCACAAGGATCATAAAAGATGCGGCGGCACGGTGGGGTGGTGAGCACGCCGCTGGTGAGTTCACCTGTGGCCCCACCAGCTGCAAACGGCCGAGCCGCAAACCAGTAAGTGGTTTCTGGTTCGAGACCCCGCACCAACCGTCTGACGGTCTTCCTTCCAGCGGGCAGCTGCGTGAGCAGCTTTTCTGCAAGCATTGGATAGTTGTCGCCGGTGATCGGTTCATTCGCTATCTTAAGCTGCACAAATAGCGGAGATGTGACTGGCACATCGTCTGGTCTGGCGATTTCGATGATGGCACCATAAGCAGCTGCTTTCACCACGTGGAGCTCAGTTCTGCCGACAGGTTCTCCCTGTTGGATAGACACGGCTGCAGCTGCATCAAGCCGACCATTTGCTACGTTTCGCTCCTGAAGCTGTTCTAGTGGCGTCGCCGATGCTATAAGACGCATCCGAAGTGTTGCTGCATCCAGATTGGGCCAGCGCGCCAGCACGAGACCTGCTGCACCGGTGACAAGCGGAGCTGCAAACGATGTCCCACTGCCGTAACCGTAAGTCCCTGGATAACGTGCGAGATAGACCATGAGAGCCGGTGCTGAAATTTGTACGCTTCGTATTCCATAGTTGTAAATCCACCCATCCTGATTTGTGGTCCCACCCACCGACAAAAGGGCGTCGGACCCAATGGCAGCAGGATAAAAGGGGTGAGCATCGGCGTCGAACGAATAGTTGCCGGCGGCCGCACAAATGAGCACATTCTTGCTTCGAGCATAAGCGACGGCATCCGCAATAATGGGCGAATAGCCAGGGCTTCCCCAGCTAGCGTTAATGACGCGTGCGCCATTGTCGCACGCGTAGACGATGGCATCTGCAGCGTCGGCGTCCGTGGCCCAACCTGTCGGCGAGAAAATGTTCAGGATCATTAATGGAGAATTCCAATTGAGCCCAGCTACACCAAGAGCATTGTTCGTTGCGGCCCCCACCTGGCTCGCAACACTAGTTCCATGGCCTAGCGTCGGTCCTACGTCTGGCGAACCGGTATAGAAATTCCATCCGTTAATGTCGTCCACAAAACCATTATTGTCGTCATCCTTGCCATTTCCGGGAATTTCACCCGGATTCACCCAAACCCGATTCTCGAAATCGGGATGGTTAAGCTGAAGACCGCTGTCCACAACAGCGAGCACAATGTGTTGTGATCCTGTCGTCGTATCCCACGCACTGGTTGCCCTAATGTCAGCGCCAACGTTGGCAACGTTTCGAAACTGCCATTGCTGAGCAAAAAGTGGATCATTGGGAATCGTCTCACATGGGCGGAGGTACCGGAGTGGCGCAACATAAAGCACAGCAGGATCTGCTTTCCACTCAGCGAGAACCTTTGAGGGTGGGGTTAGTGACGAAACCAGGTAGCAATTGTGAATCTTAAGTGCCCGCTCGATGCTAGCACCACGGCGGGCTGCCCATTGTTGAGCGAACACTGTTTTGACCTTCTCGCCGCGAAAGCGGACAATAAATTTCCCAGCGTTGCCCACGGAACACAAAAGTATTGCTGCAGCTACCCAAAATCCAATGACGAAACTGTGCCGAGCAGCAGGCAAACCTTGTCTAGAGGCTCTTGCTCCATTATGGACGACATTGCGCGTCATTTTTTTTCATTTTGCCGTGGTTGCCTGTGAGAACGCTCTGCAACGAGCGTCTCAAGGCCGTACTTTTTTATGCGGTAGCCGAGAGTGCGTCGAGTGATGCCGAGATGTGCTGCCGCGCGGGTGATATTATAGTTCGTTTTCTCCAGGGCTGCTAGCAGGGCACGTTTCTCAAGTTCTTCCAAGCTCATAGCGTCGGAGTCGGGTGTTGGGAAGATCATTCTTTCCCATTCCGCGTTCTGGATTTGAAGCGGAAGATCTTCCACGGTGATTGTTTCGCTATCACTGAGCACCACCGCATGCTCGATGGCGTTTTCGAGTTCGCGCACGTTGCCTGGATAGTCGTAGCGCATCAGGCGCGCAAGCGCTTCGGGGCTGATGAGCTTGCGCTGACCAGCAGGCGAGTATTTGCGAATGAAGTGCTCAATGAGCGGTGCGATATCTTCCCGTCGTTCACGTAGAGGAGGAATGTAGATCGGAATCACATTGAGTCTATAGTACAGGTCTTGCCGGAATCTCCCTTCTTGCACAAGTTGTTCGAGATCGCGATTGGTGGCAGCGATGACACGCACATCTACTTTTCGGGGTGTATTCTCGCCGATCCGTTGAATTTCACCCTCCTGGAGAACACGCAGCAGCTTCACTTGCAAGTGGAGTGGTAGGTCGCCGATCTCATCCAAAAATATGGTGCCCCCGTCAGCAGTTTCAAACATGCCCTTACGTGATTCAGTGGCGCCCGTAAACGAGCCTCGCGTATGGCCAAAAAGCTCGCTTTCGAGCAGAGTTTCGGGGATGGCACCGCAGTTGACGACGACGAGTGGCTTCTGCGCCCTAGGACTCATGCGGTGAATCGCTCGAGCGATGACTTCCTTGCCAGTGCCACTTTCACCCAGCAGAAGCACGCTAGAGTTGGCTGCGGCAACTTTTCGAGCCCGCGCCAGAACGTCCTGCATTTGTCTCGATGCAGCGATAATGTTTTCCAACGGTGTGCGCTCTTCCACGAGCTCGCGGAGTCGGGCGTTCTCTTCGCGGAGGTGCCGTGTTTCCTCAATGCGCTTGAGGAGAATTTTTAGCTCATCCATCGAGAAGGGTTTGATAAGATAATCCAGAGCTCCCTCTTTCATGCACTCCACGGCGGAGCGAGCGTCCGCGTAGGCGGTCATGATGACAAAGTCCAGAACCGGAGCTCGGCGTTTGGCTTCCCGAAGGACGTCGAGTCCGCTCATTGTCGGCATCCGCATGTCGCACAAGACGACATCGAAACCGTCCTCAGCTAGCCAATCCAATCCATCCTGGGGGGTGGTGGTTGAGCGCACGAAGTGTCCCTCGCGCTCCAGCATCCGTCCCAGAGCAGCGCTCATCTTGGGTTCGTCGTCTATGATTAAGATTCTCAACATAATCAGGAGGCAATCAGAACACCTCTAGTGAGGCAAGTGTCCGTGAGAAACAATTTAAAAATTCTAGAACGGTAATCGCTGTTTGAAACCAATATTTTGAAACCGTAATTTTTTACTTGCTATTCATTGCCTCCGTTACTCATTTATATGTAGCGCTACAAGAAAATGGTAGAGCTACATCTCAAAGGAAGGAGGGAATAGTCAATGTATAGCAAACTCATGGCCGCTGGAATTCTTGCTGGGCTCGCCGGCTTGGCCTCAGCAGCAGTAGTCCTGCAGGAAGATTTTACCGCTGCCCAAAATGGGACCTTACCGGCGTCTCTTTCTGCTTCCTATGACGGTGGCACGGATGTCGTCGTGGTGCCGCTGTCATCGATGAGCCCCACGATTGGCGCCGATCACACCGGCGGCGACGGTTACGTGTGCCGTGTGGGGGACCTTGGCGCTACTGGTGGCGGTTATAACTGGATTTTCCTCGCCTCGCCTTCGCCGCAGGCCGATGTACGTATTGCGGGGTGGGTGTATGTCGATTGGACGCAATGGGATGCGTCTCCCCTCGAGCGTGATTATCTCATCCTCGGCCGTATGCAAAACACCAACCCGCAGGTGACGGGGACGGCGGGCGGAACACGGCAAGCTTACTTCTTTGGCGTGACTGCTTACTCGTCGTGGACAGGTATTAGCCCGAATCCCACAAATTTCCGCCCCGTTCTCTTTAAGAAGGTTGGAACCTGTCTCTTATACACATCTCCGAGCCCAC
>JANZZJ010000110.1 GCA_026419455.1 Candidatus Sumerlaeaceae bacterium | reverse complement strand
CAGTAAACTCCGGGCCGCGCGCATTGCGACGTCAGCAGGTGTCCACGTCGCCATCGCTAACGGCAAACGCCCAGGCATCCTCGAGGACTTGCTCCGTGGCCGATTCCGCGGCACTTATTTTCCTGCGTCAACGCGTGCCCGGCAGAGTCTGCGTGCCCAGTGGATTCTGCATGGCCGAGTGGCGGGCGGGCGTCAAATTGTGGTGGACGACGGAGCCCGCGAGGCGCTTATCCGCAAAAAGAAATCTCTTCTGCCCGCCGGCGTTGTGAGTGTGGTCGGTTCGTTTCGCGAGGGCGACATCGTGGACGTTGTAGATCAGTCCGGTGTCCTTCTTGGCCGCGGAATTGTGAACTATTCCAGCGCGGAACTCGAGCTCATCAAGGGCCACCGCTCGAATGAAATAGAAAAGATTCTTGGCTCAAAGCCTTACGACGAAGCCATTCATCGCAACAACCTCGTGTTACTCGAAGAAATTGCCCAGTAATCACAAACTTCGAACGACGCGCTCCACAAGGGGCCTTACGCTAACCCTCATAGCCCGACGGCTTCATCAGCTTGCCTATCTTGGCTTTGAGGGGGACGGGAAAACGGGTTGCTTTTCGTCACACGAATAGGGCGGGGAAATGACCTTGTCTTTTGGGGCGAACGCGGAAAGGCTTCGCTTAGAAACGGGCCGAAAGGGTAAATGAATTCATAGAAGATGATTCGCATTCTTCCAGAATCTCTCGTTAATAAAATAGCAGCAGGTGAGGTAATCGTTCGCCCTGCCTCCGTTGTGAAAGAGCTTGTCGAGAATGCCATCGACGCAAAGGCTACTCGGATCATCATCGACCTGGCCAACGCATGTCGCAACATTCGCGTCCGCGACGATGGCTGCGGTATCCCCCGTGAAGACCTTCCGGCAGCCCTTCTGCGTCATGCGACAAGCAAAATAGAGAAGTTCGAGGATCTGTGGCAGCTGGAGACGCGGGGCTTTCGCGGCGAAGCGCTGGCGTCAATTGCCGCCGTCGCAAAACTCACTATTGTCAGCCGCGCAAGAGGAGAGATCGCGGGAGCACGGCTTGAAAGCGAACCCGGTTCCGAGCCCGTTGTCGAAGCTGCCGGAGCTCCGGAGGGCACAGAAGTTTGCGTTCGCGACCTTTTCTTCAACATCCCCGTCCGTCTCAAATTTCTCAAAAGCCCTGCTAGTGAACTTCAGTTTATACTCTACATGGTGACCCGCCAGGCCCTGATTCGCCCCGACATAGGATTTGTCGTGACGAATGAAAAGCAGACTCTCCTTGACGTTCCCCCCCAACAGCCGTGGCGCGAACGTGTTATTGCCCTACTGGGCTTGGAAGCGGCGAACCATCTGCTTGAGGTGGAGACCGCCCGACATATCGTTTCGGTCCGGGGGTTTGTGGCGACACCGGGTTTTACTCGCAAGGACCGGCGTTATCAGTTTTTCTTTATCAACGGCCGTCCCATTACGAGTCGCAGTCTGTCAAATGTTGTGCAGCAAGCCTATAAGGGACTTCTCATGACCCAGCGTTTCGCCGTGGTTGTGCTCAACGTCGAACTGCCAGCGCGTGAAGTAGATGTCAACGTCCATCCTACGAAGGAAGAGGTGCGTTTGCGCGACGAGCCCATGGTGCTGGGCGTTGTCCATAGGGCCGTTCAGGAGCGCCTTGCTGCGGCGAATCTCATTCCGTCGCTCTCTCTTCCAGCGGAGGGCAAAGCGCTCGGTTTTGGCACCCAGCGAGAGTTTCTCTCTCCCTCCGAGTGGCATCGGCAACAATCTGCAACCCGCCTGCCCGGTGATTTTACACCGTTTACAATGCCATCCACGTCTCCTGCTGGACGAGTTTTCACGGAAATTCAGCATCACGTTACTGCCCAACAAGAAATGCGGACGCTTCTCGAAGCAGCCAGTGGCATCGCTGGTGGCCAGCCGGGGCCCATGCCTCCGGCGCAGTGTGATGTCCACCCCTTCGAGCAACACGCTCAGCAGCCTCCAATTCCGGATTCCGGCGCCACAGAGCTTTTGCTCGCAGGAGGAACATACCCCGAGCCGCTAGGTCAAATTGGGGACTGCTACATAGTGGCAAGAGCGGGGGATAACCTTCTGCTCATTGACCAGCACGCAGCCCACGAACGGCTCCTTTATATGAAATTTCGCGAAGCTCTCGGGCGCGAGAAGGCCACTCAACCGCTCCTCATTCCCGTTACCGTGGATGTCCCGCCGGCGATCATCCCGACGTTACGTGAGTTGCTTCCCGTATGTGAAACCCTCGGGATGCGTGTGGAGCATTTCGGAGGCAACACTTTCGTTGTCCAGAGTGTGCCAGCGGATGTCCCCCATCTGGATGCGGGGGCGGTGCTTGCGGATTTAGCTGACGACGTGGAGGAATGCGCGGGCGAAGCTTTGACGCTTGACCAGTTGCGGGATCGAATAATCACGCGAATGGCCTGCCGAGCGGCAATTAAAGCAGGTCAGCAGCTTCAAATCGAAGAAATGCGCGAACTCATTCGCGACATTGTGGATAGCCACCTGGGATTCACATGTCCCCACGGGCGCCCCACAATGATCATTCTCACGCGAGCCCAGCTCGACCGCCAATTCAAGAGAGTTGTGTAACTTTTGCCGACCAAGCGCACAACTTTTGTGACACAAAATTTGTGCAACTCTGGCGTTCCAGCTCATTTTTTATAAACCCTAGAGATGTTTGCTTTCAATAAGTTGCTTTTTGTCAATCATTTGCAATCATAAGGGGGCAGATGTTTTTTCTGGCATAGTCGTCGCACGTTATCTCGCCACGGATTACAAATTCGGGGTAGGACGTTATGAGACCGGAATTACTGTACAAAAGCCGACGGCGGGGAACCGTGATTATTCAGGGCCTCGTCATTTCTGTGATTCTTTTCCTGGCATGCATGGCGTTGTTGGGACTGACCCGTTTTGAGCACTCACGCCAATACGACCGAATTGCCTGGTCGGAAGCTTATTACGCGGCGGAACAGGCACTCTTGGAGGGCGTCCAGAAGATTGCCGACGTTCAGGCGCCAAATCCCGTATCTTCTGTTTATGGAACTTACGATGCATCAACTTTGCCCGCCGCAATTGATCCCGATGTTCGAAACGTAACCTACACCATCGGTCCCGCCCCCCTTAATGTCCCTACCGTTCATCAGGTGGTTGCCACCGCCCGAGTCCGCAACAAGACACGCACTTTGACAGCACGTGTGCAATACCGCCCCCCTTCTCAGGTTTTCGATCACGAGTATTTTCTGAACAACTGGGGCTGGTGGTGGGGATCCACTATCACCGGAAATGGGGATAACAGATCCAACTGGGATTTCGATTTCAAATCTCAGCCCACTGTGAATGGTCACATTTATGCAGCGGGCGATATAGAATCAAACCTAGTAAAAGTAAACCCCTTTGCTACACCCCGCCCATTCGCCGGCTGGGCTGGTCAGGATCCTTTCACCTACTGCCACGTAGGAACACAACGCGTCAAGATGCCTAACCTGAAAGACTTGAGCTATTACGTCTCTAAGGCAACTGGAACTATTAAGGTGGGAACCACAACGGTCGCTAATGGCACGTTTGGCTTTAGTGGTTCAAAAACCGGGCTTTATCTCAAAGGAACTTCTACAGCACCTGTCCAGATTAACGGGATCGTTGTGGTCAACGGTGACGTTATCATTGACGGCGTGATCACCGGGCAAGGCTCTCTCTATGCGGGAGGCAACATCTATATTGCGGGTAATACGAGCTATAAGAATGGGCCCACATTTCAGCTTCCGCCCAACCACGCGAGCCTAACTCCCGCTCAACGTCAAGCGTTCTATGACAGCTGGGTGGACCAGGCTTTTGCCCAAAACAAAGACTTGGTGGCCTTTGCGACCCGAGGGCATGTCCTGTTTGGCCAAGTTAACAACTCCACTTGGCGCAGCAACGTATGCACTCCCACGGCTTACGGTCTTGAGAACTTGGGGCGCGAAGACCAACTCGGTCGCGACGGCATCCGCAACACTGCCGACGATGGTATCCCTTGGAAAGATACCAACGGCGATGGAGTGCCCGACAGCGCGGCCTATGATGCTGACGAAGATGGGGTGATTCGCACGACCAACTACAGCTACTCCACCGACTTTCAAATGACCACAGCGCGCGCGTCGAAAATTGACCGATATCCGACCGGAACAGGGGGCACGCCCGTAGACTACAATACGATCTCTTCCGCCGGTATCACGCAAATCACGGGCATTTACTACACAAACCATGCTTTTGGTGGGCACACAAATACTGGCCCCATGAACATTTACGGCGCTATGATCTGCCGCGACGAGGCCATCATTTTCTCGAATTCACTTACGTTCTGGTATGACTACCGTATCCACGGGCGTTACGTCCACAAGTTCTTCGATAGTGATGGAAACAAGATCGTGGATCTCGAGCTCCCCATCGCTTACAAGACCAAGATTCTGGAGAGGGGCGAGCGCGTGGCCAGTGCGCAATAGCCCTGGGCCGCAATGTCTCTGGGTGATATGAGCGATGGCGAGCGCGTATGAGGCCAGGTGTCGAGTGTAAGTTTGAGGGAACCGTGAATGGGGCCACTGCTTAGGTTAGCTAGTCAGGGGAGCAGAGACACCACTTCCGGTTCCCTCATGGGAGTAATGGGAAAACCAAAATCATGAATCAGTTCAGAGCTAAACACGTCAGCCGCCGGGGCATAACTCTCATCGAGGTCATCTTTGCGACGCTCATTGTGGGCGCGACGTTTTTCTCCACTTTGCTGGTCCTGTCCTATGCGCGCCTCGAGCAACGCAAAGCAGCCGACCGAGATATCATGCTCGATTTTCTTCATCATTACCTCGAAGTTGCGCGTGCGGGGCCGTACGAAAACATCGGCTCAGGCCAACCCATCAATTCTCTTTACGACGGCACGCGAGATATCCTTCTTCCAACGGGTGGCACGACAAAAATCTCCATCGTGTTCCCCCCTTCGGACAACCAGTGGAGGTCACTCAACACCACGGCGTTTCAAGTTTTCCACCCAGACCTTGTCTGGCTGGCCAACCGCGATCCCCAATATAGGGTAACCATCACTACTCAACAGGTAGGGGGATTTCCGCGCGCACGAACAATCCGACTGGAGCTCCGTTGGCGTCCGCCACTGGGAAGAGGAAATCAGTGGCAGACACTCGACGCAACGACAGTTATTTATCCGGAGTTTAGCTGATGACCTGGATTTCATTAACTTTTCGGGGCTCGCGAAGGGGCTTGACGTTGGTCGAAGTAGTTATAGCCTCCGCAATCGCCGTGTTCGTCTCCGCCGGCATTGTCTTCTTGCTCTTCACGGTTGCCCGTCAGCAACGGGTTGCCTTTATCGAAGCCCAGGTAGCGCGCCGCGCCGACCGGATTCAGGACAAAATCATGGAGATTTTACGGCGTGCGTCGCGCAATCAGGTCGTGCCCTTTTCCGTCAGTGATGCGGTGCCGGGACAGCCCTCCGGCAAAGAAGTATTCTTCTACCGCATCATTTTCCGATCAGGCGATAACCAGCCTAACCAGCAGCTACGTTTTGACCCCTCTAACCGAAGTATCACTTATGATCCGGACTTGAGCGTCGCCAACGATGAAGTGCGATTAGACCAAGCTTTTGCCAATTCGCCACTCACACGTGTTGAGTACGTGTGGTTTGCTCAAGGTGTACTTCCCACGGGGTCACCAGATAATTCTCTCATCCTTGTGCAACTCGAAGTGAACGATCAGGGGCTGGCTCGCCGAAGCTGGCGTAACCCTGCGAATCGCGCGAACTGGATTATCGCCACTCGCACCTTTGCGGTCAATCTGCGTCAGTATTAGTGGAGGTCATTCCATGCAAAAAGTTTTAGTCCATTTACTCGTGGTTGTGTGGGCTGGGGCAACATTTGGGGCATTCGGATTCATGCAGGACCTCCCAGAACATCTCAAGGATCGTCCAGCGGAAGATCAGCTGCGCTGGCTTAATACAGAATTCGAGCGGGCTTACACACTTCAGCTCAAAGTAGCCCAGGAACGCCACGAAGAACGGATGGCTCGCAGAGATTATATGGTTCAAACCCTTGCTGAGCAGTCGCTGCAACGCGCGGAACTTATCGCCGAAGCCGAGAAAGTTACCCGCGAGGAATTAGAAAGTGTGGCCCAACAGTCGAACGCAGCCTTGGGTGGGCTAGTTGTCGTCCTTGTTCTCCTGTGTATCGCAGCCTGGTGGCAATGGGGACGCAGTGTTGCAATTGAGATCGAGGAGGGGAAAAGGGAGAGCAGCCAACAGGCGCGGGCACGGACGCAGGAGCTTCTCGAAGCGCTGGCCCAGCGGGACCAACCGCGTTCAAACCAAAACGGGAGCCCCAAAACGGAATCGTAGCTGTAAGACCCGAGTGCCTTGCTAAGGCCACCATCTCTTGAGCAATAGCTGGTAACCATCGTGTCAAAAGGGGGATTCTTCCCCGGCCGATTTCCATTGAATCGCGTTCGTCTTTCGTAAGAACGTATAGTTGTTGGGCTTAGTTCGATGGCGCTCATCTACCTCGTTATAATTGGAATTTTGGCTTTCTGGGTTGCGTCGCTCAAACGCCGTGAGCAGCAGCTCCTGCAGCTCATTGAAAAATATCATCGTGAGCGCAAAGCCACATTCGCTTTCTTAAACAATCTGGGAGAGCGACTGACGACATCCAACATCGCGTTGGAGCCAACCCTAGAAATCATCACGGAATTCATTATGGACGCCACGGAAGCAGAAGCCGGGGCGGCTTTTCTGGTGGATCGATCGGACAACACCGTAAGCGCCCGCATCGTCCAGGGAATGTTTCCTCCCCTCATGCCGACGACAAACTATGTGCTGACCAAACAAAAGTACTTAGAGGAAAGACTTAAGCGGGAGAAAATTCCCCTTGGTCAGGGGCTCATTGGTGAGGTTGCCCAATCTGGCTTACCTGCCTTGGTGGCCGATGCGGAAAACGATCCGCGAGTACCCCAGCCGCCCAAGGATTTCCCGAGAATCCGCTCCATCATGGCGGCCCCTCTCGTTGCCCGGGGACAGATCAGCGGGGTTCTTGTGGTCGTCAATAAACGTGGGGGCGGCACGTTTTCCCAAGAAGATTATGACTTGCTTGTGGCACTTGCCGATCAAGCTGCGTCCACGGTGGAGTTTGTGAAGCTCCACGACGAGTTTGTGAAAAAGCAGCGCATCGAGCAGGAGTTACAGGTGGCTCACGAATTCCAACGAATGCTCCTGCCAGAGAAGTGCCCACACGTGCCTGGCTATCGCATTGCTGCCTTTTCTAAGCCGGCGTTGGAAGTGGGGGGTGATTACTACGATTTCTTTTTCGTAGACGACGAGCGCCGCTATCTGGGCATTGTGATTGCTGATGTGTCAGGAAAGGGCATCCCTGGGGGCCTTATTATGGCCATGGTGCGTGCCGTTTTGCGGGCAGAAGCCCGTGGCAATTTGTCGCCTCGCGACGTTCTGCTGCGCACGAACGAACGCACGTACGAAGACACGAAGGACAACGTCTTCGTGACAATGATCTACGGGATACTCGACACCAAAGAGCGTCTTTTCCGATTTGCGCGTGCTGGCCACGAGCCGGTGGTTGTTGTGAACAAGCAGACCCAGCGCGTGCGGCTGCACTCGCCCGAGGGAATTGCCTTAGGCATGGTCGAGAATGACATCTTTGCGAGCACGGAGGAAAAGACAATTCGGCTCGAAGCGGGTGACATCGTTACTCTTTATACCGATGGTGTGGTGGAGGCCCGCGACGAAGCGAAAAATGAGTATGGCCAACAGCGGTTTCTTGACTTCCTTGTGGCCAACCGTGAAGCATCCCCCGGAGAAATTCTCAATAAGGTGTTGAGCGACATAGAATCTTTTACGCGGGGTATCCCGCAACACGACGACATCACGCTGGTGGCATTCGAAGTGCTTGAAGTAGCTGATGAAGTCAATCAACCAAATGACTGTGAGAAGGAAAGCCATCTCATTGCGAGAGCGGGAAACGAAAGAGGATGAAAGCCTTTAGCTACGAAATTCGCGAAGTCTCGTATAACGATTACAAGGGTGTTTGTTTTGTCCTGCGTGGCTTCATTGATGCGCACACTGTTATTGAGTTCGAGAAGGCTGTTAGTGAGGTCATGGACGGAGGCATCAACCGAGTCGTTCTTGAGATGAGCGCGCTTAATTACGTTTCGAGTGCCGGAATAGGGGCGATGATGGCGCTAGCTCGCAAACTTTCGCAACAGGGAGGAGATCTCGTCCTCCTGAGCCCAACGCAAAAAGTTTATACGATTCTAGAGGGACTCGGTTTCACAAAAATTTTTAAAATTGCCTACACCGAAAAGGAAGCATTAGAAAAACTTCACTTGGCAGATCCTGAAACACCACCAGGGCAACAATGATGACGCAGGAGCAACCGACAGCAACGAACCCAAGAATAGAGATTTGCTGTCGCATCGACAGTTCGATGCTGGGGCTCTTGCGTGATTTCGTCACAGCAGTCGCTAACTACCTTGGTTTTAGTGCTCGCGAAACGTCGGAAATCGAAATTTGTGTCGACGAAGCATGTGCCAATGCTTTGGAGCATGCCTACAAGCCCGACACCAATACCCTCGAACCCAACAAAGAGCTCGTCATAGAAATTTGCTTTCATGACGGAGAACTCACCATACGAGTTATTGACCACGGATGCGGGATTTCTGAGCCGCAAGCCCGCATCGCATCCTTAGACGAGTACTTAGCCCCCGAAAAGGAGAAATTTCGGGGCCTCGGGCTCTACATGATCCAAAAATTCATGGATCGAGTGAATGTCCATTCGGAACCCGGTAAGGGAACCATTGTGGAAATGACGAAGGTGCGCCGCTGACCATGTCCACTGGACGCCGAAGACCTAGCAAGCAGCTTTTGTCTCAGGAGCTCACCCTACAAGAACAAGTTCACGTAGCCTTAGGCTCGGCATCTACCCTAGATGACTTTTATGTCATTCTTTGCTGCATGCTGGCAGACCCCAATGGCTTTGGGTTTTCGCGTGCGTTCCTTCTTCGTTACGACGAGGTCCAGCGGACCTTTGTTGGCAGACTGGCAGTAGGAGCTACTTCGGCCAAAGATCATCGGCGATTGCGACGCGAGATCGCCGAGGAAGCCCGCCGGCTTGAGGAACAGGTGGAGATAATCAAATCCATCTCTTCGGAGGCGCGCGTCCTGCAGCCTCTGTACGATCTGCGTTTTCATTCTTTGTGGATTCACTTCCTTCAAGAGCGCGACTCAGCTGGTGGACTCAACGACATGTTTCGTCAGGTCCGTTTGAGCGAAGCCGAGTTGTCAGCTAACCATCTCCTGCGCGTCCTTGCTAGTCAGGCACGGCCCACGCTTTTCGAGAACACGGAAAAAGTGGGAATCGAGGGACTGGAAGAATTCATCCGGGCGCCCTTTCTTGGTGGGAGGCTCGCAACAAAACGTGGCCTCCACGCCATCATCATTGCCGACCGCTCTTTCGAGCTCCGGAAAATTGATGAAGGGGCAATGTATCATTTCCAATGGCTGCTCAACCATGCTTCAGTAACACTGGAGAACGTGGAGCTCCTGGAGGAATTGCGGGAAACCACCGCACGCCTGCAAGAGGTGGATCGCATAAAATCCAATTTCCTTTCCATTATTTCCCACGAGCTTCGCACCCCCCTCACCTCCATTGTGGGTTTTGTTCAGATACTTCAGGAGGAAAAGGCGGGTGCCCTAACGAATTTCCAGCGAGACCTTCTGCGACGAGTCGCCTACCACGCAGCGCACCTTCAGAGCATGGTCAACGACCTTATTGAAATTGCTCAAGTCGAAGGCGGTGGCATGATCAATGTTCACATGCAAGCCGTGGATCCTCTCTCGGCGCTCTTGAAGACACTACCCAAAATAGAGAGCCGCCGCGGCAGCAAACCCATTTCCATTGAGCCTATCGTGACGTCTGAGGTGCCATTGGTCCGAACAGATCCCAATGCCCTTGAGCGGATATTCTTTCACCTTCTCGACAATGCTGTCAAATTTATCCCCGATCAGGGACATGTGCGGATCTTTTTTCTCCGGCGCGACGACTGGCTGGATATTGCCATTGAAGACACCGGGATTGGTATTTCGTCGGAAAACCTGCGCCGCATTTTTGATTATTTTTACCAGGTGGATTCGCGCTTGGAGCGCGTTTACGGCGGCATGGGTATTGGTCTGACGATAGTGAAGCTGCTTCTCGATGCCACGGGAGGCCAAATCCGTGCTGAGTCGACGCCGGGGGTGGGATCCCGTTTTACGGTCAGCTACCCCATTGCCAGTGCGGCTGTGGCGCCGGATGCATTTCTTCCAACCCCCGGCTTGTGATCAATGCTTTCTTGCACTTTCGTGCCTGTCTTGCTCCATAATTCCTGTAGGGTAGAACATGGCAGGCGGAATGAGCCAAAGCCTCACAGCACTTGAGGTCCATTTTGCGTCGGATCCGCTCAACAGCGAAATCCTGCTTTCGCTGGCAGATCAATATTATGTGCGCGGGATTTTCAGTCAGCGTTCACAACCGGTGTACGAAAAAGCTCTCCATGTGGCGCCCAAAGAGCCACGCTACATTGAAGGCCTGAACTTGTGCTGTTTCCTTCGCCAGTTAAGGCAGTTCACCATCGAAGGGGGCGAGCCTGAGCAGATAGACCTCGACGGCGTCCAAGATGCCATCGAAATACTACGCGAACACCTGAGGCGCCATCCGTCGTCACCCGATCTTTTCGCTGCGCTTGGCGACTTGTACATCCTGCGGGGCAATACCCTTCTTGCCATTGGAGCCTACGAGAACGCCATGAAAAGTGGCTTTCACGATCTGGGCAACATCCTACGCGCTTATGAATTTGCCGCGCGCCTGCATGGCTTTCAGCCCTCTGAACGCGTGTACTTTGCGCGCATCTATCGCCAAATGGGCCTTACCGATGAGGCCACGGAGCTCTATCGCGCCGCTGTGGCGGAAGGTTTTCAAGATTCCGAGGCAATACGTGCGCTTATTGAGCTTCTCGAGCAAAACGCCCGATTAGCAACAAATCAAAATGTACTTAATAACATTTTTATGGAGGTCACGGAGCTTTATCTTTTGCTCGGTGAAACTGACCGGGCACTGGCAAGCTTCCAGCGCGTTATTTTCCCCATCAATCAGAACTTCGACCTAGTGCGCCGTATTGCGGGAATTCTTATTGACCGGCAGGATTACCGTCTGGCCTTTGACTACCTTTCCAAGATCCCTATTGACGAAGCCACCAAAGAGCTGCTCAACCGCATCTCCATAGAGCTTGAGCGTATAGGGGACCTTGATACCGCCGTCTTTCTTCTCCAGTTCATCAACGACAACGACATCGTGATTCGCGAAGCCAAGAGCCTCGCCGAAAAAGAAATGGAGATCCACACGGAGTTGGCCCTTGCGGAGTTGAACGAGGAAAAGGGCCGATACGATCAAGCCTTGTCGTCGTACGTCAAAGTCCTCAGGCTTGGCTACAAGGATGACCACATTGTCCTTTCTCGTATCGTGGAGCTACTTCCTCTCATCAAAGGAGATCACATCGAGGATTTCTATTTCATCGGGCAGTATTACCTCGACCGCCAGGATTATTACCGCGCCTCGCAGTTCTATGATCTTGTCCTAGAGCGCCGCCAGGGCGACCCTCTGGCACAGGCAAAATTGCGCGAAATCTACGATGCTATTCTTGGCCGCAACCCCAACTTGCCGGAGCTTCGCCTTCGCAGCGGCGATCTCTATATGGATATGGGGCAGATGGAAATGGCAGTGGCCGAGTACAAACATGCCGCCCAATTTGCCGAAACAAACCTCGAAGCGACGCGCCGGCTCGCTATTGCCCATATTAAGATGCAAGATTACGCGGCTGCCTATGAGGCTTTTCAACTAATCCCGGTGCAGGAAATAGATCTCGAAAATCTTTACCAGTTGCACTTGGTCCTGCACGCGCAGGGTCGTGTTGCGGAAGCTCTGAATCTCCTACAAATGATTTTGCGCGTGGATGAAACATATCGCGACGTTGCAGAACGGGCGGACATGCTTCGGCGCCGGTACGAAGAAGAGGCGCAGAAGCTTTTCGTGGACCCAGTCATGGTGGATCTTATCGGCGAGGTTGCTATTGGCCGGTATCGCTACGTGGAGAAAATCGGCAGTGGCGGGATGGGGGTCGTCCACAAAGTGTTCGATCTTAAGCTCAACCGCTTCGTTGCCATGAAGATTTTGCGTGAAGGTCTCGCCGGGAGCGGGAAAGCCATCGAACGCTTTTTCCGCGAAGCACGCATTGCCGCCACACTGAACCATCCCAACATTGTCAATATTTATGATTATAATATTAACAACGAAACACACAAAAGTTATATTTCCATGGAATATGTCGAAGGAATGTCGCTGCGGGAAATTTTCGAGGAGTACTTTACCCAAGGTCCACCCCCTCTGGAAAAACGTCTTGCCGAGGCGCTGTACTACATTGCGCAGGTGTGCGACGCCCTTCATTGCACCCATTCAAAAGGTATCATCCACCGCGACATTAAGCCCGATAATATTCTCATTGGAACGAACCGCGTCGCCAAAATCACCGATTTCGGCATTGTTCATGTGGAGGAAGCCACATTTACCCCCACAGGGGCGCTGATCGGCACCCCGCGCTACATGGCACCGGAGCAAGTCATGGGACTAAGAATTGATGGACGGGCTGACCTCTACTCTGCGGGAATCATTCTTTACGAATGGCTCGTCGGCGCCCCACCGTTTGTAACGGGTGATATAGCATACCAGCAAGTCAACATCCCGCCGGTTCCCCCGCTAGAGCAATGCCCAGATATCCCCGTGGAAGCCAACAGTATAGTGATGAAATGTCTTGAGAAGAATCCGGCGGACCGATTTCAGAGTGCGCTCGATCTCAAGACCGCCCTCCAGATGGCGTACAGCCGTCTTTTTGGGCAGGGACCGCCTGCGCCTCCGCGGCTGCCTCGCATAACGGGCGAAACAGATCTCGACACAGTTTAGGTAGCCGACAGGATGATACATTGTCCGACTCCGCCGATTACGAAATTCTCCCGCCTCCGACATAAACCAACGGCATTGGAAGCTAACCATCATTCTGCAAGTGCCGTCATCCCCGTTCCCCCTTCTCGGTTCCCAGCAAATTCGCGCATCGCTACCTAGCCAACAGCTGACGATCTATTTCCGCAAAAAAGGCCCACTTCCCTAGGGCAAAGGTTTTTGCCCACTGGTGTAATCACAACAGACGATGATGAGCCATTACGAAAAAACCGCCACGAATTACTCCAATCTCGCGCTGTTTTTCCTGATGATTGTGCCGCTCGCTTTTTCCCCCTACCGGCTGAGTGCCCAAACGGCTCCTGACAAGCAATCGCGTCTACGCCCGAGAGTGATTGAACGGTTCTTTCCACGGCACAAAGGACGGACGGCTCCCAAGCCTGCGGGTAAAGTGAGCGAACGGAACAACTTGCCTAAGCCACATTCGTCAGTAACGTCGCCGCCACCCAAACGAGTGATTACTTCCCCCCACCGCGCCATAAGGTCAGCAACTCCCCGACGGGGCTACACGGCCATCTCATCGAAGTCAGACATGCCCACAACTGGTCCACGCCCCGTAACCCGTTGGCCTACTGGTCAGAAGCTGATTGCTCTCACTTATGACGACGGCCCCAACCCGCAGATTACTCCCCGTCTCGTTGCTTTGCTGAAGAGCAAGGGGGTACGTGCGACGTTCTTTTTGTTGGGAGACTCGGTCCGTGCCTATCCCCAGCTCGTTAAGCAATTAGCCGACGCTGGCATGGAGCTAGGTAATCACTCCGACAGCCATCGGCAGTTCACCAAACTCGGGTCGGATGCCATCGCCGAAGAGTTGCGCCGAAACGAAGAACGGATTAGGACGGTAGTTCCCGACGTATCCATGAAAGTCATGCGCCCGCCCTACGGCGCCTACAATTCTGTCGTCATGCGAGTTGCCGAGCAAATGGGCTACAAGGTGATCCTATGGGATGTGGACACGAACGATTGGCGTAGACGCACAACAGAGCAAATGGTTAGCACCATTGTTAACAATGCCCGCGATGGTTCCATTATCCTTATGCATGATCGCTACGAAACCAGTCTTCAAACAACCGCTCGGATTATTGATGTTCTCGAGGACCAAGGATTCCGCTTTGTTACACTTTCAGAACTGCTTGCGCAGCCTCGCTACGAAGGGTTGCTGGAGCCGTCGAGCCAATAAAACCGATCTACTGAATTCCTTGAAATTGTCACTTTTTCTTGTTGCGTGGCTTCGGTTGTCCCAAACTTGATAATAGACTTGGTGGGCGAACATGGCCGAGCGCATGCACGAAAGCCGTCCAGCAGCTAAGCCGTGGCGCCCGGTGCCTGAAAGGCGTCGGGAACTCGACGAACTGCGAGCTGAACTTGGCGCGGATCTGCCGGAGGACTTACTTGCGCATTTGGAGGATTTACAAGCGGTCGCCGATGCTGGAGTGGATTTTGATGACCCACAAGCAGTGGAGGCGGCCTTACGGCGACTCGAGTATGAAAGAATCAAACGGGAGTTTAGACCTCAGGTCCCACTTTATGGTATTCGCGTAGGCGAGGAGATGGCGAAAGACAGAGAATCAAAGCACACACCACCGCCAGGTGATTCTAAACCGCGGGAAAGACGGCGTCGGTCCTATCAGGACGACCCGCGTTATCGTGCGTTCTACGAACGGTTGAAGAACCGCCACCAGCAAGAGAGTTCCAAATACGACGAGCCGCCGGAGTTTTCTTCCCTCGAGGAGCTCGAACAAACCGGCTGGGACGGCACGCCACGTCCATGGGAGCACAAACGCAAATCTCCTGCGCAGCCATCGCAACCAAAAGCAGCGCCACCGCCGAGTTACGTGCCTCCACCCGCTCACCAACAAGAAGAATTGGTTCCCGGCATCATCATGCGCTTCGACGACGGGAGCATCGCCATTTATAAGGATGCCGTCAGCGGGAAAGATTATGCCCTTTTCTACTTTCTCGAACCCAACGGCGTTTTAGTTCCACAAGGGATCTTTCTCGATCAGTACGAAAGTCAGCGGATTGGCCAGCTGCCGCCGGATCTCTTCGAGGCCATGATCCGCATGCGACGCTGGGACCGTGACGCTGTGATCTATCACCTCGATCGCTTTGAGTTTGCGGGACACATTCGTGCAATTTCCGCGGCGCAACCCATGAGAGTTGAAGGTGGTGAACAATACACACCGCTTCATGAACGCCAAGTGCCGCGGCAACCATCGTCAACGGTTTCCGCTTCGCAAACAGCGCCGTTTCCTGTGCCACAGGAAAGGCCACCGGAACAAACGCAGGCGCCCCCCATTGTTGAGCCTGAGTTACCTCCCCCGCCGCCTCGCAGCCCTCTGGAGCGAGGCCGTGTGATCCGAATATCCGTAGGACCGGGCAAAGTTTGGGAGGCAGTGTACTGGACGAGTGACGAACTCGGACCTATTGTCGCTCACGATACAAACCGTGAGTGGAGCCTCATGCATTTGGATCTGTCGCGTTTTAAGGACGCCATCGAATACGGCGAAATTCTCTCCGAGGAGGAACTCAAACAGATCGAGGAATCACTTGCGCGCCAAGGGACGAGTTGATAAACTACCGAACACCCAACAAGTGATCACCTAGAACATTTGTAACACACATAGGTTCTCTATAACGTTTGGTAAACACGCAACGTTTGTTCAGCCATCGCATCGGCGGAGAACTGCTGAGCATAAGTCCGGGCAGCGGCAGCTTTTCGGCGTAGCTCATGCCGCCCGTGGGCGATTCGCACGAGTTGGGCCGTCAGATCTTGCGCGTTCCAAGGATCACACAGCCATCCGACTTCATCGGTTACCACTTCAGGGATAGCCCCCACTCGTGTGGCCACGACTGGAAGACCGTGAAGCATGGCTTCCACACACGCAAGACCAAAAGCTGGTTGCGTTCGATCGGCGAACAAGAACACATCACCCCAAGAAAGGAATTTGCTTACCTCCTCCTGCTCAATTTGGCCCTCGTAGCTGACTTCGTCCTCTAGCAGGAAATGCGCGATAGCCTCGTCTACCCATCCTGGTGGAGTTGCCGTTCCACCGATACGCATTTCGAAAGAGATGCCGTGCCAGCGCAGCCGATAGCCGGCGGCCAATGCATCCGTAATTCCTCTCATCCGCTGCGTTCTCCCTAGCATGACAATTCTCAGAGGAGCATGTGAATCCTTCTCAGGTGGGGTCGGCAACGGGCAATAGCGCGCAAGTTCGACACCGAGAGGGACCACATGAATGTTGGCCGATAGAAGCGGCCTGAGCCGCATAAGTTCGCGTTGGGTAAAGCGGCTGTCCACAATGACGCGGTCCGCGCGCTTGAGCATAGAGCGAAAAGCCGGAAACAAGGCTAGCCGTGCCTTGAACTGCCAAAGGGCATCTAAGCGCTCGTACAGAGAAAGTCGTTCCCAGTAGCGCCGGTCGAGCGGGGTCTCTGTGGTCAACGTCCCGTGGATCGTTACGACAAAGCGTCCTGCCTTTGGCTTCATCGCTAGCCCTGCAAACTCTTGGGCGTGAATCACATCAAAGCGCTGTCGCCTATCAAGTTCGTCAACGAGCTTTTCCACGTCGCGAAAGAACGCGAGAGAGTAATCCCCTGGCGTGCCTCGACGAAGATAGAACACTTCCACGCCCGACGCTAAAGTTTCGTGCTGGATACCTTTCGGATGCCGACTCGTTACAATTGTGACACTGCATCCCCGACGCTGGAGAGCATGGGCTAGATCGTAAGAGTGATATTCAAGTCCACCGAACCGGTGCACCGGTAATGCCCGCACCACCACAGCTA
>JANZZJ010000042.1 GCA_026419455.1 Candidatus Sumerlaeaceae bacterium | reverse complement strand
GGCCAATGCGCAAGATCGCGGCTGCTATAACGATAGGGGCCATGGGGTTGCTGATTGCCGCGGGCGTGTATTTTCTTGGGTGGGGCCTCCTGCTCACCGGTGACTGGGTTTCCGCGTTAGAGCTTCTCCTCGTTATCAATCCCCATTTCAAGTTGGGAATCGATCGGAGTTACGCCGATTTCGTTCAAGACATTAGCGCTCAGGCGTGGGTGGGACTCATCTTTGGTGGCTGGGCACTTGTGTGGTTGTGGCTGGCGGGGCGCTGCCGCAAACCTACTGTGAGTTTAGCGATTGTAGCAATTTTGGGGCTTTGGGGCGAACTGACGCTTTACGGGTTCCATAAGAACATTCGCCGCAATGATCGCGGCTTTCCCAATGCTATCACGCCGCTGCACGCGCTGATCGACACAAATGTCGAAGGTCGGCTCCACACGCTGGTTCCCGGGCCATGGGAAAAGAACACCGGCGAGGCCTCGGGTATCCCGATGACGACAGGCTACAACCCAATGATTTTACGCTGGGTCGACCACCTTTTTCCGCCCGAAGAACCCACCTTCGGACGCAAGTCGCAGGAGAATCTTCTTGATTTGTGGAATGTGAGCCATGTTGCGGCTCCTGGCCATCGGTGCACAGTGGCGCTTCCTGGCGGTGGCCGATATGTGGAACTGACGACAGGCACTGGCGTCGTTTATCTCGCACGTAGGAGTGCCGAACTGAGAGAAAAGGCCGAGTTTATTGCGGCTGGAGCGCCTCTTAGTCGGTTAGCAATCGTGTCTGCTGCTATGGGCGTAGCGGGAGAAGCCCAGGGCACAACGGTTGGCGTTGTGACATTGCTCGGTGTGCATGGTGAGCAGCTGACCACCTACCCGCTTCGACTCGGTTATGAAACCGCCGAGTGGAAATACGATAACCCTGAGCTGAGCGCAGCATTGAGGCATCAGGCGCCAATGCGGGCATTTGTGAGCCGTAACAGTATTGAGACTTCGATAACGACGTATTTTCTGGCTCAGTTTGAAGTAGCCACGACGGAACCCGTAGCGAGGATACTTGTGGAAACATTGCTGGATGCTCCCCGCTGGTTAGCTACCTCGCATGTCATAGAAGAAACACGGGACGGCGATGCAGTAGTTCACCCGGCTATCGAAAGCCTAGGTTACAAGGCGCAGCTGTCGCGCAATCCCAGCCTGTGGATTTATTTTCGCCGCCCCACAGCGCCAGGATGGGCATGGATGGTTCCCGAAGGAAAGCCCGTAAGCTATAAAAAGGATTTTTGCTGGGTTCGTCAACGTGTGATGGATCCTCATTGGGACTATCGCAGAGTCGTGTGGCTGGATAAAGCCGATTTCCGCACGACCGAAGCCCTGACTTCCTCCAATGCTGCTGCACCAGAGAGTTTTAAGGCGTCGGTCAAAGTGCATCATCCTTTGCCCGAGTTCTGGCTCCTCCATACGGAAGCTAACGATCGCGGCTGGCTGTTTTTATCAAAGACGTGGTATCCAGGATGGCGGGCTACGCTCGACGGCCGAATCGTCAAGATTGTTCGTGCGAATGGTCCGTTCAGTGCTGTGGCGGTCCCTGCAGGAAATCATGTAATAAAATTTGAGTATGCCACGCCGTGGTTCTGGGTCGGGGCCCCAATTTCCGGGACGATTTGGCTTGTGGCGTCTATAGGGCTGATTTTCGGCAGGCGTAGAGGTTGTGGGTTGGGTCCATAAAAATCGCCATTGCCCATCTTTTCTCGAAGAGGACCTTACTTGCATCTTGCCGCGCGGTTGCCATGACCGGAAACGTTTTCCCATAACAGGTGCCGCGGGCAGGGAAAACGTTTGACCAATGCCCTTACTTTGAAGGTAGAAAAAATTGATATTGGTCGTTAACGAAACGCAGAAAGACTAATTTGTGAGGCCTGACGTGCAGTATATGCATCCAGCGTGGGGACCTTGCGTAGTGCTCATTATTGAGGGGAACTTGGTAGTATCAGCCACACCCGAGCTGGCCGACTTGTTGCACCTCCCAATTTCGGATCTCGTGGGGAAAAGTCTCAGCGAGATCTTTACACCTTCCACTGTAAGCAAATTAAAGTATTTTATTGATAATGAAAACACCGTTATCGGGCAGTGGTTGGATGTGGAATTGTTGCCGCGTGGCCAAGAATTTACCAGCTGCAAGGGATACGTAACATTTACGCACGTAGAACAGCCTCGCCATCTTCACCTTTTGCTTTTTCGTGAGCAAACATGCGGTTCCCATATATTGGATGCACTTCCGGAGGCAATTCTGGTCGTATCCAGCACCGAAGAAGAGTTATTGCTGGCGAACTCTTTGCAAGTGCTAGGACTTAATCGCGCTGCCCGTAACCTTTTTGGATTGGCTGCGGAGGGAGGCTGGGAGAACAAACGCCTGACTGAGATCGCCCCCGACTTTGAAAAATCTTGGGCCGAGGCGATTGTGGATACTTTGCGAACTGGTCAATCTCAAACGTTCATCGGACAGTCGCCAAATCTGGGTAACCGGTATTTTGAGATTGCCATTTATCCCTCCGGGGCGCGGACAGCTCTCGTTTACCTGCGAGATATTTCTAAGGAAGTGGAGTACGAGGAACAACTTCAGGCCAACATGCGCCGGATGGAACACGTACTCAAGTCAGCGCCGATCATCCTTCATGTCCTGCGCTACGATGAATCCCGGGATGATTTCGTGCCGGTGTGGATTAGCCCTAGCGTCGAGCACGTCCTCGGATATACGGTGGAAGAAGCTATGGCACCCGATTGGTGGCTGGAGATTATGCACCCGGCGGACCGCGAATGGGTGCCCCAACGGGCAAAAGAGGTTTTAGCTAAAGGTCAGTTGCAGCTGGAATATCGGGTGCGCACGAAGTGGGGGCGTCAGGTCTTCATTCAGGATTTTTCGCGCGTCACGGTTGTGCAAGATGAACGTCCAGCAGAAATTCTCGTGACATGGATGGATGTGACGCGACGCCATATAGACGCGGAGCTCATCGATGATCACATCAAGACATTGCGTTTACTGCGGGAAATTGCTCTTGCTGTAGCTAGTGAAAGTACGCCCGAAGAATTGGCAAGAACAGCGACACGCAAATGTGTGGAAGCAGTTGGAGCAAAGCTTGCATGGATTGGGATCAAGAAACCCGACGGTCGCGTCGAACCTTTGGGATATTGGCCCCCCGACCATCCTTTTATGGAGGGGCTGCAGGTGCGATGGGATTCATCGCCGCTGTCGCGAGGCCCCAGCGGCCGTACTGTGGCATTGGGCAGAGAACATATTTTCCCCGATTTCGGCGGAGACCCCTCGCTTGCTCCTTGGCGCGAACAGCTTGAGAAATACCAGCTGCGTAGCGGATACTCAGCCCCTCTTGCCCACCGTGGGCAAATTCTGGGCAACATAACGCTTTATTCCGAGAAGACAGGATATTTTACTGGTTGGAAGGCGGAAATTTTGAGGGATCTCGCTCCCCTTATATCGGGGGAACTTTCAGCCCGCCTCGAGCACGCTGATTCATTGCAGCACCTTTGGGAGGTCGAAAGTCTGCGGCGCATCGATCTGCAGATTATCGCTGACCCCAATCCAGAGAAAGTTTTAAACGAGGTTTTCGCAGAATTAACCAAGCACCTTCTTATCGAAGCAGGCTGCTTTTTACGCGTAGAGGATGAAAAACACGCCAAAGTATTGCACGGCTGGGGCTTTCGCGAGCCGTTGCCTAAAGTGTTCGTGCCAAGCAGGTCAAAGCTCTACGAAGAAATGCTCGCCAAGCGAAGCCCAGTCATTGTCGAAAGTGTTGCCAAGCGCTATAGTGAAATTCCGCTCAGTGACTACTATTTGCGCAACGGCTACGTGTGGTATTGCGGCGTGCCTGTTGTCGGGCATTCGGGAGTCATTGGTATTTTAGAGCTGCTTTCATCAAAGTCGATCTATCCGACACCCTCGTGGTTGGCCTTGCTCGACGTATTCGTGGGGCAATGCTCAATCGGTATGGAGGTGGCGTGGAGTGCTGCGAAACTTAGGGAATCAGAACAGGTGCTGCGTAACGCTTACGACGCGACACTAGAGGGATGGACACGCGCCCTGGAAATGCGCGACTGGGAGACCATGGGTCACACTAAACGAGTGGCCGCGTTCACAGAAAAGCTCGCCCGCGCCGCAAATATGGAAGAAAGCGAGATTGTCCACGTCCGCCGTGGCGCGCTGCTCCACGATATTGGAAAAATGGGGGTGCCAGATGCCATCCTCCGCAAGGCAGGCCCCCTGACTGAGGAAGAGTTCGAGATCATCAAGAAGCATCCCGTCTTTGCGCGCGACCTACTTTGGCCGATTGAGTACTTGCGCCCCGCCCTCCCTATACCGTATTGCCATCACGAAAAATGGGACGGCAGCGGCTATCCGCAAGGACTGCGGGGCGAGGAGATCCCTTGGCCAGCAAGGATTTTTGCCGTGGTAGACGTATTCGACGCTCTCAGCAGCGACAGACCGTACCGCCAAGCGTGGCCCCGCGATAAGATATTTGCTTATATTTGCGAACAGGCAGGCAAACATTTCGATCCTCGCGCGGTGGAGCTGTTTATGGAAATCATTGGAAAGACAACAGAAGGCGGTGAGTGACCTTTATTTTTCTTTAGACCAAATTCCTCGGTATGCCTGGCGTGCTGTCGTTTCTGCACGGTAAAATGGCGTAAGATCTTGAAATGGATAAAAATCTGAGGGTTCCACGTAGCCATAGCCCTGCTCCAGCATAAAGCGATTGAGCTCAAGGCCGTCAGGCGTGTACGCAATTCCAAGAATGTTGCCATCGAGATCGCGTAAAGGGTCATCCAAAATTATTTTGATTCTTTGTCCACGTGTCAGGTCTCGCAGCTTACGGGTGGCTTCGCGGACATAGTAGCGGATGACGGGATCGGGATCGCGTGTGCTGAAACAGCGTACGCCGCGCAGACGCACATTTTCCCCCGTCTCGAGCAGAAGAACACAGCGATTGAGGACGTCAATGACCTCGGCCTCAGCTTCGGCATAACGGGTTAATCCCTCGGGCGTCGTCTCAGTCTTAATGATGGTGCGACTGGGCTCACGGGAGACCAGTGGCTGAAGCGGCGGCACGGCTAGCGTGGATAAGATGAGACGTGAGTATTCGAGATCCGAGTAACGCTTTGGCGGAGCCCCCGGAAGCGGCGTGGGCTGCGGAACAATTTGTGTGACAATGTAAGGGCTTAATTCGTAGCCTTCGGCACGCTTTGCCGCGTAGCGTTCATAAACCTCTGCCGCTTTGCGCGAAGGTCCCACAGCGAAGTCGTCTCGCGCCGCGACACCTCTGAGAGGAACGCTCAGGAGGAAAATGCTCGTGAGGACCACCAAAGCAGCCAAATTCCTTTGTGTCTCCCAGGACGCCCAAAAGTTCATCACGTCTGTTTCCCTGACTCGATCTCTATAATCTGCAGTATATGGTAAAGCAGAGTTGAATGTGCAACCAAGTTTTCTGAGTGGAACGAGGAGAGCAAAGGTGTGCGGCCGCTTGCTGAAATAAATAATAAAGAACATCGAGGTAGCTGACCCATGGTTTACTTGCGACGCAAGGTTGAGTTTTGCGCTAGCCATCGTTTATACAATGCGGCACTCACGGACGGAGAGAATGCTGCTATTTACGGCCGCTGCGCTAATCCGAGCGGGCATGGTCATAACTACACCCTTGAGGTCACGGTACGCGGCAAGATGAACCCCAAAACAGGAATGGTAATCGACCTCAAGGAGTTGAAAAAGATTATCGTCGAAGAGATTGTGGAACGCGTGGACCACAAGAACCTGAACACGGATGTGGATTTTCTCCGCGATGTTATCCCCACGTCGGAAAACCTTGTTGTGAGCTTTTGGCAGCTTTTGGAAAAGCGAT
The DNA here is from genome assembly GCA_026419455.1 of Candidatus Sumerlaeaceae bacterium. Taxonomy (GTDB): domain Bacteria; phylum Sumerlaeota; class Sumerlaeia; order Sumerlaeales; family Sumerlaeaceae; genus DRVG01. The sequence continues at coordinate 9,821 of JANZZJ010000042.1, read as the reverse complement.
TGGCTGGTATCTGCGAACTGTACGAGGTACGCCTTTGGGAAACTGAGAATAACGTCGTGTTTTATCGGGGGGAAGCTGAAGAAGTTGTGCGCCACGGCGTTCTGTGAGCCACCTCCACGTCTTCGCTGCGTGGGTGCATAGCACGCCATTGGCGGCTCATAAGAAAAAGATGAACCCCGATTGGACGCACGCTAAGGAAGGACGATTTTGTTCTGAAAAACGGGCAAGATGGCCTACTTGAGCACTTCAAGCAATTCGTCGATGGTGCGAGGGACGAGGTGAGTGCGCAGCGGCTGTCCACTTGATTTATAGAACCCAACAGTCCCGGCACGGAACGCTTGCAACTGGCGCGCGAGATCCGCATCAGTCCGCATATCAATTTTTACGGCTACGTATTTGTTGCGCACTGCCTCTCGGACTCGCGGATCGGCAAAGAGCTTTTCTTCGACAAACTTGCCGTTGTCAGAATCGGGGTTTGCAAAAAGAACAATGATGTTTTTATTTTGTTTTTTTGCTAACTCCAGTGCTTCGGTGATAGAAGATTTCCACTCAATGGGAGGGGCAGCCGCGGCAGGAACTTGCTGGGATGCTGTTGTTGAGGAAACCGAGCTCCCCCCAATTTGCGGATTCGCAAGTCCTAGCCAGATCTGCTCCGCTTTGTCGAGATGCCCTTCCAGGGCACCCCTGAATTCGGCGATAACCACACGGGCTGTCACTTCTTGCCCTTCACGTAATTTGTCTTTGAATGGGATTTTGTCCCAAACATTTGGCCAAATGGCAATCCGGATGTTGCCGGTTGCGTCGCGAAGAACAAAGGAATGAGGTGCGGTCTCGCGCCAGGAAGGCTTGTACGAGGTTATGGTTCCTTGCACGGTGACCTCGTTGCGCAGGTAGCTTCGGTCGATGTGGGCTATGGGGACCACGAATGTTGCCTGGAGACGCCTTGAGTCCGAAACTTGCGCCGCTACTACGAGACGACTGAAAGCGCAGCAGGCTACCACGAAAAAAATGACGGTGAAGCGACGGACAGCTAACCTCCATAAACTCTTCATTTGCGACGTCCCTTCTGTGTCCAGAATAAAGCCCCGTACCACAAGCCGATGTGCCGGTGCAAGTTTTGAATTCACCGCCGCACCCCTTCCGAAAATGACGTGCGAATCCTGTTTACGTTTTCCAAAGATACGGCAGAATATGGAGTGACAAATTTGCGAAAAGGACACGCAAAGCATGCGAGCGCAGCAAATTGCGGTGAAGGAAGGTAAACTCTTTTTGCGCGAAATTGAGTTAGGACCCGTTGCGCCGCGCCACGTTCGGGTCCACACGCGGTTCACTGGCGTTAGCGCAGGAACGGAACTGGCCCTTATTCGGCGCAACGCGCTGGAAAGAGGAGCAGCCGTAACGTTGGGTTATCAGGCCGTTGGCCGCGTGGCAGAGGTCGGTGACAACGTTAGGGGACTCGGCGTGGGTGACTTCGTGGCCTGTTATGGGGCTCCTTACGTTTCCCATGCTAACGTTCTCGATGTCCCCGAACGGCTGTGTGCAAGGCTAGGAGCTTGCAATCTGCGGCCTGGGCTAAGTTTTTGTGGATTGGGAACCATTGCGCTGCATGCGGTGAGACTCGCCTCCATTCAGATCGGGGACGTGGTGGCTGTCGTTGGTTTAGGGACACTGGGAAATCTGGTAGCGCAATTGGCACAAGTTGCAGGTGGGGAAGTCTATGCTGCCGAAACAAACGGGCTGCGCCGCAAGGTGGCCTGTGAGTGCGGCATTCGCCACGTCGGCACGTACGAGGAATGCAAGGACTCTGTAATGGAGGCAACCGAGCATCTTGGCGCAGACCAGGTTTTTCTGGTTACCAGTGCGTGCGGTAACGACCTTTTCGAGGAATGCGCCCAGCTTGTTCGGTTGAGGGGAAGAATAATCATTGTGGGAGCCGCAGATGCAGTATTCCCGCGCAACACGCTATTTGAGAAAGAGGCAACGGTCTGCGTGGCCCGCGCTGGCGGGCCGGGACGCTATGACGTGGCGTACGAGACAGGGGATTTTGATTACCCTTATGCGTACGTGAGATGGACAGAAGGCAGAAACTTGAGAGCATTCGTACGTCTAGCCATGGAAAACCGAATCAACACCGAAGCGGCCGTGAGCATCGTTGAACCTGTGGTGAATTTCCAGGACGTTTACAAGCGACTTGCTTCTCATCCCCATGAGATTGTCGGCGCGGTTCTGGACTGGGGGGCAAATAATTGTGAACAATAGTTCGCGCAGAGATGTGCTCGGAGCATGGCTCCTGGCCTTCGTCGTTGGTGCGCTGGTGGGATGTGCATATCCACCCGACAACAATGAGAGCCAAGGCGAAAGGCGCTTGCGCGCCGTGGCCACGACAAGCATTGTCAGCGAGACCGTGCAGCGCGTGGGAGGAACGCGCGTGCGCATCCACACCCTCATGGGCCCCGGCATTGATCCGCATCTGTACAAAGCCACCGAAGGCGATGTGCAGCGCATTGCCCAAGCCGACGTTGTGTTCTATAACGGTCTTCATCTTGAGGCCAAAATGGCCTCGGTGTTCGAGAAAATTGGGAAGCGGGTGCGAACAGTCGCAATTGCCGAGAAGATCCCGCGCGAAAAACTGCTCTGGGCCGATTCAGAAAAACACACACCCGATCCTCACGTATGGTTCGATGTTGGGCTTTGGCGTCTGACTATCCCCACCATCTGCCAGGCATTGAGCGAGCTTGACCCCGCTAGCTCAGAAACGTTTCGGCAAAATGCGGCGCTGTACGACGAAGAGTTAGCCCAACTGGAAAGGTTGGTACGTGCTGAAACAGCCAAAATCCCTCCGGCTCAGCGTGTGCTCATTACTGCACACGACGCGTTTCGCTACTTTGGTCGTGCTTACGGATTTGAAGTCCTTGGTCTCCAAGGCCTATCAACAGCCAGCGAAGCCGGAACAGCAGATATTGACCGTTTGGCACGGATCATCGTGGAACGGAAAATTCGGGCAATATTCATCGAATCGTCGGTGCCAACGCGGACAGTTCAGGCGGTCCAACAGGCGGTCCGCACCAAGGGCTTCACCGTGGCGATCGGCGGAGAACTTTTTTCCGACTCTTTGGGCGATTATGGCACACCTGAAGGGACATACGTCGGAATGGTGCGCTACAATGTGGAAACTATCGTGCGAGCCTTGAAACCATGAACAGCAGTTTACAGCAACAGAGCATGTTGGATGACAAGCCGGCGGTTGAGGTCAGTGACCTCACGGTGGCCTATCACAGCAGGCCCGTACTGTGGGACGTGGACCTGACGGTACCTCGCGGCGTGCTCATGGCGATTGTGGGGCCCAATGGGGCTGGAAAGACAACGCTTTTGAAATCCATTCTTGGGTTAGTACCCGTCGCTGCCGGTCAGGTGCTAATATTTGGCAAGCCCCTGGCCCAACAGCGTCATCTCGTCTCCTATGTCCCCCAACGGGGAAGTGTGGATTGGGATTTCCCCACCACTGCGCTGGATGTTGTTATCATGGGGCTCTACCGCCAGCTTGGTTGGATTCGCCGGCCTGGAAGTAGGGAGCGTCGCAAGGCCATGGAGGCGTTGGAACAAGTCGGCATGAGCAGCTTTGCACGGCGGCAAATCAGTCAGCTATCGGGAGGTCAACAACAACGGGTGTTTTTGGCGCGAGCCCTGGTGCAGAACGCTCAACTGTTTTTTATGGATGAGCCTTTCCAGGGTGTGGACGCCACGACGGAGCGCGCTATCATTGAAATCCTGAGGCAGTTGCGCTCGGAAGGCAAAACGGTGGTTGTTGTGCACCACGACCTACAGACTGTGCCGGAGTATTTCGACTGGGTAACCCTTATCAATGTGCGGCGGATTGCCTGTGGCCCTGTCTGCCAAGTTTTTAACGAAAAGAACTTGCGCGCAGCCTACGGTGGCCGTGTGGCATTTATCGTCGAACAGCAAACGGAGGGATGTTGAGTGGTTGGAGCAGGGTGGGACATTGTTTTAGCCGACGCGCTCTCTAGCCCGACGCTTCGCGTTGTGGGTACGGGGTCGGCCATTCTAGGGGCCGTCAGTGGCGCACTCGGCTGCTTTGCGTTGCTAAGGCGTCAAAGCCTCGTAGGCGATGCTGTTTCCCATGCCGCATTGCCAGGAATTGCTCTTGTGTTTTTGCTCACAGGTACGAAAACCTCGCTTGGCTTGCTCACTGGGGCTGCTCTTGCGGGATGGTTGGGAATGCTTTTTGTTCAGGCCATTGTACGTACGACGCGCCTGGACGACGACACCGCCCTGGGATTGGTTCTGGCAGTCTTCTTTGGGTTTGGGCTTATGCTGCTGACGTTTCTCCAGCGTAAGCCCAAGGCAAGTCAGGCAGGGCTTGACACCTATTTGTTTGGCCAGGCGGCAACGATGCTGCGCGAGGATGTTGTGCTTCTGAGCTGTGTCGGTGTAGTGCTCATCGCCATCATTGCATTATTTTGGAAAGAATTTATCTTAATAACTTTTGACCGCGAGTATGCCTCGACGGTTGGTTATCCGGTGCACCGTCTGGAAATTCTTCTTACTGTGCTCCTCGTTGGTGCCATCACTTTAGGATTACGAACTGTCGGCGTGATTTTGATGAGTGCGATGATCGTGGCACCTGCGGCGGCAGCCCGGCAGTGGACAAATCGCTCTCACAGGATGGTTGGATTAGCAGCACTTTTTGGTGCCATCGCAGGAGCATCGGGTGCGATCCTTAGCTCGCTTGTTCCCAATCTCCCTACTGGCCCCACCATTGTACTCATTGCCACCACGTGGGCGCTGGCCTCACTTTTGATTGGAGGACGGCGGGGGTTGGTGTGGCAATGGTTACGGCGCCGTGTCCTGCAACGCAAGCTAGCGGAAGAGGCGGTTCTCATTGGGCTTTATGATCTGGCGCTGGCGCACGGCGACGAGCGCAGAGGTCATTCCGAGGGGGCGATACGGGCACTCTCTCCGCACGCCGTTGGTGTGCGCGGACGTCTCCGCCGTTTGAAACAAGAAGGTATGGTCGAGGAAACCTCACCCGGAAGTTGGATTTTGAGTAAGAAGGGCCGCGACGAGGCCAAACATTTGGTAGAAAAATCGCGGGAAACATCATGACGAACGTGCAGCTGGAAATACAGTTGGTGGCAGTACTGGTGGCGGTAGCCTGTGCGTTGCCGGGAGTTTATCTTGTCCTGCGGCGGGCAGCCATGCTGAGTGATGCAATTAGCCATTCGATCTTGCTGGGTATTGTTCTCGCCTATTTTGTAGTCCGTGACCTGAGTTCGCCGTTGCTCGTGATAGCGGCAGCGGCCACGGGTGTGGGCACAGTGTGGCTTGTGGAGTTGCTCGTGCGCACCCGCTTAGTGCGTAGCGACGCCGCGATCGGCCTGGTATTTCCCACGCTCTTTGCCGTGGCGGTCATTTTAATCTCACTCTACGCACGCTCTTTGCATTTAGACACCGACAGCGTTTTGCTGGGCGAGATTGCTTTCGCGCCATTCAATCGTTTCGAGGTGGCGGGACGTGATCTTGGTCCTCTCTCGGCCTGGGTAATGGGCGGAATTCTTCTCATCAATGTGGCTTTCATCGCCCTTTTCTACAAGGAACTTAAACTGGCAACTTTTGATCCGGAGTTCGCTGCCGCACAGGGTTTTATGCCAGCTGCCATTCGCTACGCACTCATGACTCTTGTGAGCATTACAGCAGTGGGAGCCTTCGACGCCGTGGGAAGTGTGCTTGTGGTGGCGCTCATGATTGCTCCAGCTGCCACTGCCCTGCTCATTTCTCACCGGCTGGGCCTAGTGCTAGCTGTGGCAGCAGCTGTCGCCGTTTGGTCAGCGCTTAGTGGTTACTGGGTGGCGCATGTTTTGGATGCGTCCATTGCTGGGAGTATGTCCACGATGTGCGGAATTGTGTTCTTATTAGCTTACTTGTTCTCGCCTTCTACTGGGTTGGTGGCCCAGGTGCGGCGGCGCCAGGCGGTGCGCATGACGTTCGCACTTAAAATGCTGGCGGTGCATTTGGCTCAGCACGAACGTCAGCCTGAAGCGGCAACCGAGAATCGAGCCGAGCACCTCACGGAGCATATTCGATGGACAAACGACTTTGCTGAGAAGGTGGTGCGACGCGCTCTGTCGCTCGGATTGATCGGTCAAGAAGATGGAAAGCTCTTTCTCACCGAAAAAGGGCGTGTACTGGCAAGCGAGTCGGTGATTGAAGACTCAGTTTAGCGCAAAGCCACTAAGAAGCGACTGGACACGAGAACTCGGCGTGACGCCCCATTTGGCTAAAAGCCCTGCGACCCTCGGGGGCATCACAGCCACTTCGTGGAGCTAAGCTGCAGCACCTGCTGCTCGGCAAGGCGGGCTTCTTTTTCGACGCCCGCTTGGCGATACGCTTGAGCAAGACCCTGCCAAGCTTCAATAAACTCGGGGTTAAGCTCGACAGCCCGGCGAAACTCAGCTGCTGCGCTCAGGTTAGCTCCTTGAGCGAGATACTCGCGTCCAAGTAAGTAATAGGCTTGCTCGTCGAAGGGGTTCTTGCGGATACGCTCGATAATTTCAGCGACGTTCTGCCCCTGGGGCAGTTGATGGTTTCCCACGTGTGTCTTCTCCTGGTTTATAACCGCAATAAGTGAAATACTTCTGGGCCCACTCCGTGAACGAACTGAAACCGTTTTTCAAGTACTCGATTTCCTCAGGAGCATTTTGCATGCCGCGCAGCTTTTTATAGTAGGCCAGTTGTGGCATCCATATAAAGGGACGAATGAAAAACGGATGGTAAAGAACCCAGCGGCCGGACTCCTGATAGAGAAGTGTCACGTAGTCTACGGGTTTGCCGGTCGAAATGTCCGTAACGACAGCCACGCCATAAGCGCTTCCAGCAGGACGGTAGAACTTGGGCTGTCCAGAAATTTTGCGGGGCATGTTGCGAAGAAGAGCCTCAGCCACAAAAAGTTTCTTTTCGGCTACAGTGCTAGTGGCGATAGTCCCCGAACTCAGGAGATCTATGAGGAGCGGCGTGCTGGCACGCGCCCATTTTTCATCCTCCGAACTGAAGGTCCGCAAGAGAGCATCGAACCCAGAGTCATTGCCAGCTTCAATGAGCCTGATCGCTTCCTGGTACTGGTCCCAAAGCGTCTTTACGGGGACGTTTTCGTAAACTACAGGTGTTGGGGTGGGCGTTGGGGTTGCAGTTGGCTGACCCTGGGGTGGCGGTGGCGTGGGTTGAGCCGCAGGGGGTTGTGCAGGGGCCTGCGCTGGTGTCACACCGGGATCAGCCGGCGGAACATCATCGGGCGGCTGACTCCATGCCGCTGACAGAAATGCTCCAAAGACGAGTGACAATGCCATGAATTTAATCGGTAGGCGAGTTTTCATGTTTCTAGCTTCGTGGTAATCGTCTTGATCGTACTTGCATTTGTGGTGGCGCGTACGCTGTACACTCAACCCAGTCAACTCGTTCCATAAGAAGCAAGACAAAATACAGCGGTGAAACCTTGCCAAGAAATTCCTCACGTTAGAGATGGTAAGTATTTCCGGCAGAAAAACCGCATCAGACATCTTAATTCGAACGGCCCATTGAGCAATTATGAAAAACGAATACGGAAACAATCACGCCCGCGAGCGCTACCGCCTGCGTCGAACCTTTTATCGTGACCAGTTTGGCAAGCTGGTAGCAGAAGAAGGGTTGGCCAAAATTGATCCTGAGCTGGTGCGACAAATTGATTTGGCGGCACAACAAATGGCAGCCGAAAATGAACAATTGAGGGAAGCGCTCCGGCGCCAAAAAGCAGATTTCGATAACTTCCGGCGACGTACGCTTCGAGAAAAAGAACAATTGCGAGATGCAGCGAAAGAAGCGCTGATCGCGACGCTCCTGCCTGTCCTGGATAATTTCGAACGGGCAATCGAGAGCGCAAAAACCGCCAAGGACGTCGAGAGCGTGCGCCAGGGCATTGAAATGGTTGCCAATCAACTCATGGGTCTGCTCGAAGGGGAAGGTCTCGAGCGTGTGGATCTTGCCGATAAGCCTTTCGACCCCACCCTGGCAGAGGCTCTGAGTGTGGAAGAGCGCACAGACGTGCCAGATGGCCAGATCGTGGAAGTGCTGAGACCTGCTTACAAATTCAAGGACCGAGTTATCCGACCAGCATTGGTGAAGGTAGCCAAGCATCCGTCAGAGACAGTCCCTGAGAAGAAGTAACATCCCGATGCGCTAAACCGCAGCAGCAAGTGACGTGGCTCTGTGGGGTGAGGCGGAAGAATTCGGCATTTTTTTTCTTCTTTCCACTTGTGTTCTCATTGCTGCTGCTTTGTGGTGTGCGGCTGACGGGAACGGGACAATCTGGTATGATTTGCAAGCCACATCGCCTTGAGCCGGGAATGACCATAGGGTTAGTGTCGCCCGCGAGCGCGGCACGCGATCCGCAATTGATCGATAAAGGCATCGCCCACTTGAAGAAACTGGGATTTGGCGTCAAGGAAGGCCGCTACACACGATGCCGCTTGGGGTACCTCGCAGCTACGGACAAGCAGCGGCTGTCGGATCTAAACAGCATGCTACGGAATCCGCGAATTGACGCCATTATGTGCGTGCGCGGCGGCTATGGCGCCATGCGGCTTTTGGATGCCCTAGACTACGACGCCGCTCGGCGCACCCCCAAACCAATAATCGGATTCAGTGATATCACTGCACTGCACATGGCTTTTTGGCGGCGGTGCCGACTCGTCACTTTCCATGGTCCAATGCTGCTCAGCGCCTTTGCCAAAGACGAACCTAAGGCATTTACCGTGGAGAAAATGCTCCGCATCCTGTGCCGACCGGAAGCAGGAGGCTCGCTGTGGCAGGGCTCTGATGATAGGCGCTACCGCGTAGTCCGCGAGGGCCGCGCCAGCGGACGCCTCGTTGGGGGAAATCTTAGTCTGATTGCAGCCCTCATGGGAACCCCCTACGAAATCGACACACGGGACGCCATCGTGTACTTGGAAGATGTGGATGAGAAACCCTACCGCATCGACCGGATGTTGACCCAGTTATTGCTCGCGGGCAAATTGCGCGACGCCAGGGCCGTCGTATTCGGACGAAATGTTCCTGATGACGAATCTGCTAAGATTGAAGCGCAACGGTTTGCCTCAGGAGTTCCCCGAAAAGTCGAGGGATTCCCACGCTCGCCTCGGGCTGACTACGAACAAATCATTGACGACGTGATCGCTGACCGTTTGGGCCCACTCGGCATCCCCGTTCTCATTGGAGCCCCATTTGGGCACATTGATGATTACGCAACAATTCCGTTCGGCGTAAGGGCCAGCCTTAATACACGCACTGGGGATATAGTTATCGAAGAGTCAGCTGTAGAATAAGTTAAACGCCAACGATGCTAGCTGAGTTTTGGAGATGGAGGTTGCAGCAATGGGGCAAACTTTATTGCGGCCTCAATTCGTCCTACTCGTCCAGCAGCACCTGACCCAAGCTCTGTTGCTTTGTACGGAGTCCAAGAAAAAGGGCGAAAACCTTGAACTGGCGCAACTGCAGATCTCATTGCTTGAGGTGATTGAGGAGACCACACGCGGTAATTTGAGCGCCGACGAAGAGAAGCTTCTCGCTGATGCGCTTCACGAAGCCCGAATGGCTTACGTCATGGCAAAACAGCACAAGCCACAGCACGTGGAGGAGAAGTCCAAAGACGTCCCCGCGGAGACTGCAGGTTCCAGCGCCTCGGCCGATTAATAGGGATATGCCCCCCGTCCTTAACGCGAGAACATGGCGCGGGGGGCCCCGGTGATCCTGCTTTCTCTTTAGGAGTTACCAAC
>JANZZJ010000226.1 GCA_026419455.1 Candidatus Sumerlaeaceae bacterium | reverse complement strand
GATGCAAATCATTGGCCCGTGCATGGTGGCGGGCCTGGCTTCGACGATTACCGCGATTACTTTGGCGAAACTTCTTGGCAAACTTCAAATCTTCAGCGTTGAAGCTGCACTTGCCGAAGAGACCGGTGAGGCACCGACGGTCTCGCAAACCGATCAAGCACAAGCAACCGAAGCCACGACGGACGCCAAGCAGGCGCAAGAGCCAGCTGCTCAACCATCATCAGAGAAGAAGGAGTGAGAGAACCATGGCGGAAGTTTTTGCCCAGATCATGAAAACCATCTCCGCTTTCACGATTCCCGTCATTTTTCTAGGAATCATTCTGCTCGGGATGCTGCGCCGCGTCAAGGTATACGAAAGTTTTGTCACGGGTGGCAAAGAGGGCTTCGATATTTTCCTGCGGATACTGCCCTACCTGGTGGCTGTGTTTGTGGCCATCGGCATGTTCAGAGTTTCTGGTGCCCTCGATTTGCTGAGCGATTGGTTGAAACCGCTGGTGGCGAAAATTGGTATGCCCCCAGAAGTCCTACCCGTGGCCCTCATGAGGCCACTTTCGGGCTCCGGTTCGATGGGGCTTGCCTCGGAGATTATCAAGGCGAAGCCGAACTCTTTTGAAGCATTTGTGGCGTCAAACGTTTTCGGGAGTACGGACACGACCTTTTATGTGATCGCGGTATATTTTGGGTCCGTGGGGATTAGGAAGATTCGTCACGCGATGGTGGCCGGGCTTTTGGCGGATGTCGCTGGTATTCTGGTAGCGGTTGCTGTGAGTCACGCCGTTTGGAATCGGTAAATGCTGCGGGGGAGGTAGCGCCGAGTAGGCGCGATTTTTCCATTGCCAAGATGCGTATGGCTGCGCGAACCTTTGGGCCGGGCAGCGAAAAATGGGGGGCAATCAGAAAACGGAACTTAAGAGCGTTTTCCTGGCGGGCGTGGCCATATGGCTGTTTTCGTTTTGTCTGTACGGGCTCTTAGCAAGTGATCAGCAGTTTGGCTACGAGGGGGAGCACGCTGCCCAGGCACGCGCCTATGTTGAGCGGATGCTTACCGTGGATGCTCACGGGAGGATTCAGCCGCGAGCCCGGGGCGGCGTTGTGGATGTGGGGCAGTATGTTCCTTTTGCATTATTGGCCCATTTCCTTGAGTGTGCAGATTGCAAAGAGACGTGGGAGCGCTTCTGGTACGTTTGGGTCCATCCGTTTTGGTCGGCATGGACCATCGAGATGGTCTTTTGCATCTTTTGGATGCTTAGCGGCAATCTAAGTGGAGCCGCAGCGTGTGGCGCGCTTTGCGCATGTGGGACGGTCCTTCTCCCCTATGCCAAGTTCGGAATGGAAACTCAGCAAACGCTCTGGGCAACAGCAGGTTTTGCTGCACTCCTGAAATTTCGAGAGAATCCGGCCCAGCGGCATTGTGTGGTAATCGCTTTTTGTCTCGTCATGCTCATCTTGACGAAAATTACAGGCGTGACTTTAGCTGTGCTTTTGGCTGGCGTTCACCTGTGGTGGATTCTGTTCGATAAGGAATTTCGAGGGCGTGTCAAAGAGCCGTGCCATGCCGTGGCTACGGTTTTTATGAGTATATGTTTGGGGCTTATTATCTTGCTTCTCACCAACTACTGGCGCTATGGTAGGTTCTTGGGTGGGCGCTATACGTGGGGGGATCGCGCCGAGTTTCCATTCTTTCATCCGATCCGCTGGTGGGCATTTCTTGTGAGTCCGAATAAGAGCGTATTCTTCTTTTCCCCAATTCTTGTTCTTACACTCCCCTACTGGAAGAAATTGTTAACTCGTTATCGAGAACTTCGTCCGTTCTACGTCGGCCTTCTAATTCTCATGGGATTCCATCTCTCAATGAATACGTGGGTGGACGAGCGGTGGTGGTTTTCTCGGCTTCATTTCACAATTCCATTTCTGGCACTACCTGTCATTATGTGGTGGGAAAGTGATTGGAGGAGAAGTCTCTGGAAAAGAGCAGTGGCCGGCGTGGCAATCAGCAGCGCCATAGTGGTTCAGCTACTGGGGGCGTCCGTGAATTACACCGCGTTGGCGTATGTGATCCATCCGAGTCCGGAGCTTACGATTGAGAACCTGGTGTGGAATCCGAACTATAACCATTTGCGTTTCAATCTGTGGGTGTTGACGTCGTGGTGGTCGCGGCAGCAGTGTGGTTACTCGCTCCCCTATTTGGCGTCCCGAACGTACCTTCCGGCCATACCTCCGCCTACAGCAAATCAATACGACGTTTTCCCCCTTAAGGACTTGGACACTCACGATTTCTTCCTTTTAAAGGAACTTATGGCACCGGATGTGCCTCATGGGGCAACTGTGGCACGTACTGCCCTGGGGCTGGGAGGCATAGGGCTGCTCGTGGCAATGTGGCTGTGGGGGCGCGCCGTGGGTTACCTTCCTCAACGCTGCGGGGCGGAGTCCTACTCGGGTGGTTTTTCGGGACAGTTGAGGGGGCAACGTTTACTGTCGAGGAAGTGGCCATGGCGTAGGAAGTGGATAACATTGCGCATTGTGCGCGGAAAGAATTGAAGAAAGGCATGGAGATAGGGGAGGACGAGGAAATCGGCGGCGCCCTCGAGCCACGCCTCTTCCACGGTGACAAGGCCATCGTTGTCGCCCCCGAGGAAAGGATTCATACCCCACCGTTTTCCAGTGCCGCCAGTAATGATTGCAAACTCGCAATGGGGAAGGCCGAGCATCGGACAAACCCCCCGAGCGCCGCGACGTAGGTCTTGTCCGGCCGGACCAAAGAGCTTTTTGAAAAGTTTCCATTCCCCGAGCTTTTCGGCGACCATGGAGCCGGCGTTCGGGCTTGCGATCATGACGAGTCGGCCGACATTTGCGGGAGGCGAGTGCGCAAGGAGCCGTCGCGCAACGAGCCCGCCCATAGAGTGGCCGACAAAGTGTAACTTTTGTGCCGGAGGTAAACTGTCCAAACGCTTGCGGATTTGGTCCGCTAACTCAATGATCGAATAATGACGGGATGGATACCCCCAGTTGTAGGTGGTGAAACCCTCGCGTTTCAGTGCATTGGCAAGGGGCCACATGTCGAAAGGTGTGCGCCCAATGCCGTGGAGGAGGACTACCGCTTCTTTATTTGTCGTGTTCACTTCTTGGCAGTTGAACATTGAGCCGGGTATACGTCAAGTCCCGCCATGTTGGGGCAATGCCCGGTTCTGCGCGGGGTAGAAAAGAATCGGATGATGCTGGAACGCTGGCAAAAGTTTCTTGTGGTTGGAAGTATTGCTCTTGCCTTAGCTGCCGTAGTGTGGCGGCTGGCGCACCCTGTTCGATGGGAGCAGGGGGAGATTAGCCATCAGTTGGCTGTTGTCGGCGACTCAGCGGCGGAGCCAGTGGCGCTTAAAAGGGAGCATAACACGAGTGGGTCTGTTCCCAAACGCAGCGCCAGCAAACGAGTTTCCGAACCCCTAGGCGAAACGGCGAAGCGCCGCCTACTGCCAGCTGATGAGACAACTATTCCGCAAGGGCGAGCAGCCTTGGTGGTGACGGTTCTTGACAGGCGCAATGACTCGCCCGTTGCGGGTGTACGCCTCGAGGCGTCGCGTTGGGAGTCGGTCGATGTACTGGCAAGTCATGATTTTCCTCTAACGTTAGCGCGATTGGGGGTCACCGTTCGTCCCGAAGGGGCAGGTGGTATGCGGTTGGCTGACATCCCTGCGCCTTCGCGAGTCTGGCTGCGGTTAGGGGCAAACGGTTATGAGTCTGTAGAAGTCGGCCCCATCGAACTTGCCCCTGACGGTGCCGTCGTTCGGCAGGTCTATTTTCTCTCGCCGCGGGCGAGTGTGGTGGGACGGGTTGTAGAGAAAGGTCGGCGCACTCCTATAGGA
>JANZZJ010000031.1 GCA_026419455.1 Candidatus Sumerlaeaceae bacterium | reverse complement strand
GTGCTATGTCCGCTATGAGGCCCGCCACTCCGTAGTAAAGCACCATGTAAGTGGCCACTACCGCACTGCCAACCCATAGTGCATACACACTGGCCCGGATCGAATCCGCACCAAGCGTCGCTTCCACCGTACGCTTTTCTTTTGTAACAAGTTCTGCCGGCAAAGCACCAGCCTTGAGGATAAGGCTCAGATTGTGTGCTTCTTCTAGATCGAAAGCCCCCTCGATGATGCAGCTACCCTCGCTGATGACCTGATTGATATTGGGCGCCGTGTACACAACTCCATCGAGCAGGACGGCCAGCGGTTTGTGCTCGTATTGCCGCGTCACCTGCTCAAATTTCTTTGCTCCCTCGGGCTTGAATTCGAGATGGACGATGGGCTGATTAAACTTGGTGGGATCGAGACTTACCCATGAGTCGGCAAGGGCCTCACCGGTCATCTCGATCTTTTGTTTCACGAGGATGTAGCGATCTTCCGTCTTAAGTTGCCCTGAGGCGGGATCACGCTTCTGAACCCGCATGGGGCGCACTTCATAACCGGGCGGAATCTGTTTCCCCTCAAGCACCTTGCCCGTGTTCACATCAATGTAGGAGGCACTATCATCCGGATAGCGCTCGCGCCCGTCGGAATCAATAACGGGTTGTTGGGCTGCGCGCACTGCCCGGAACTCCAGCTGGGCCGGACGAATAATCGTTTTCACCACCATGTCCGGGTCTTTCTCGCCGGGCAATTGCACACGGATACGATTAGCGCCCTGCTTCACGACGACCGGTTGGGTGACCCCGAGCTTGTCCACACGGTCGCGGATGACTTTGAGGGCGCTATCAACCGTCTTCTCGATGTCCTGCTTGAGCAGCTCCTTGTTTATGGCAAGCTCCACGGCTTGACCGGCTTGCAACCCCGTTTCATCAAAGTTCATAAAAATCTGTTGCTGCTGAAATCTTTTCAGGATTGCTGCCGCAGGACGAATGTGTTCAGGCTTATTGATGGTAATCTTGAGGTGCTCCTGATCGGGAGAAACTTCCACCGTAGCATCAATAGGAGGGCTATCCTGCTTAAAAGCATTAGCGACCTCGTCGGCATAGCGCTGCACTTTTACCGTTTTGAGCTTCGCTTCGTCCACTTCAAGAAGGACGTCCACACCGCCTTGGAGGTCGAGACCAAGAGGAATACTCCGGCGCCGCAAAGCGTCAATTTGTTCTGGGCTGGCCGAAACTTTGCCGGAAACAGCAAGGAAGTATTGGAACGTGGGGAAGATAAGCCAAATGGAAATAACGAGTACTGCTGCGACGATACCCAAACGAACTTTAAGTTCCGCTTTCATCGTGCTCCATCTCTAGTGTAGCGTGTCACCACCATCAGTGCGAGCAAGTGTTCACGCTGAAATGAGGCTCGTTCGCAAGCCAAAACTTTTCCGCAGCCAATGAGGGAACCCTAGGGCTGCTGCGCGTTTCGCGCGAAACCACAATTCCTCCCCGGCATAAATAACGATGACACACCCCCACGCCCGATGACGTCTGGCTTAATCCAGTCAGGCAGCCTCACGCCAACTGGACGTCGTTGATGATGAGGCGGAAATCACAATTCAAGTAATTTGCGCCTTTGCGACTCATTGCCATACGGGTCATGAAAATCTCAAAATAATCAATGACCTGACTAATGGATGTGTCAATTTTCAGCTTCAAAGTGATCAGGTGCCGGTCTTTTTCTACGATAATTTCGCTGCGCTCGGCGGCATAGTTAACGCGGTCGTGAATGTCGAAGCTGATCATCTTCGGGTTGCGCACACGCGATCGTAGCACGTCGCTTTTATCGGCAAGAATGAGTGCAGCGCTCACGTTCGATACCGGTTCGCCACAATCCTCGTGGTGATTGGCAATCGCTCCAGCCACGATGGCAATCTCTTCCAGCGGCATGCCCAACTCTTGCAGCAGGGCAATGCTCAAAAGGGCGCTATGGTGGGCATGACCTTGCCGATGGACCATGTTCCCGATGTCGTGTAAATAGGCCGCAATCCCAGCCAGCTCCACTTCACGCTGCGGCATACCAAGGTCGCGCAGAATCTTTTGGGCGCGCACCGCTACGCGCGACACATGGCCAAAACCATGATCGGTGTAACCGATGGCAGCCAAATAACGATCCGCGCAATCAATCATTGTACGGACCCGCGGATTGTTCCGGATCATTTCCACGGTCACACGATTCGGATCGAGACCGTCTCCACTGACCGGGACGCTCACTGTTGCTTGTGTTGTGTTTGTTGTAACCATAAGGCGCTTACTTTACTGTTGTTCGTTAGATTTCTTCTCTTCGCTCGCTGCGCGCGCCTCTTCTTTGGGAATGACTGTCGCGATAGCCTGCTTGGAAAAGTCGATCTTAGTGTTCTTATCAACCTGAACGGTCACGATATTATTCGTCTGGTCCACGGCAGTGACCACGCCATGAATCCCACCAATGGTCACCACACGATCGCCCTTTTTCAGAGCATTGCGCATTTGCTCGGCTCGCTGCTGTTCGCGCTTCTGAGGCCTCAGAATAAGAAAATAAAAAATGAGGCCGATAGAACCAAACATGAGCAGCATCGAAATCAACGAATCCTGAGGCGAAGGCGCTGCTCCGCCCGAAGCCTGCCCCAGAATAGCGAAGAATGGATTCACGGCGTTGGTTCCTTCCTTTCCAAAGTTACTAATCTTTCCCGCCAAGCTGTCGTATTAGCTACATTTCTGCCGAAAAAGTTAGCGCTAAATTCGTGCGAAAAGAGCACAGGAAGTCAAACGAACTCGGACTTAAGGGGCGTGGGGGCGCAAAAATCTGCAACCGAGTGTGGCCCGACGATCGCGAGGCAACTGCATGGCGGGGAAGCCAAAGATTGACTTTCGTTGTCACTCGAGCGAGCGGGTAAAGAGAAAGCTGGTCAGCGAGCCGCAACGACGGGTTCGTCCACCTTCCTTACCCAGTGCCATTCAATCAACTTCTTTCGATGAAGGGCCTCATCATTCAAGAATCTTCTTATCGAACTCTCCTACCGGTGCTTGGCCAGGTGGATAGTAGCCTGTGAAACATGCCGTACAGTACTGCTGAGTTCGGGGAACAACACGCAGCAATCCCTCCAAGCTCAGAAACCCAAGCGAGTCGCAGCCAACAAACTGGCGAATGTTTTCAACATCGCCCACCGTAGCGGCAATGAGACGCTCGCGTTTGGGTGTGTCGATACCAAAATAGCACGGATTGCGCCATGGCGGTGCACTTATGCGCATGTGTATCTCTCGGGCGCCAGCACTGCGCAGCATATTGACGATTTTGCGGCTGGTGGTGCCACGAACGATGGAGTCATCGACTACGACGACGCGTTTGCCCTCGAGCACGCTGCGCACGGGATTGTACTTAATCCGTGCACCAAAATCACGAATGGCCTGGTCTGGCTCGATAAACGTCCTCCCCACATAGTGCGAACGGATCAGGCCCATCGCGTAGGGAATGCCGCTTTCATGCGCATAGCCGATCGCTGCGGGAATGGAGCTATCGGGGACCGCAATGACGACATCCGCATCTGCAGGATGTTCCAGCGCCAATTGCGCCCCCAAGCCTTCGCGATACTCGTAGATGGCATGCGATTGCGCCAACGAGTCAGGACGTGAGAAATAGATGTACTCGAACACGCAGAAGGCTGGCTCGGTGGGGGGAAAGGGGCGTGTCGCTTGCAGCTGTCCGCCAGTATAGGTGAGCATTTCTCCCGGAGCCAGTTCGCGCAAATACTCGGCATTCATGATGTCGAGCGCACACGATTCGCTTGCAATCACATACGCATCGCCCAGGCGTCCAAAGCACAGCGGCCGAAAACCCCGGGGATCCTTGACCGCAACCAGCTGATCTCGATGAAGAATCACCATCGAATAGGCCCCGCGCAGACGTAAGAGAGCCATAAAAAGAGCCTCGTTAAAATCTGAAGTGCCAGCTTGCGCCACGAGATGAATGAGCACTTCGGTGTCGGTGGAACTTTGGAAAATGGCGCCGCGTTGTTCGAGCTCTTCGCGAATGAGGGCCGCGTTGGTGATATTACCGTTGTGCGCCACTGCCATGCCGCCACCTCGGTAATTGGCAACGAGTGGCTGGGCATTTGCCTCAAGGCTCGAACCCGTTGTGGAGTACCTTACGTGACCTATCGCGACATGGCCAGGCAGGCGCTTGAAGGCTGCATCATCGAAAACGTCCGCTACCAGGCCGCTTCCCTTATGGACATGAATCTTGCCATCGTGGAGTGTGGCAATGCCGGCACTTTCTTGGCCGCGGTGCTGCAAAGCATAGAGGCCAAGATAAACGAGCTTCGCCGCCTCGGGATGGCCACAAACAGCAACAATTCCGCACGCTTCGCGAGGCTTATCGCAGGGTGAGTTCAGCAGTGTATCGTCAGGCCGTAAATTGCTTGCGTCGTGGGGTGAAAATTCACGCCCGATCATTTTCGTTTCCACGACCGAGTAGGTTGGGGCGCTGAAAACGTGCTGCGCAAGCGGGAAAAACAGGCTTGCATGTTCTTTTTCAGCACATCAGTTGCTCATTCACTATGAAAGAAGAACAGGTCTATCTCGGACGCGATGAAATCCCTCGGCAGTGGTACAACATCCACGCCGACATGCCCAAGAAATTGGATCCCCCACTTCATCCAGGCACGCAACAACCGGCCAAGCCAGAAGACTTCGCCGCCATCTTTCCCGAGCCGCTAATTGAACAGGAAGTTTCACTCGAGCAGTGGATTCCCATCCCGCAGGACGTGCTCGACGTTTTGGCACTTTGGCGGCCCACACCGCTGATCAGGGCACGCCATCTTGAAGCCGCCCTCAACACGCCGGCCCAAATATGGTTTAAATACGAAGGCGTCAGCCCTGCCGGCAGTCACAAGCCGAACACTGCAGTCGCCCAGGCTTACTTCAACAAAATTGCGGGCACTAAGCGCCTTGCGACGGAAACCGGCGCAGGTCAGTGGGGATCAGCGCTTAGCTTTGCCTGCTGCAAGTTTGGACTCGAATGCAAAGTTTACATGGTTAAGGTGAGCTACCACCAAAAGCCCTACCGACGCTCACTCATGCACCTTTGGGGCGCTCAGGTGGTTCCTAGCCCAAGCCGCGACACCCAAACCGGCCGCAGTATCCTCGAGAAGGATCCCGAATGTCCCGGCAGCCTCGGCATCGCGATCAGTGAAGCTATTGAGGACACCGTCACGCATCCGGGAACGAAATATAGCCTCGGAAGTGTACTCAACCACGTTTGCCTGCATCAGACAGTCATTGGGTTGGAAACAAAGGAACAGTTCCGCCGGGCCGGCGTCAAACCCGACATCCTCATCGGCTGTTGTGGCGGCGGGAGCAACTTCGCTGGCTTTGTTTTTCCATTCGCAGGCGAGAAGATTCGTGGCGAGAGTGACTACCAGCTAGTGGGTGTAGAGCCCGCTGCATGCCCCACGATGACCCGCGGCGAGTTCCGCTACGATTTCGGCGATACCGCCGGCATGACTCCCCTCATGCCGATGTTCACGCTGGGTCACGATTTCATGCCGCCCGGCATCCACGCGGGTGGGCTGCGTTACCACGGTATGGCCCCTCTGGTGAGTGAGCTTGTCCGTGAGGAAATCATTGAGGCCCGCTCGGTCAAGCAGTTGCCCACTTTCGAAGCTGCAGTCATTTTTGCCCGCACTGAGGGAATCGTGCCAGCACCCGAAAGTGCCCACGCGATTCGGGTGGCTATTGACGAAGCTATCAAAGCACGCGAAGAAAAGACCCCGAAGGTCATCGCCTTCTGCCTCAGCGGACACGGATTTCTCGATCTGGCGTCGTACGATGCCTACTTTGCCGGTAAATTGCAGGATTACGAGTATGTACCGCAAACAACTTCTTCCTAGCTAGCTGCGACAGAGCAGGCACAAGGCGCTCGTGGGCCACGTCGCCCCTCGCTTATTCCGCCGCTGGTTGGATAGCCGCCTTCCCGCATGAGGTTGCTTGAAAAGAGATTCCGCTCGTTTCGGTCCACCAGGCTGGCGAGTGAGCGACAAAGAAATTGCACGGGCCAAGTCCTCAACGGCAAATGTATATGGTTCGGCAAGTCTCAAACTCGCCTTTCGCGAGCCGGAGGACAACATGCGCAATTGTGACTTGTGGAAAGAGTCAAAGTTCGTTTTTCATAAGGGCCATTGGCGGCACACGAAAGATCCAAGCGAGCTAACACCCGCGTCGCGCCTTATCGCGCAATTGGTGGTTGAAAAATACGAAACTTATTTACCGCAATGGGCACACGGTCGGCTTGGTGATTTCGGATGCGGCAAAGTTCCTTTTTATGGAATTTACCGCGATCGTGTGTCGGCGATTGTATGCGCAGACTGGCCGCAGTCGCTCCATGCTAATCCTCATTTGGACGTCTACTGTGATTTGAATAGCGGTCTTCCCTTTCGTGACGGCGTCTTCAACTGCATCATTCTCTCTGACGTGTTGGAACACCTGGCAACTCCTTCACTTGCTTTAGCAGAATTTAACCGTGTGCTTTGCCGAGGCGGCGTTCTCGTTTTAAATACGCCTTTTTTCTACTGGTTGCATGAGACCCCGCATGACTATTACCGATATACAGAATTTGCGCTAAGGCATCTCCTTCAGCAAGCCGGCTTGAGCAGTGTGACCGTTGAAGCACTTGGTGGCAGCCCGGAAATCTTTTGTGATTTCATGGCGAAGCATCTTGCCCGGCTTCCCCTCTGCGGACGTTGGCTAGCGGCTGCGCTCTGTGAATTGGCTTTATTCCTTCGCAGATTCTCGCTTTGGCAAAATTTCTCACACACTACGGCAAAGGCTTTCCCTCTGGGCTACTTTGTCGTGGCGCAAAAAAGTTAGACGCATGGACTTGCTCGCAACTCGAGCCTGCAGCCACGCCCTCCCCCAGCTGGACAGCTGAAGTTAATCCGGTTTTCCTTGCAGTTCATTTGAAAGTCCTGTTCCGCATACATTGCAGAGCGAGAATCCTTAAAGAAGGGGAATAAGGGATGAAGGTGCGCCGCGTGGCGGCTTTAGCCGCACTGATGCTTGGGATGGGTTTTCTTGCCTCGGCTAGATCACCGGAGTACCGCGTGATGTGGGTATCACGTTTTGAGTGGCCTAGCGCCAACGAAGCGACCGCCAAGGCGAACATCGACAACATTATGCAAAATTTGGCCGCGAACGGATTCAACGCCGTGCTGTTTCAAGTTCGCGGTCAATGTGATGTTCATTATCCTTCGCCGTACGAACCCTGGGCCAGCACGTACGGTTGGACCGACCCGGGATGGGATCCACTGGCCTACGCCATTCAGGCAGCGCACTCGCGCGGACTTGAATTTCATGCCTACATTAACACGCATACGCTGGCGCAGGGAACGCCTCCGGCCTACACCTGTCTCT
>JANZZJ010000218.1 GCA_026419455.1 Candidatus Sumerlaeaceae bacterium | reverse complement strand
CGTAATTGCGCCGGCCTTCCAAAGACACGATTACTCTTTCAAGCCTACGTTTGCGGAGATGGCGCCGTGTGGAGCGGGAGCGGGGCTGGCGTGGGCGATTGACAACGTGCTCGAGGCTTACGAGGAGATTGCCAAGCTGGCCACGAACCATGGGTCCGGCTCGAGCGGGGCGCGGCGTCAGGAGTGGACGACGCCGCCGGCCGCTGTGCCGGCGCTTCGGCCGGCAAAGATCTACTGCGGCACCGCTACGAATCTCCCGGAGATCGCCGACGAATCCATCACCGCCGTGGTAGTGGATCCCCCTTACTTCGACAACGTGATGTATTCCGAGCTGGCGGATTTCTTTTACGTGTGGCTCAAGCGCACGCAGGGTCATCGCCGGCCGGAATGGTTTGCGGCGGAGTTGTCGCCGCGCGCCGAAGAAGCTGTGGCCAACTCGGCGCGTCAACAAGTGAGCGAGAAGGCTTCGCAAGCCGCGAAGGTGTTTTATCACCAGAAGATGGCCGAGGTGTTCCGCGAGATTCACCGGGTGCTGCGGCCGGAGGGTGTTCTGACGGTGATGTTTACCCACAAGAAGCAGGAGGCGTGGGAAGCTCTGTTTGAATCGCTCATCGCGGCGGGTTTCCGCATCACGGCGACGTGGCCGGTGAAAACCGAGAGTGACCATAGCTTGCACATCGCGAAGAAAAACGCGGCACAGAGCACGGTTTTGCTTGTGGCGCGCAAACGCCTGAGAGCGGCGGGCGGGGAGAGGCAGGTGGGTCATTTTACCGAGCCGATGCGCCAAGAAATCCGCGAGCGAGTGCGCCAGACGGCTGAGCGGTTGGCTCGCGAGGGGCTCAACCCTGTGGATCAGCTCGTGGGCTCTTTCGGTTCGGCCATGGAAGTCTTCAGCCGTTACGACGAAGTGCGCACCGACACGGGCGAGCTTGTGGCCGTGAGTGACGCCATTAACGAAGCGGCGGACGCGGTGATGGATTGGCGCATCGAGAAGCTAGCGGCGCGAGGGCTCGAAGGGGTGGAGCCTGAAGGCCGGTTCGTGGTGTTGTGGTGGGACGTCCTGGGAGCGGCCACCGTGCGCTTCAACGAAGCCAAACTTCTTGGCCATGCGGTGGGGAAGGCAGTGGACGAGCTTCAGGACGCTGGCCTGGTGACGAGGGATGGGGAGAAGGTGACAATCCTTTCGGCCCGGGAGCGCCGGCGCGACAAAGCGTTAAGCTTGGACGAGCAGCAGGAGGGCGAGGGCGGGGGGCTGTTTGGCCCTGCGCCTAAGCCCAAGCGTGGCAAGCGTGTGCGCAAGGCCGACGCCCTCAAGGTGCATCCCAACGATGCCGTGTTCCGGACGGCGCTTGATGCCTGCCATGCGTTGGCGCTGCGCTACTGGGAAGCGGGCGGGGGTGCGCCGGGCATTGGTGCGGCCAAGTCGCTGGCACGCCAACAGAACTGGGGCAAGGATTCGAAGGTGGCCAAGCTCATGGAGGCGCTGGTCAAGGTGGCGCCGCCAGCGGTGCGCTTCGACGACGGCGACGCCAAGTCCGCTGCAGCGAAATTCCCCGAGTTTCGCGCCTGGCATGTGTTGCTCAAAGAGCTCTTCGGCATTGAGCCGCCCAAATGGGAAAAGGAAGAAGAGCTTGGAGAGTTGGAACTTTTCGCTAGCAGCGCTTTTGAATCGCCAGAAGGCGAGCTGGAAAGCGGCGACGAGGAGGAGCAAGCGGAAGAAGACCAAGGCGACGACGACGAGGGCGAAGACCGGGGCGATGAGTAGATGGTGACCAGCCAATCGCCCCCAACCCATCTTGCCGCACAGCCGGCGGAGGGCTAGAATCGAACCATTTTAACCGGGGAAAGGGTGAATTAACGATCGCTGAGGAACGTTTGCGCGACTATCAGTGGAAACTTTTCGTGAGCGGGGGGGATGGCTCGCTGCTGCGTGATGTGTACGAGCCGGCGTTGGGGCGCGCGGTGCGCTACGACCGCTGCACGGCCTACTTCCGGAGCTCGGCGCTGGCTGCTGCTGCTCGGGGGTTTGGCCAGTTAATCCGGCGATTGCTGGAGCTAGGGGCAGGCGCTCCGCGACCAGCCATTCGGCTCATCGTGCATGAGGACC
This sequence comes from Candidatus Sumerlaeaceae bacterium, assembly GCA_026419455.1. Taxonomy (GTDB): domain Bacteria; phylum Sumerlaeota; class Sumerlaeia; order Sumerlaeales; family Sumerlaeaceae; genus DRVG01. Next base: position 13,152 of record JANZZJ010000218.1, on the reverse strand, counting down.
TCTGCGAGGAGGATCGGCGCGCTTTGCTGGAATATGGCGATACGAGCGAAGTGGAAAAGCGGCTGCTTGAGGGTCTGGTATCGCCCGTGGACTTGCTGCAAAGCCACCGGCTGGCCATGTTGGCATGGTTGGTGAAGGAAAGGTTTTTGGATGTGCGCGTGGGATTGATGCGCGCCGGCCAGGGGATTCTCCATGCGAAATTTGGAATTGTGACGGACCAGTGGGGGGATGAGCTCGTCTTCACGGGCTCGGGCAACGAAACGCGAGAAGCGCTGGAATACAACTATGAGCTGCTGCAATTGTTCCGCTCGTGGGTGGATGCGGAAGAGAGCCGCTGTGAATTTCACTGCCGGGAGTTTGCCGCGATGTGGGAGGACCGCCACCCTCATGTGAGGACGGTGGCCTTGCCCGAGATGGTGCGGGCGCGGCTCGTGGAGTATTCGCAGAATTTTTCGCCAGAGGAGGTGCCGATTGTGGCCGAAAGGGAGCACTCGTACGAACGTCAACGGGCAGCGATGGTGTGGCAATTCTTGGCGCATGCGCCGTTCATGGATGGGGGCGAACGCGCATGCGAGGCCACAGCGCCGGTGGAACTGTGGCCGCATCAGCGGCTGGTGGTACGGGAAACGTTGAGCGCGTGGCCCGAAGGACGACTGTTGTGCGATGAAGTGGGCTTGGGAAAAACCATAGAGGCCATTGCGATCATCCGGAATCTCTTGGCTGGTCGTGGGGTGCAGCGGGCCCTGATTTTAGTTCCCGCTGGGTTGATGCTCCAGTGGCAGCAGGAACTCCGCGAAAAGGGGGCGTTGGAGGTGCCCCGGTGGGAAAAAAATGCGCTTGTTTGGCCTGATGGCACGCGTGAGGACAGAGTGAGCTTTGATAGGGCATTAAGCGAACCGCTTGTTATTCTGAGTCGAGAATTGGCACGGCTACCGGATTATCAAGCGATTGTGCTGAAGGCTCCGCCGTGGGATCTAGTGGTTGTGGATGAAGCCCACGCAGCCCGGCGAAAGAAACAGGAGGAGGGCGAGTTCAATAGTCCCACCTTATTGCTGGGCTTGATGCGAGAACTTCAGCTGCGGCGGCGCGCCCGGAGTTTCCTGCTGCTGAGCGCGACACCCATGCAGACCCATCCGTGGGAACCGTGGGACGTGCTCACTGTGCTGGGCGAAGGTGGGCTGTGGCTTTCCGAATTCGATGTCGTCAGGCGCTATTACGACGCGATACGCCATGCAGCGCAGGGGTTCGTGCGTACCGACGAAGCGAGACATGTGGCTTGGCTTGTGAGAGAGGATGAGGACTTTCCGGACCCACCAGCGGCCGAGGTGCGGCGAACCGAAAGCGAAAAAATCCAGCAGATGTTGGTGGGGGCACCGGCATCGCTGCGAGAGCAAATTGTGGCGTGGTTGCGCAAGGGGGCGCCTTTGAATCGGCGCATGCATCGGACCACGCGGATCACCCTGCAGCGATACGCGGAGAAAGGCTTGGTAGAATCCGCCCCACCCACCCGTAAGGTGTGCGACCAGCACTTCAGTCTGTGTTCGGAACAGGAACAAACGTGTTACAGCAAGATAACCCGCTACATTGATGCGCGCTTTGCGGAGCTGGAGCAGCAGAAACGGGGGAAGGGGTTCGTGATGACCATTTACCGGCGGCGAGCAGCAAGCTCCTTCTACGCTCTCGCCAAGAGCTTTGAGCGACGACGCACAGCTCTAGAGCAGAAGCTGGAGGAGCGTACACCCGAGGATTATGTGACCACAGAGGATATGCCAGAATCATGGCTGGACGAGGACATCGAAGACCAAGAGGTGGGCACGCCGATCTCCGCGGAACTGCCGCAATCACCCGAGGCAGTGCAACGTGAATTGCAAGAGATTGACGAGATGCTGAAGAGCCTTGCCCAGTTGGGCGGGCGTGACTCCAAACGGGATTTCTTCCTTGAGCTCCTGCAGGATCTGCTGGAGCGCCATCAGGCGATTCTGGTGTTCACGCAGTATGCCGATACGCTGCGCTATCTACGAGAGAACTTAGAACGCCTGCTCGGCAGCCAGCTAGCTTGTTACACAGGTGAAGGGGGACTCGCTTTTGAGGATGGGCAATGGGTGGCTGCAAGTAAAGCAAGGGTGACGCAGCTACTCGAACAGGGGCGGATAAGGGTTTTGCTGTGCACCGAGGCGGCTAGCGAAGGATTGAATCTGCAGGCGGCAAGTGCCCTCATCAATTACGACCTGCCGTGGAACCCGGCCCGTGTGGAGCAACGCATCGGGCGAATTGACCGTATCGGCCAAAAGCGCTCTGAAATTGAAATTCATAATCTTCTGCTCAGCGGCAGCATTGACGATCGTGTATATACGACTCTGCACCAGCGGTGCGATTTGTTTGAACACTTTGTTGGGCCAATGCAGCCAGTGCTGCAGCGGGCACGTCGGATGCTGTTGGGTTACGAAGAAGCCGATGTGGCGCGGTTGGAAGAAGAGATCGCGCGCATCGAACGCGAGCCGCTGGCGATGGAGGTTTATAGGCGCGATACGGGCGATGAGATGGAGCATCCGCCACCACCGCCGGGTACGCCACTGGTGACAAAAGCTGATCTCGAGCAGGCGCTCGAGCTGCTGAATGGTAGAGGTGGAATCCGGGCGGAAGCCAGCGGAGGGCGAAAAATATGGAGACTCACAGGCGTAAGGAATTTGGATCTCCGGGTCTCCTGGCATTGCGAAGTGCTGGAGGACGATCCGGCTATTAAGGCCTTCTCCCTGCTCAACCCCTTGGTGACACAGCTGGCTGATCTGCTCGACGATGGTGACCGCATGGTTCCCCTCGTTGTTGAATCGGTGCGAAAAGGAGCTTTTAAAGTCTCCTGCGCAGCATGGGTTTATGGAGATGGACAATGGGAGATTGTGCGTTCCTGCAGTCAGCTCCTCCAGCTGATCCGGGAATGGGATGGGACGCCACCCCCGGAGAACGCATTGCAGGAGGCGAGGAGCGTGCTGCATAAGGAGTGCTTGCGCCTAAGTGACGAGCTCTACCAGCGGGCTGAGCAGTGCGAGAACAAAATGCGCCAGCGGCAGTTGACAGCAGCGCGGTGGCGTCTGTTGCTGGAACTAGGCCGTTATCTCGTGGCGCGCAGTGGTTCCACGTCGCGGCTTAACGAACATTTCTATCGGTACATGTGCGAGGATACTCCCATAAGCAAGCGCCTTGCCGAATGTTATCGTAAATTGAACGATTATCCGGAGTGGCCAAAAGAGTTGTTAGAGGAGCTTGCGCGATTCAAACAGTCCTTAAAATCGAATGAACAAAAGGCCAGATTGGCGGGATCGGAAATCGAAGCAGCTTTGGCAGATCCCCGGTGGCAAGCGGCGGAGTATAAGTAGCGGACATAACTAACGCCGGAAGCGCCCGGCTCTGTTTGCTGAGAGGGCACCCGACAGGCCGAGAAAAAATGGCTTACTCTGAGGGGCGTGCGCCCTTAGTGGCGAGCCACCGCGCACGGAGCCAGGAAGCGGCGATGGCTACGGTAAGAAGGCAGACGATGACCCAGAGCGAGACGTGGGTGGGGATTTTCCATGCGGTGTCGGCCAGGAGCATTTTCACACCCACAAAGGAGAGAATCGCTGAGAGGGCAATCTTAAGATAATAGAACAGCGGGATGATGCCGGCCAGGAGGAAGAAAAGGGCGCGTAAGCCAAGGATGGCGAAAACGTTGGACGTATAGACAATGAAGGGATCGCGCGTGACGGCAAAGATCGCCGGGATGGAGTCGATGGCAAAAACGACGTCGGTGGCTTCGACGACGAGGACAACAAGAAAAAGAGGAGTGGCGAGCAAGCGGCCGCCCTCACGAACAAAAAAATGCGATCCGCGCCATGAGGAGGTCATCGGCACGAATCGGCGCGCAAGACGCACGATCCACAGCTCCTCAACGCTGAGTTTCTCCTCCCGATGGAAGAGCATGCGAATTCCTGTGATAATGAGAATGACGCCGAAGACGTAGAGGATCCAGTGGAACTTGGCAATGAGATAGACGCCGAGGGCAATCATGGTGCCACGCATGATCAGGGCGCCGAGGATTCCCCAAAAGAGCACGCGGTGGCGCAGGGCGGGATCAACTCCAAAATAGGAGAAAATAACATAAAATACAAAAATGTTATCAACACTTAAGCTTTTCTCAATAAGGTAGCCAGCAAGGTATTCCTGAAATCGCTCGGCACCATACCCCCACCAAATGTACCCCCCAAAACCGAGGCCAAGGATGATCCAAAACACGCTCCACACGGCGGCTTCGCGCAGCGTGGGCTCATGGGGGCGCCGCTGGGCCACCCCAAGGTCGAAGGCTAAGAGAAGGAGTATCGCAACGTTGAACGCGACCCAACCAGTGATTCCCACGTCCATCTTTCGCCCTTTTTTTGGATTGTCCCCAGCGACGTTGCCTCTGGCAGACTTGGCAATTGCTACGCGCTTGGGCGCTTTCGCATTCAGGATTTCTTTAAGCGAGGCGAGAATGAGGGGAGAGATTTTCCTCAGCGAAAAAGGCTTTTGGTTGGTGGTGAGTGGTCGCTTTTGCTAGTGCGTCGCTTCTGCTGGCGCTTCTACAGAAGGCCCTGGGGGTGGCGTGCAAGCTGAGCGGCGCTTTGATGATTATGTTTGCAGGCAGGGCGTAGTAATTTTAGAATGTTCGGGTTCAACGAATTCGAAGCTAACTCGGTGGAAGCTACCTTCCACGAAGGGGTGGAGCTGTTTGACGCGGATCACTGGGAGGAAGCCCTTGGCTCGTTCGAGTGGGTCATCGAACAGAACCCCGAACATGCGGACGCTCATTATTACCGCGGCCTTGCCCTGCTGAGTTTGCATCGGGCGCGTGAGGCGGTGGGGGCTCTCAGGCGCGCCGTGGACTTGTCACCGACGGATCCTTCGTACCGCCTACATTTAGGATACGCATTGCTGGCGTCGGGGGCGCCACGCGAGGCAAGCGCCGAACTGCAACAGGCACTCGAGCTCGACCCGGCCTCCACGCTAGCGATGCTCTACCATGCCGCTGCTGAGGCCGCGCAGGGACACCTGCAGGTAGCACGCGAGGAGCTGGAGCTGGTGCTCGAGCGCGAGCCTGATAATGTCGAGGTGCGGCGCCATTATGCGGCGGTACTCCACAAGATGGGAGAAGAGGATGCCGTGGTGGAGCAGTGCGAAAGAATCCTCGAGCGCCAGCCACACAACGTGGACGCCCTGGCCATGTTGGCGAGTGTGGCGTTACATCGTGGTGATCGGCCGGCAGCGATGCGTTACTTGCGTCAGCAGACCATCCTCGACCCAGGCAACGTCAGAGCGTGGCTGCACCTCGTGGCTTTGTGCGAGGAGGCCGAGCAGGCAGATGCAGTGGTGACACTGGTGACTGAGGCGGTGGAAAACGGAGTCCTCGATCCCCGTCTTCTCGTGGCACGCGCGCGCCAGTACTTTAGCCAGCGCGATGTTGAGAAAGCGATCGCGGATTTGCAGGAGGCAGTGCGCCTCAATGATCGGCTTTTTGAGGCCCACGTTTTGCTGGCGCAAGCGTTGGGGGCTCGTGGGCAACTGCGGCCGGCCATGCGTCATGCGGCGTTAGCGGTGCGTCTGCGACCAAACGACCGGACGGCGCTGTTGGTGAAAGCCGAAATTCATCGCTTGTTAGGAGACATTGAGGGGGAAACGCAGTGTCTGACCGTGCTGGTTGCAGGGGCGCCACGGGAGTTTTCCTTTGTCCAACGCAAAGCCCACAATCTCGTGCGGCTGGGGCGGCTGGAAGAAGCTCTGACAACGCTGGATCAATACCTTTACCATCAACCACGGCACCGGGCAGCATGGTTACTTTACGCGGAAATCGCCGAGAAGGCGGGCAACGAAGGGGCGGCCTGGCGCGCATACCGTCGCCTGCTGGGATTGGGGCGCGTTCCGGTCGCCGGCTATCTCGCGTATGCCGCGTTTCTCGTGCGCCGGCAAAAATTGGACCTCGCCGCCGATGTGTTGGCAGCAGCAGCCGCCCAACACCCCCAGGAAGCGACGATTCAGGCGTGCCGCGCGGCGGTCCTGGAGAATTTGGGGCGGGCTGCCGAAGCGCGGGAACATTTGCGTGCATACCTGGAGCAATCATCTCCAAGTGGAGAGATTCTGTGGCTGCTCGGTCGGGCTCATTACATGCTGGGCGAATATGCCCAGGCCTTGGAGGTGTTCCGGGAAGCGCGGGCACTAGGAACGACTGCGCACGCCGCCGGAGCTGCAGCCCCCACGTTCCCTTGTGTCGTGGCTGAGGCTTACACCCTGCATCATTTGGGACGAACAGGTGAAGGCATTCGGTTGTTGGAAAGAACTTTCGGCCAGTACGACCGCCACGAACTTGAGTACTATGAGGCACTTGGCGAGCTCAATGAGTTCGCGGGCAACTTGGGCAAGGCGCTAGCGCTTTACGCGTGCGGACTACAACGCAAGCCCGACCAGGCGTCGCTCCACTACAGGACGGCGCGGATTTTGGCGCGGCTGCGATCGTGGAAAATGGCGCTGGATCACTTGGGACGCGCAGTGGCTCTGGATCCGGCGCTGGCCGCGGTGGCGCTGTCGGAAAAAGTTTTTCTCCATCTAAGGTTTTTCCCCGCCTATTACCGAATCTTTGGCAGGCAACAGCTTGTGGCCCTTGGGAAACCTTTAGCAGTGGGGTTGGCGGGGGTTGGCGTGGGGGCGTGCCTCGTCGTTTTCGCTCTTCGCTACTGGTTGTAGACCAGGAAGCTATTGGGGGGCGAAATCGTTGCGTTCCTTACTTTCTCCGTTGAAATCGCTTTCTCGGTTGCACGACTATGTGCAATCCACTCAAGGCAAATAAGGGGTTGAAAGGAACGTGAAAGCAACGGTCGCAGCTTTGGCGGCTCTGGCGGCATGGGCCTTTGCCATGTATGCCATTCGATTCATTCGCAAGCCGCGCTTGCGCAATAATGTGGAGGCTTATCTCTACCTTCTCCCCGCCGGCACAATTCTTGTGACGTTCTGGTTCTTCCCAGTCATCTTTTCTATCCTCATTTCATTTTCGGACTGGGTAGGCGCATCGAAGCTAAGCAGCGTGCATTGGGTCGGCCTTGAGAATTATAAGCGTGCGCTCTCCGATCCCGACTTTCATCAGGTGCTTTACAACACAATTAACTACGTGGTCTATAGTGTGCCCTTAACAATTGCCGCCTCGCTGGTGGTGGCCATGATGATGAACACAAAGGTGCGGGGGGTGGGCTTATTCCGCACGATTTACTTCCTGCCTTATGTGACCACGTGGGTGGCCATTTCCATTGTGTTCAAATACATCTTTAATGAGCAGTTTGGCCTTCTGAATTATCTATTATCCGAAATGGGCCTCCCGACGTTTGGCTGGCTGAATGAATCGCGGGGGATCATAGAAATGTTCCTGCGCGACGGTCTGGGATTGCCGCTTCCTGAACACATACACCCGCTGCTGGCGGGGCCATCGCTTGCTATGTTTGCGGTAATTCTCACTAGCGTTTGGCGCGACACGGGCTACTTCATGGTGATCTTTTTGGCAGGACTGCAAAACATTGATAAGACCTACTACGAAGCAGCAGAGATTGACGGGGCATCACCGTGGCAAAAGTTCCGTCACATCACGTGGCCCTTACTCAGCCCCACCACGTTCTTTATTGCCATCATTTCCATGATTGCGGCGTTTAAGGTGTTTGTGCCGATGTACATCATGACTCCGACGGGCGGACCAGGCCGGACGACCCAAACGCTGGTGTTTTACCTTTACCAGACGGGCTTCCAGGGATATAAAGAACTTGGCTATGCAGCAGCAGTGGCTTACGTGCTCTTCGTGATCATCCTTATGCTCACGTTGGTGCAAAATCGGGTGTTTGGAAAGAAGGTTCACTACGAGTAAGAGGTGGAACTATGGCACGCTGGCGCGGGGTGTGTTTGGTATTGGTAGTGCTCGGCTTTGCTGGGGGAGCGGCTGGGGGGACGAGGCTTATGACGGATGACCTGCCGTCAACACATCCCGCGAAACAGTATAAGTTCACCAAGGCCGAAGATGGGTCGGAATGGGCCGTCACCCCGTGGGGACGGTTGGGGGTGGCCGAACTCAAAACGGCACCTTTTCCCGACGATAGCCGAACGAGCGGTTTTGTGACGAAGCGAGGAGTTATCCCCTACGAGGGACACTACGACGACAGCCGCGTAGCGTTTGCCGTGCCGGAGCCGCTTGCGCGCGCGACCCAAAGCTCCGCCGGCGTCGCGAAACTTCCGTTGCCCGAAATCGACCTCATAGTGCACTTTCACGGTCACGGAAACGAATGCCTCAATGCCATGGAGCAGTTTCGGCTTGGGGAACAGCTTGCCGCAAGCACTAAGCAGGCTGTGTTGGTAATTCCCCAAGGGCCCAAATATGCGGCAGATAGCGGCGGAGGCAAACTGGAGAAGGATGGGGCGTTTGCCGCCTTCGTGAGGGAAGTGCTGGAAGTGCTGAAACGCAATAATATGGGAGCTACCCAGGAGACAGAGCTCAGGTTCATCATCGTGAGCGGCCACAGCGGCGCCTACCGCGTCATTGCCAAGATTCTCGACCATGGCGGCGAATGGGACCGCATCCGCGAGGTTTGGTTGTTTGACGCGGCGTATGGATTTTTTGATGAGCTGGCGCTACCGGCAACGGCTCCCAGCCGCTACCCGAAACGCCTGCGCAGCATCTTCACTGATCACCTAGCTCCTGAAAACGCGGAGATCATGGGACGAATTTTCCTGGCGGGGCGGAAACCAGCAATCGTAAGCGACGACACGCTTACGACGCGCGGGACATGGCTCACCGAGCTGCAGCGGCGTAAGGGGGTGGACGATTGGGCCCAACCGGAAACCGATGCCCTCGATGCCATTCTCGAAAAAGAACCAGTGCTTTTCATCTACACGCACATGGGCCACAATGAACTTATTTACGAGCGTCGTTACTTTGAACGCTTTGCGCGCCAGTCGCCTAACCTCAGCAGGATGTTCTTGCCCGCTGCGCCCAGGGAAAAAACTCCAGAGCAATAGGGCTAGCGACACACGACTCATCTGGCTGGACGAATTGACCGCGAGCTGCATCGCCTGCGTTCTTGGACAAGCAGACATCTGGTAGTTATGCGGTGCTCAAGGGGACCCACTTAGGGGGAGGTGTTGCCTTGGCAAGCACTCATGTGACAATGCTTCATGCTAGCTCACCCCACCTGATACGATCAAAAGCCACTCTTGTTCGAGCTACGAAAGACTGTCGCATCGTATACGTGTGTTCTTGACGGAAGACGCCGCCACGTCTTCACGCACAAAACGGCACATGAGGACCTAGGAAAGTTTCTTGAGTTTGGCCGAGGAGCCGCGGCGCAATGGGGGGGTGGCGGGAAGGTTGATTTCGACACACGTGCCCGCATCGGGCGTACTGGTGAGCGTTATAGTGCCCCCATGATCTTCGATAATGCGCTTGGTAATGGCAAGGCCAAGGCCCGTGCCACCACGTCGCTTTGAGAAAAATGGCTCGAACACGTGTGGCAAATCTTCGGGAGCAATACCTCGGCCATTGTCCTCAACGGTGATAACGACTCGATTATCGGAGAGCTGAGGACGTGCTGTGACACGCACATACCCTCCCCGTTCCCCCAATGCCTGCCGAGCATTGAGTACGACATTGAGCAGGGCTTGAACGAGCTGCGTGCGATCTGCTACGACGTGGGGAAGGTCGCCATCTGGCTGGAGAAATTCAAGTTTGACGCTATCGGCCGTATCACGGGGTCCAGCCATGAGAGAGAAAACCTGCTGAATGACGTCCGGGATATTCACCGGCACGCGCTCCGTGCTTGACCGACGCGCCAGGCCGAGCAGCCCGTCCACAATGCGCTGACAGCGGAGGGCTTCGCGGTGGATGGCCGCGAAATCCTCGCGGCGCGGGTCGTCGGGCGGCGCCGTTTTCTCTAGATACTCGGCGTAGGCCGAGATAATACTGATGGGATTATTAATTTCGTGGGCCACCCCAGCTGCAAGTTGGCCGAGAAGCGCCATATTTTCCGAACGCACCAGCTTCTCCCTGGCAGCCGAGAGCTCCGCTTTCTGGCGGTTGAGAAGTCCCGCGATGATCGCCGACATGAACACCACAACCCAGAAGAAGGCAAGGCGGATAAGATTGTTCCGCAAGGAATAGGTGGGGAGCGACGTGTCCTGCCAAAAAAGATTCATCAGAAACAGGACTCCGATAAGGGCGTTGACGAGTAGCGTCGCCCGGGCGGTGCGGAAAAGGGCGAAGCTGCGCAAAAGGACGATAAAGTAGAGAAGATAGAAATCCGTAGGGGCAGCAGCTGCGCCCGCATAACGCACGGAGTCGAACCATACGAGCATAGTTACAAAGACAATGTCCGCAACGTAGGCCACCAGACAAAGCGGCCGAACTTGCCGCAGAGCAGTGCGGGAGATCCACAGGAAATATGTTTCGGCCGCAAGGATGAGAAAGTACACGGCGAAGAGCGCGAATACATCGGGTGGGGGAGGCCAGTGGAATGGGCGGCTCAGTCCCCAAAAGGTAAAGGCAAGGACAAATATGACCCACTGAAGCGGCAGAAAAGCACGCCGCTGGATTTCAAATAGGCGCGCAAGGAATTCCACTTCCTCCGTGAGGGCGCGCTGATATGGACTACTTGGGGTCATTGTCTTCCCTCGTCATAAAACGCTGCTGCGCGCGCAAATAGTTTGTCGCAGTTGTTGGGTGATGCCCATTCCTCATGCACAACCCAACATTTTTGGGCTGACGTTAGTAGTAAGATTTTTCTAGTTTCTTGCCCTCGGCACAACACCTATGTATGATAGTTCATTTGCCGGCTGGGTGCTACCAAGAAGTGCCCCAAAGGAGACGGAGTAGACCTGGAACGGCTGCGCGAAACCGCACAGGTGTGTGCTGTGCAGCGGTGACACACTTGATGCGTTGGTAAGAAAGTAGTGTCGCTATCCTACGCCTAGCTTGGGGTTCACTCGTCGAGAGGAAATGCGAACTTGGAATCACTCCCCTCACGCGCTAACCAAGAGATATTCTAAAGGTTTCGGCAGAGGACAGCGTTCGTAGATGAGGGCGTCCCAATAATCGAATGCTGCAACAAACAGACATTAGGGAAAAGAGTAATTAGAGGCAGAATGAAGAGGTGCGCGACATGGCAGCCCCCACTGCTCTAAAAGATGTCCTTGCAGGTTTGACCCATCCCGCGGCACCGCAATTGGTGGAAGGTCATCCCAGTGGAAAGTTGCGGTGCCTGGCTTGTGGTCACCGCTGCCTTCTTGCACCGGGTTCCGCCGGCGTTTGCAAAGTGCGGTTTCACGATGGCCAGACGTTACGCGCGCCATGGGGCTACGTGGCAGGCCTCAATGTGGATCCGATCGAGAAGAAGCCGTTTTTCCACTTCTTACCTGGTTCAGAAGCATTGAGCTTCGGAATGTTGGGATGCAATTTTCGATGCGATTATTGCCAAAACTGGCTGACAAGCCAGACGCTGAAGGATCCAGCAGCGGACCCGGCTCGTTATGGAGGGCGAGCCCATCGGGAAATTTCTCCCGAAGAGATTGTTGCCTTGGCGCGGCGAAATGGCGCTCAGGTAGTGACAAGTACTTACAACGAACCCCTGATTACAAGCGATTGGGCAGCGGACATTTTTAAATTGGCTAAAGCTGAAGGCCTTAAATGCACCTATGTGTCCAACGGCTTTGCGACTCGGGAAGTAATAGATTACCTCGCACCTTGGCTCGACGGCATGAAAGTGGACCTCAAGAGCATGCGCGACGCGACCTATCGCAAACTGGGTGGACGACTCAACGTTGTGCTCGACACGATTCGTGAACTTCACCAGCGAGGCATCTGGACAGAAATCGTGACTCTCGTAGTGCCAGGATTTAACGATTCTGAAGACGAATTGCGTGAACTCGCTCGCTTCATCGCTTCCGTTTCACCGGACATTCCCTGGCACGTGACCGCTTTTCACAGCGACTACAAAATGAGCACCACCCCAAGCACACGAGTGGATCAGCTTATCAAGGCGGCAAACATCGGCCGCGAGGAGGGGTTGCGCTATGTTTATGCCGGGAATATTCCAGGCGCCGTCGGAGATTTGGAAAACACGCGCTGCGCACAATGCCGTTCGCTCCTAGTGCGACGATTTGGATTCGCAGTGCTTGAAAACCACGTGACACGGGGTGGAACGTGCCCACGCTGCGGTGGCCTGGTGCCAGGAGTGTGGCAGTAATGGGGGCAGGCCGTTTTCAGCGCTTGTGTGGCCGTTTTTCGCTCAGCGCTCGGAACGTAAAGCACCGGCCCGCTCTTCCGCGAGCTGACGGAGAACCTTAATTAGCAATGTCCCACTCATCGCGCGACGATAGTCAGCACTGGCTCGAAAATCATCAATGGGTCGCACTTCGGCGCGAGCGATTTCTGCAGCACGGGCTTGGACAGTAGGATCAGCAAACGCTGCAGCGTCCTGACGCAGCGCCTCGGAGAGAAACTCGCCCGTTTGTTCCGCTCGTAAAGGGTAGGGGCCCACACTTCCAAAAGCCACATGCACACGGCCGCTATCGGAAACACCCACGGCGCAGCACACAGTGGAGATGTTCATGGCTCCGCGCTTGCCGAGCTTGCGCCACCCGCTTTGCCAAGTAGCAGGAAATGCGACGCGAACAATCATTTCGTCAGGAGCTAGCGCCGTCTGGCGATAATCTATGAAAAATTCGCGGAGAGGAATTACTCGTGAAGTGGCAAGACTTTGTAATTCCACCCGGGCATCGAGGGCAAGCAGGGCGGTAGATCCATCGCCGGCTGGCGATGCGGTGGCAATGTTTCCAGCTATGGTGCCGCGATTGCGAATTTGCGGACCGCCGACACTGCGTGCGGCCTCAGCCAACGCCTGCACCGGCAAGCGTGACAACTGCGCAAACGTAGTCGAAGGCCCACACACGTAGGCTTCTCGCGCATCCATGCCCGCTATCAAAGGATCGGCATTAAATTCTTCTACGTTTACTCGATCAAGGTTTGCGAGTTCAGGAATGTGGGAAAGATCTATAAAGACACGCGCTGGCATGCGTCCATGGTTGATAAGCACCACAAGGTCGGTCCCACCGGCAATAAAGGCAGCG
>JANZZJ010000241.1 GCA_026419455.1 Candidatus Sumerlaeaceae bacterium | reverse complement strand
GCTCTCCGCAGTGTTGGGTGCGAGTGTCACACCGTCCTTCTTTCTTTTGCAGCTTGGCACAGCAATAGGGCTTACCGTCGCCTCACACGACCGCTCTCACCGTTTGGGGCTAGGTTTGGCGACATTACTTACCGCATTTCTGTACTATCTGCCTTGCGTATATTTTTATCTCATAACTCCTCATCAGCTCGGACCCGTAAGCAAACATGTATCACGCATAGCTTATGCCATCCCCGCTCTTTTAACAGGCATTGGCCGAGGCAAGCTCCCTGAAGGAGAAGACAAGCTCCAGTGGATCGGTTTTGCTATTTCCGCTGTAGTCACTGTTCTTGTTGTTTCAACTATTGTGAAAAATATGAAAAGTTCTGGCCCTGCAGTGAAAGCCCTATGGATCACTTTCCTAACACCATTTGTGGTGCTTTTAGGTGGGGCTGTACTATCGCTTATTCCTTCGTTGTCATTTCTGCGCATCGGCACGGACCGATGTCTTGCGGTTTTTGTTCCCAGCGGGGCATTGTTAACAGGAGCCGCTGCCGAGAAGTTTGCATCGAGATTGCTCCCCTACTTGATTGGCATCGTATTAGTGATGATGAAAATGGTAGCTTTGCCATCCGCAAACGAGGCTAAAGAGGGGCGCGTTTTTCGGCAAGAAGTGCAGTCATTGTGTTCTCAGGAACAATTGCTCGACGTGCCACTCATTGCTTGTCCTCCTGAAATTGTCCCTGGAATAGAATTGTACTGCCCGAGACTCTCTCCTAGTACGACGTTCGGTATAAATTCCTTGGACATGCCGAGTTTGGAGAAATGTGTAGAGAACGCTACTTCCGTAGGCAAGCTTCTAGTGATCTATTACAGAGCACACGTTCCCCAAGTCCTTGCAAAATGCAAAGATCGCTTTTCCACAGTCACCCTGCTGTCAAAAAGAGTTTACGGGGGTAGCAAAGACCCCATTTTTGCCATCTTTCTTTTCGAGGATGCAGTGCCAGCTAATAGACGGTAGTTGATGGCGAGACAGATTTGAGAGTTGCGCGTCACGGCCATGCGCTCGCTTCGACTTTTCAAACCTCCTCGCGATTGGAAATATGCGAGTTGTTGCCAGTGTCATTCTCACTGTTGATTCGAATAAAAAAATTTTGTTCGACGCCGACATCTGCTGAGTTACACTACCTAACTATGGAACACTTGTGGCTACTTAGGACGTTGGTAATTAGCATGATGGGAATGTTTTTCTACGCAGGAGCGTTCGCATCGAAGGAAATCGCTCCCCCAACCACCACGTCCGGTTTAAAATTAAAGCCGACCGTAGCTAGTCGTCCCAAACAGGCAGCAAAGCGAGTACAAAAAGAGCTTACCCCTGATTTGTGGCTAACCGGCCAGGCGCTTGCCTTGAATAGGCTTCCAAGCGTAAAAGTGTATCCTGGCACGCAAGCGCAAACACTGTTATCCGAGGGATCCAGATCCGTTGAATTTGTAATCTTGGGCCGCCATCTTGAAGACTTTGGGGCTATCCTTACCCGCGACATTTCACAGGACAACTTGCAAGAATTTGTTGCGTGTGATCGTGACGGAAAGCCACTTTTCGACGATCGTTCCGGAGCTTTATTCCTTTTACCTTCTGCAAAATTAATTCAAGCCACCATGCGACGTGGGACAGAACTTTTAACGAGCGGAGCGCAGGGATTGATTCTGTGGCTGCCTCACCTTCCAGTCACCGACACGAGCTTGGCGCAAATTGGCCAATCCGAAGATGAGTACCAGATTTCACCAGTCTTTTATCAAGACTCAGTCCTCAGTCCACCACTCGTAGTATGGTCCAGTCTTGAGCGCTCTGTTGTAGCAATTGACCGCACCGTAGCAGGAATACGGGACATACAAACTCGCAACGCCTTGCAAGAGGGAAGCATTTGGTTGGCAAGCTATTCGTGGGCAGATGTGGTGGCAAGCGGACTAGCGGTGCCTCTGCTTAGTTTGCCAAGGAACATCGCCGTAGATGGCTTGTTAGCTGTTGTCGTTCCCCTCCCTCTGGCCAAACTGGATCGGTCACTTAAAACACTTAATGTCACAGAGTTTGAATGGACCTACTTTCAAGCAGCAACGAGTGCTGCGGTAGCCGAGCGGTTAAATTGCCCTCTGATTCTGACTTGTCCTTATGAGTTCCTGTCGCCAGGGCGGCTATTCGACATCGCTGTCGCCGCCCATCTAACGTCGCCAAGACGCAGCAAACTATTGCTAGGGTGGGATTCTGGCACGGTCGAAAGTCCAGAAGGGGGAAAAGGCCAAAAGGCCGGCGGCAATATGCTGCTCTGCCCCTCCGTGGTCTCTATTGTTGCTCAGTGTATGGCATTTGAAAAGGCAACGCGTACGCGTTGGGAAAGCGGAAGTCGCTCTGTCGCCATCGGTATTAGCGACGGGGCTCAGCTCATCGCCAACGGAGAAAAAGCAGTCACCGAAATATTGAGCCTTTGGCTGCCTTGTATGCGTGCGGGCCTACCGGCACGTTTTGTAGCTTTTGATGCTCTAGCGGATTTACAAGCAGCCGCAGGTGCTAATATTTTGTTATCAAGTTTTTCGTTTCAAATTCCCCAAAATGATGAAATTGTGGCGTTGTCCGAGTGGATCAAACGTGGCGGCACGTTCGTGCTTTTAGATGACCAGACAAGTACCCGCCCAATTTTGGCAAAAGCTGACGATACTTTTGCGACTGGCATTGCGCTTACCACTGCAACCGCGGCGATGCGGTTATTTCATGAGTTGGGGTTACCCGTTACTGTAACCGAGGGGGCTTATCGAGTTGGTGACGGCTGGTTGTTTTACTTTTCAAGGTCACAACGTGATTGGGCTTTGGATCAAGGGGAGCGTGTCCTTTTGGGGATTTTGCAACGGGTTGCCGAAACCACGCGAAAAACTTTGGTTATGCGCCCACAATGCACTGTTTACTGCGGGGCTACCGTCGCTGGCTATGTCGCCAGCCGTGGTCCTGAAAGCATGTTTCAGCTACGTGGGAACTTTATTGACCTTACGACGACAAGTCTGGAGCTCGTCCGCTTTCCTGTGTATCGACGCGGGCAGCGTTTTCTCCTTCGAAGCCTTCCTATGGGTACACCTGATCAAGAAGTTGATCTACTGGCAGCAAACATTCCCGTCACACCATCACAGCGAGGCGGGGCTAGGCTGTTTTCTCTTCCCAATACGTACTTAGATTGCATGTCGGATACCAGAAAATTGTGGATTCGACGGCCCTCAGTTCCCTTTCGGATCGTGGATGTGGGCACGGGAGAAACCCTTGATTACGAAATTCCCTCGATGATACGCGCAATTGCTCCTAAGTTGTGTTCTGAGACAACATCTTTGGAGGTCACCGCGGTCCCTTAATAGACAGCGCAGATTGTTTTATCTTGCACCGGGATTTGTGTCATTCTTAAAACTCACGAAATTTCAAATAGGACAGGTGAAATGGGCACCGTTGGGAAACTTTTATTGTTTGGCAACGAGGCCATTGCGCACGCTGCGAGAAATGCAGGAGTAGCGCTTGGTACGGGCTACCCCGGCACTCCGTCGACGGAAATTCTCGAATACTTTGCGGAACTTGGCGGACACGCGCAATGGGCTCCTAACGAAAAGGTAGCTCTCGAAGTCGCGCTGGGCGCGTCATTTTGTGGAGCCCGCACTTTAGTTACAATGAAACATGTCGGGCTGAATGTTGCGGCCGATCCCTTTTTTACGGCAGCGTACACTGGGGTGGACGGCGCCCTTGTGGTCGTCTCAGCAGACGATCCTGGCATGGCGTCCAGCCAAAACGAGCAAGATAATCGTCACTACGCTGTGGCCGCAGGCATCCCTATGCTCGAGCCCTCTAGCTCTCAGGAAGCTTACGATTTCACAGCAGCTGCCATTGAGCTTTCAGAGAAATGGCATATACCTGTGCTGCTTCGGGTAACGACAAGAATTTGTCATTCGAAAACAGTGGTCACACCACGTTGGCTTTTCCCGCCAGCCGACGCGCCAAGGTTCAGGCGCGACATTAAAGGTCGTGTGATGATTCCGGCCTACGCGCGGCCTGCTCACAAGCGCTTACGCGCCAAACTGGCGGAAATAAAGCAGTGGGCTGAAACAGCGCCGTTCACCAGGGTTGTAAAAGGCTCACCATCTTTAGGCATTATTACATCTGGCGTCACTTATTACCATGTGCGTGAGGCGGCACCAGAGGCGACAATCCTTAAGCTGGGTATTACCCACCCCCTTCCGATCGAACGTATACGGGAGTTTGTCAGCAGCGTTGAGCGTTGTATAGTCGTCGAAGAAGGAGATCCCTACCTGGCCACTCACATCAGAGCGGCAGGAATCGCGGTCGAAAGCAAACCGGAGATGTATCGCTTTGGTGAACTCAATGTCGAACGTGTTCGCCGGATTATAGCTGGAGATACCTCGCCGGAGCCTCAGCC
>JANZZJ010000170.1 GCA_026419455.1 Candidatus Sumerlaeaceae bacterium | reverse complement strand
CCGCCGGCGTTTGCGCGAACTGGAACTGCTGCGCGAGCTTTCCCATACGCTACGTCAATGCGAGTCGCCGTCTGAGGTTCTCCCCAAACTGCTGCAATACACCCTTGACACTTTCGCGGTTGCCGATGGTGCAGCTTGGGAAATTGACCATCTACGCCAACGGGCTGTGAAAGTGGCCAGTCGCGGCTGGGGCGAGGCAATGCCGCATTACGTAAATTTGGAAACGGCCCCACTCGCTAGCTTCTTGCAAACCCACGATCCCCATGAAGTGTCGCTAGCCGAGTTGCTTCCCGAAGCTGGAACAGCCTCCCACGCTTTCCTCATTCCTGTCCTGCAAGAGCACATGGCAAAAGGGTTTCTCGTGGTGGCCATTCCAACGCCCGACGCTTTTGAACCCCTAACGGCCTATTTGAGATTTGCGGCTTCGTTCGCCGATATTGCGGGAATTGCCATCCACAGGTTGGAACTCCGCGCGGAAACATTCCGACGCCTGCGACAGCTGGAAACCCTCCACCACATTGACGTCACCATCGCCTCAAGCATGGAAAAGAAATTAACGAGCGAAATTTTACTGCGGGAATGTGCTGTCCAGCTTGAAGCTGACGGGGGTTTTCTGTGGTCTTTCGACGAAGCTTCGCAACAATTGTTCCTACTTCATTCGTTCGGTTTTTCAACACAGCAGCCTACCACTCTGGCGAAAAGCGTTGCTCCCGAACTTCTGACGAAAGTTTTACAGACTCGACAAGAAGTGTTTTCCCTCGGACGAGAAATTCCCGACTCGCATGGAAGACCCCTGCTGTCCTCCGACGGAACGCCTTTTCTTGGCTATGCTGGTTTTCCCCTCATCGCCAAAGGGCGGCTGCTAGGCGTGCTCGAGCTCTTGTTCGCAAGGAAAGCCGAGTTCCCTGCTCACTGGACCGAGTTCGCCCGGGTGCTCGCGGGCCAAGCCACTATTGCACTCGAAAACGCCCAGATGTTCAGCGATCTCAAACAACTCAATAAACGTCTCCAGCAAGCCTGCGAAGAGATCCTTGCCAGTTGGGCACGTACGCTGGACATGCGCGACCATGAAACAGAAAATCACTCTCTGCGCGTCGCGGAGCTAGCCGTAATGGTCGCTGAGAAGCTTGGCTTGGCAAGCGAACAACTGGCTAACCTTCGCCGCGGTGCGCTTCTTCACGACTTGGGGAAAATTGCAATACCCGATGCCATCCTCCTCAAGCCTTCTCCCCTGACCGACGAGGAGTGGCAAATTATGCGGAAGCATCCTCTTTATGCACGCTCAATGATCGAGCCCATCACTTTTCTACGCAATGCACTCGCCATCCCCCTTTATCATCACGAGCGTTACGACGGCACCGGCTACCCCCATGGCTTAGTAGGAGAGCAAATACCTATTGAAGCACGAATCTTTGCCGTCGTTGACGTGTGGGACGCGCTCACTTCCGATAGACCCTACCGCCCTGCATGGCCCCAAGAAAAAGCGCTTGAGTACATTCGCGAACAAGCTGGCAAACACTTTGACCCTAGAGTGGTGGAAGCGTTTCTCCACGTCATTAAAGAGACCGACATGCAACCGCTGTCCTAGCCGGCACTTACCTCGCGGGAAGACGTAGGTGCACCAACGTCGTTGGCTTAGTCACGTCCACCTATTGCCCACAAAAGCAAAACCCTCACACATTACTACGGCAGTTGGTGATCGCTCAGGCGAAAGATATCTCCGTTGGATACAGTGCCGTTTGTGGGATCATACATCACGTATTTAAACGTCGTTGCATTGACCACAGCCCCGTTCTCGGAGAACAGCGCCGGCGAATATCCGGGGTAAAACCGCAAGGCCTGATTATCGGGCTCCCAGTTGGAGGTCTCTTCGTTGTCGGCTCCGCCCCCAGGATTAGCGCTGGAATAAGTGTCAATATCCGTGTCAGGGCCAACGCTCGCCAGTGCCCAGCGCGACGGGGAGTCTATCGGCATGGCCCCATAACGGTACCACCGCTGGCGCCAACGCTCAAAACCACTAGCTTGCTGCGCGCGAAAAATATCCCGTGGCACCGTTGAAATGTACCCCACGGGCGTCGTCAGCACGTTTAGCCGCGTAAACACATCGGGGTAGGTACCCCAATCCATATGGTATTGCTCCAGCGCTGTTGCCATGGCACGCATATCAGCTTTTGCCCGCGAAACTTTCGAGCGCACCTGTGCCTCTAAAAAGTTCGGCAACGCGATGGCTGACAAAATTGCAATAATACCGACAACGACGAGGAGTTCTATCAACGTAAAGCCACCACCACTACGAAACCGGCTGCGATTTGTCATGGACGACCTCCAGTGTTCTGCTGCCCACCTTGACCAGATTGACCACCTGGGCCTTGCTGCCCCCCACGTCCGCCACGACCGCCACCCCCAGGAAACCATCCACGTCGACGTTCACGCTGTTTCTCTTGATAGCGCTGGAATTCTTGCTCTCCGAGCGCCGCTTTGAGTTTCGCTTCTCGTTTCGCACGTTCCTGCTGCATGCGATTGCGAAAATACTCGCGCATCTTGTCCTGCTGTTCTTTGCTAACGATCTTATCGAGCTGTTCCTGCATGTCGCGAGGAAGCCGCGGCCCCATCATCATACCAGCCCCAGGGCCGCCACCCGGAGGTCCTCCTCCACCTGGAGGTCCCATCCTCTGCGGTTGGGTAGTTTCAGCACGGCGGCGCTCCATCTCTTCGCGTGCCTTCTGCCAAAGGTCTTCCAGCTGTTTTTGCTGCTCAGGGGTGATATTCGCGTAGGCATACATTTCGCGCCGCGCCTTGTCCATCTCTTCCGGTGAAGGTGGACGAAACTCTTCTGTAACGCCATTGTTGGCAACGGCACCCGGACGCACCTTATTAACACGATAAAACGTCCACCCTAGGCCGCTGAGTATCAGCAAAACGGCTACCAGCAACTTGACCGTGGAATGATCTTTTTTGACAGGCTTCGACATTGCAGCCACTCCTTCTTCCTCTGTAGTGGCTGCACGAGGGGAAAGCAAATATTTAAAGCGCGAGTTAAAATAATATACGCCTCATACCAAAAGATATTTCCAAGTTTTTCTCATATCTTTGAAGAGTCAGGGCATTCCTTAAAAAGTTTGGAGAATTCCCCATCACCCCCACGATACTGAAGGGGGCACTCCCTCATCATCCTCACTGGCAGTCAACTCCAGAAAAAGGTCCTCCAGATCCGCACTGCGCCGTTGACGCGCCCGCAATTCATCCAACGTTCCCACAAAAAGTAATCGCCCCTTATGAATGATCCCTATGCGGTCGGCAATTTCTTCCGCCACAGCGAGTTGGTGAAGCGAGAGAAAAACTGTTTTGCCCAACCTGACCTGCTCGCGCATAAGATCTTTCAATATGCGGGAACTCTTGGGATCGAGTCCGACCAGCGGCTCATCAACAATGATCACTTCCGGATCATGCATGAGCGCCACGCTCACCACCAGCTTCTGTCGCATACCATGGCTATAGTTCTCGATGAGTTTGTCCGCCGCCGCTGTCAGCCCGAACAACTCGAAATAGTGGCGCATCCGCTCTTCCTGCACATCCGAAGGAATAGAGAAGAGGTCACCAACAAAACGAAAAAAATCCGTCCCGCTCAGCTTTTCGTACAAGTACGGATGATCGGGAATGAAACCTATGCGGCGCTTAGCCTCAATAGGATTCTGTTGGACGTCGAAACCGGCCACGAACAGCCGCCCCGAGGTAGGACGAATGAGTCCTGCCAACGCTTTGATTGTTGTCGTCTTCCCCGCACCGTTCGGACCAAGAAACGTGAAAAGTTCACCCCGGCGCACCTGCAGACTCAGCCCATCCACCGCCACGACGTCGTCGTAACGTTTTGTGAAATCTTCGATAATAATTCCGTACTCATGCCCCTGCGGATGGCGTCCGTCGTCCCCCATCACTCACCGCCCCCGCAAAAATAAATTTAGCAAGATAGTCAGAATGACACTCAACAACAGACTTGTCACAATGGGAAAATGAAACGAAAAGTTCCGGCGCTCGATGTGAATATCGCCAGGGAGCCGCCCCAACCAAGGGACCTTCTCCAAACCCACGAACAACAATCCCGCTATTATCAGCAAAGTTCCCATCAGAATGAGCACTTTACCAACGCTCATCATGGCGCCTTTGCTCCAGTTCCGAGGAAATTCTTCACTCGTTCGGCAAATTTCTCCGGTTCTTCAAACTTACGCAAGGTAAACTCCGCAGCCAAGGTTCCGTCGGGGCGCACAAACGCGACCGTGGGGAGCGCCAAAGCACCATACTTTTGCCTCAACGCTGCGTTCTCATCCGTTTCTTCCGTGGCGTCGATTTTGACTTTGATGAAATTGACTAGCAGCGGCGCCACCGCCGGATGTGGAAACGTTTTCTTCTCAAGCTCCTTACAGGCAGCACACCAGTCGGCACGAAAATCTATAAGCACGGGCTTATTCTCGGCCTTTGCTCGCCGCAGGGCTTCCGCCTCGTCCGTCAGCCAACCATCGGCTTCCGTCGCCGCTGGCGCGGCCTCGCTTGCATGGCTCTTGGCACTCACAGTCGTTTCAGCCAAAACCGAAGCAGTGCTAATTGGGCTCCCCGTGGCTTTCATCGTAGCCTGTACGACTTCCTTCTCTTTTGGTGAGACTCCATCCGGCCGCAAGACGATCGCTTTTGCCCCCGCCCAAACTGCTGCCGCCGCAAGCAGCGCACTCACCGCGAACCAGAAGCGGCGGAGTGCCACCGGTTGCTGCGGGTTTCTCCGCATCCTCCACAATATGTAAACGACTCCTGCCAGCGCGCTTACCCCCACAAGCACCTGGTGAACCGGTCCGGCTAGCAACAAACCGGCGTAATAGCCGATCGCCACGGCAATCAGCAACAGCCCAAGGAAAATCCGCACATCTTCCATCCAACTGCCGGACTTGGGCATTGCCCGCAGGAAAGAAGGGAAAGTCCCCAAGACGAGAAACAACATACCAATGCCCAGCGCGTAGGCAAATAGCAGGAGCATGCCCACCAGCTCTTGGCCGCTTTGCGTCGCCAAAGTGAGGACGCTAAAAAGCACCGGGCTACCGCACGGAGAGGCAACAATACCAGTGACAATTCCAAGGAGAAACGCCCCTACATAGCCGCCCCGCCCCGCTTTGCCCTGAAGGCGCGACGCTACGGCCGGTGGAAGCTGGATCTCGAACAACCCCAACATGCTGGCTCCCATCGCCAAAAAGAAAAGCGTAAGAAATCCTAAAAACCACTTGCTTTGAAGCATAAACCCCACAAGCTTGCCGGTTTTCGCGCCGATGTAGCCCAACGCGGTGTAGACTACGGCTAATCCCAGCACGAAAACTAGCGAGCGGAGAAAACCCTGGAGGGGCTTTTGCTCTGCCGATCGCGCCCCGATAATACTAAGTGTAATGGGAATCATGGGATAAACGCACGGCGTGAAGCTCACGAGCACGCCCGCGACAAAAACTATCAACCACGTCAGGAAAAATCCACGGGCGACGAGGCTTGCCCCTGCGTCGAAATCAGTAACCCCTCCCCATGCTGTTGCCCCCAAAACTGTCGCCCCCAGAAACAGAACCATTCGCTTCAACATATCGTTGAAAACCTACACGACCGCTTCATGGAATGTTCGCTGACAATGATCAACCGGATGCCTGAGAAATCCGCAAAACGGAAAGCCTGGGCCCAGCCACAGCTTCCACTCGACCCATCAAACAGTGTGGAAGTGGTGAAGGTTTCGAAACACTACACGGTTGTGTCCAGTTCCACAGGTCGTATCGCCTCGGCATTTCTTTGGCGCTTAGCCACGCGTCGTTACCGGCGCGATCTGTGGGCATTGCGCGACGTTTCATTTGATGTCCAACGCGGGGAAATTGTCGGCGTGATGGGTCCTAACGGGGCGGGCAAAAGCACGCTCCTGCGCGTGATAGCTGGCATCTCTCGGGCCGACAGCGGCGAAGTACGCCGCCTGCCCCGCGTCGCCGCTTTGCTTGATTTGTCGGCGGGTTTCCATCCCTCGCTTACGGGCTACGAGAACATTTTCCTCACCGCTTCGATTCTGGGCATCCCCCGCGATGAAATGCGCGCGCGCCTCCCTGCCATCGGTGCGTTTGCCGGTATAGATCACGATACCCTCGAAATGCCGCTGCGCCACTACTCCTCCGGCATGATTGCCCGCCTCGGCCTGGCTGTGGCTCTGCACACGGACCCCGATGTCATTCTCATTGACGAAGTCCTCGCCGTGGGCGACAGCGAATTCCAGGTGCGCAGTGCGCAAAGCTTGCTGCAATTCGCCCATGAGGGGCGCTCCCTTGTCCTCGTCACCCATTTGGTGGACCAAATCGAGCACCTCTGCACTCGCGCCCTTTGGCTCGACGCCGGCAAAGCCGTGGCCTTTGGATCAACGGACGAGGTGACGCCCCAATACCGCCGTTACCTCAACAAGCGCATCCAGCAACGCCGCAGTCTCGACCTGCCGGCCACGGCACAGCAAACTACTCCCGAATCTAACGAGAAACCCCTGGCCATCACCATTGAACGCTTGACCTTGGTGAACGAATTCGGTCACCCAGCCACGACTTTCGAAACGGGGGGATATCTTGAACTTCAAGCTGTCATTTCCCCCAACGAAGATGTGGAAGACTGGGACCTCCTCATCACACTGCTGAACGAAGTCGGCGACACGGTGGATGAGTTCACTGCCTCGGAGAAAGGCGTGGAGCTTGAGAGCCCCGCCCCCCCTGGACGCATCCGGCTGCGCATGACCCCTATCCGGCTTTATCGTGGACGCTATACGTTTGTTCTCCAAGCTCGAAAACGCTCGGACATTTCACGCGAGTTGGGGCCCGCCGTCGAAATTTCTTTCGACATTACCATGACCCTCGACGGCATCCAGCCGCTCGTCTGCGGCACCGTGCCATTTGAACTAGAAATTGATTAGCCCCTCTGTCCTGCCGCAGAACTTCGAGTGTCTGTCGCCAATAACCGAGACGGAAAACGGCCATAGTTGGGCGATGCCAAGGGCCTCCACACCCACCGCGCAATCTGCCTCTCCAAGGGTAGTAAATCAAAACTCGAAGTTTCAGACCCGCGGCTGCCAGTTCTAACATTCACCGTTTGCCCAGGCATTTCCCGCCCAGCTGCTCTGGGCATTTGCGCTCGGCTTTGGCTCGCTTGCAAGCTGGCGAGCCCTTTTGATAATCCGCCGGACACTCAACCTTTTTGTTTGTCGCGGATTCTGCACTGGCGGTAGTAACTTCCCTAGCGTGAACGGCCGCAATAACTGGTGCCAAAAGGGCTGCCACTGTGATGGTGAGAAACCGCCGCCTCGTCACGACTTTCCTCCTTGCGCTGGATTAATGCCCTAATAAGGGCGCTGCTCACACGCCCCTTCGCCAAGCAAGAGACGGACCACCCCACCATTGCCCCGTGCTCGAGGCAAGCTTACTCATATTCGAGCCATGAAGTTACCACAGAGACCGGCACATTCGGCCCTGCTGGTGTTGGTCCATTGAGCGTCCAGTCAGTATCCTGATCGGTGTCCGTTGAATTGGCGTCGCGCGACAGCGAGCGGTTGGCAACTTGTGAATCAAAGCCCACAGCCCAGCCCGTAAACGATGTCCCCGCCGGGGCCGTGTCACCGAAGGTACTGAGATCGAGTCCGTACCAGCGCACGTAATCCACGGCAATGCCATACGGGTCAACAAGCGCTGCCGAGGCCGCCCGGGGTGGATAATAAGGCAGGTTGGAACTCACCACAAATTCACCGACACTCGGCGTCAGCGCACCGTCCGCCACAACGGCAAAGCCATTCCCTGCCAAACTCAAGCCCG
Source organism: Candidatus Sumerlaeaceae bacterium (assembly GCA_026419455.1). GTDB lineage: Bacteria > Sumerlaeota > Sumerlaeia > Sumerlaeales > Sumerlaeaceae > DRVG01. Next base: position 4,828 of record JANZZJ010000170.1, on the reverse strand, counting down.
AAAGCCCAAGATAGGCCGTCAAGCCATTCGCATCCGACCACCGCAATGACCATTGCGATAAATTTACTGGATTGGAGCTCGGGTTGTAGAGCTCCACCCAGTCGGGCGATCCGTTAAACACTTCATTGATTTTCACTGCCGGGTAAACTGGGAACGCCGCTACCCCGTCGAGGTTCTGCACGCTATCGAACGTATTCTGCGCATTTTCGGGCAACGTATTGGGCGAGGGGAAAGACGTGTCCGACGTCGTCACGACCACAAACCGCAAATTGCGCGGATTGGGATTGCCCAGAGCGCTGAGCGGGATGGCAACCTCGAATCCGCTCGGCCCGGCAATCGTTGTCCCTGGTGCCCCTGGAGAAATTTGCAGCCCACGTCCAAACGCAAAACTTCCGCTCAGCGACGAAAAATTCGAAGTGCTCCCGGCGACCCCGCCAGTGCCAAAACCAACCATCTCGTAATCAAGAGGATTCGTCCCGTTGATGATTATCGCCGCATCAAAACCAATCCCCTGACTTACCAATGCAGAATTGAGCTGGAAGCCCGAATTCGACACGAGCTGACGTTTGGGCGTTGAGCTGTCGGTGAGATCCGTTGGGGGCGTCATCTTCCTCGCCCCCGTCCCTGCACCTGCATCAACGTCTATGTAAAGGATCGTGGCATTCATGTTGGGATTCGTGCCGTTAAACATATCACCCCGCACCGCCAGGTAGAGTACTCCATCGCGCACACGTCCGTGAAGTTCGGTCAGGCTCCCGTCGGCGCCGAAGTCTGCAACCGCCGGCGAATTTCCTGCCCCGTCAGCAGCGCTCACCGCCAACGGTGCCCGGTCGAAGAATTCGCTGATGTTGCCGTCAATTGATGGCACACTACTCACCGGCGCTTCTCCCATCCCCGTAACAGTCACAGATGTCATCGCTTCAGACGCGATTCCACTTCCATCCGTTCCCGTCGACACAATAGCCCGAATGGTCCACGTCCCATTGCGCAGCTGAATCTTGGCACTGGCATCGCTTTGGTAGTAGTTGCCAACGGTCGCGCTCAACGTCACCGTTGATCCGCCAAAATCATTTTTCATTTCGATAAGCTGAGCCACCCCATCCACCGTAATGTAGGCTGCTGCACTTCGCGCCAGCGAGTTTGTGGCGACTGTCACTGGCAGGGAAGTGGGCGCATTGAGCGTCGTGCCCGGCGTAGGCGACACAATAGAAATGTTCGGCCCCGCTACGCTCTCAGGCACCGTGACCATCGCCGAGACGCTATTTTCCGGCGCAGTTCCAGAAGTCAGCCTCGCACGCGCCACAAAGTGGTGCGTGCCACGGGTGTAACCGCTCCAACGGAACCGGAACTCGTCCCATGTGTCGCTAAGATTTTGATCGTTCTGGACAAGCCGGTTCACCGGCGGCAGGAGCGAGGGATTGTACGGCTGAGCTTCATACGTTATGCCGTCCACTTCTAACGACACCGTGTAGTCCGCGGGAAACGAACGCCCCACGTTGCTCACACGCACCACAAAGTCGTAAGGATAAGCTGCCGTCGTGATCGTCGCAGGCACCGGCTGGAAATTGACCGAGCCCTGGTTAAAATCCAAATCAACCCCAAAAGCCATATCCGGCTGCGGCAGTACGGCGTTCACCGGCTCAAACCGGGTCCCCGAGTAATTGCCCGTACGCTCACATGTTAGAATGGTGATGCTGATCGTGCGAGGCGGGATGTTGTTCCACGTGTAGCGGAACTCATGGCGATCCACCCGTGTCATCTGGTTCGAACTGTTCACGTTTCCCACAAAGTTATAGCCTGGCGGGAGATCAAAAAAGATGTGCATCGAATCCGCCGTAAAATCAGGACATTGGGCAACCACGGTATAGCTTTGGGACTGCACGTCGCTGGTACCCGTCGTGCTAGGATAAAGCAAGCTTACGGGTGGCGGTACGCGATCAAGATATATCACGGAGCGCTTGGACGAATAGGCCGCCGGTGTCCCAGGCGGGCGCGGCAGAAACGCCACCGTTTCAAGGAAATGCATGCCCTCCTCCAGGCCGCTCGTGTTAATCGTGAGCCTGTAAGTCCCACTGCCGCCGCTCGCCCGTGGGCTCTTAAGCTCCGTAAACTCTTCAAATCCAGCAAATTCGCCACTCGTGATGAACAGGCCCGGATTCGCATCAATGGCAACGCCCCCATCGAGCTTGATGAGCGCATTGTCCTCAGCAGGCGTGGCGGCTGTCTGCACGGTGACGGAAAACGTTGTGCCTTTAACCACATGAATCGGCGTGTGGCGCCGGACCCCATTGGGCACCGCTGTCGTCTCGGGTGCAAGAACCTGCGTCACCCCCGCCAGCGTTTGCGTCTGAGTTGGCACAGCTAGCCCGTACATGACGAAACCACGATTGTGCGTCGTGGCATTGGTGCGGTTGCGCGGCACACGAATCGTCGCCATCCCGTCGTTGCCGATCGTGATCGTTGGATAAATATCTCCGTTCGCATTCACTACGGGATCGGCTGCATTTCCTGTCAGCTCGACCAAAGTCACATTACGAAAGTTCGTATAAACGGTGCGAGTGTCATAGCCGGCATCGCCGCGGTCGTTTAGTCCCACAAGCAGCGAGTTGTCGCGCTCGTAAACGAAGACGTCCTGATCAATCCACCGCGTGTAGTAAGCTCCTTTCGCGTAGCGCCGGCTGATATCCACCAGCCGTGGGATAAGATCGCCATAGTCGCCGCCCAACGCATCACCTCGGCCGCCATAGGGGAACGAGCGGCCCGTGCCGAACTCGTGGGCATTAAAATAAACCAGCGGATAACCCGTGCGCGTGAGAATGTAGGCATAGGCGACGTTGTCGAGTGCAGGCGGTCCGTTGTCGTGACTGGAAACAAATGTCACCCCCACCGAGCCGTCGTTGGCATTGCCGTCAATGCCATCAACACTCGCAAACTCAAGCTGGCGCATATCGCCGAAGCCGCCCCCATTGAACACCGCCTGAATTTTGAAAAAGAGCGGAAAATCGAGAACATCGCGGTTGCCAAAACCGTCTTTCCTTATGTATTGGCCTAACACGCCAAAGTCGCCCGTATAGCACTCGCCAAAAGAATACGGCGTGCGCGGATTCCCAGCCAAATCTGGCCGACCGCGCTGGTAGCAGACGTTGTCGAAGAAAGCCGAAAAGTACCACGCCGGGATATGCTTTTCCGCGTCAATCCGGAAGCCGTCGGCGCCAATTACTTCCAACATCCACTGCGTATAGCGCAGCAAAAGCCCCGTCGCATTCTCAGCCGTCGGATCACCCGCCATCGGGTTGCTCAGGTTGAACGGATAAATTCCCAAAGAATTTGGCGGAAGGTCTCGGTCAGGGTAAAAACGCCGATTTTCCGCCTTAGGACTCTGGCGAGGAATATTCAGTGGATCCGGCACAACAGGGTGTCGGATGAACACATGGTTTTTCTCTTGTGCTATGTCAATGAGCCCCGCCAACCGCATGTTGAGGTCACCCGTCTCGAAAGCGCCGTGAAAATCCCCGTCGATGTCCGTGGGTAGGGTGAGAACGAATCCGGGATAACCGCCGGCCGCGTCGAAACCCGGCGTACTCATGTCCCTGAATCCATTGTGATTCACAACGTAATCGAAGTAACAATCCAGTCCGGCGCGATGAGCCGCTCGCACCATTTGCTTCACAGCCGCTTCCGTGCCATACAGCGTCTGATCAAAGGGCTTGCCAAGGTCGAAGCGGTCATAAACGTCATAACCTACCGAATAGCCGCCCGTATCGGCTTTTCCTGGCGGGGGAAGCCAAAACGACGTGTATCCGCTGACGTACACATCGGGCAGCTTCTTCTCGATGGTCTCCCAACGGCTCTCGAAATATTGCAACATCACAGGACCCGCTTGCACTGTTGCTACCGAGACCACAATCCCAAGGCAGTAGATAAATGTTTTCGAACGCATCATGTCGGCTCACCTCGCACGTGACGGCACCTTCTAGTTCTGGCCGGCTAAGTCCATGGGAAGAGCCCTCGCTAGGTGCCCTGCCGGCTTTCGTCCGGTGGTTGCTGGCAAAAGCTTCCCGTCCCGCCAGTAGAATTATAAAACGACGATGAACGGAAGTAACGCAGAAAGGCAAAAAAATTTGGAACGATCTAAAACCGCCCCGGCAGTCCGCTAAATTTCCGCCAATGACAAAAATGGCTTTGAAAAAGCTGCCGATTTTGCCGCCAATGGATCAATGCTTCTCCCCGCGACCTCTCACTTCCCCACCACTTCTGCCAAGAGCCGGTCCTAACCCTCCGTCTCTTTCCGCTCCCAAATCATGCGCGTTGCCGATCATCGCCCAGCCTCAAATTCATGTTACGGTGAGTGCAAAATTTCACCAGCCGCCTTTTAGGGAACACTCGTTGGCAACACTTGGCCTTCAGGCTCCACCACAACCCACCCTGAACCAGGTTGGAGACTGTCATCGTAGCCAATAATGCGAACCCACAGCCTCTCCCCTTGTCGCTCGCGCGGAATTTCCCAGCAAACCGGGACCTTCAGAGCAACGCTCTTGCCTGCTCCCAGGGTTCCTTGCAGTTGCAGCTTCGGTTCCATGCAGTGGGGTGCAACCACAGTCAGCCGCGGCTCGCCCCTCACCTCCTTCTCGACATGGACCCATAATCCTTCGGCCACGCCGCACGAAGATTTAGGCCGGCGAACAGCTTTTCCCAAGCCCTTCACCGCCACTGGAGGAACCACGACGCACGATGCTTGCAACGAGTATTGGCGTTCCGCTTGGTTTTTGCCGTCATCGCAACCGAGATAAATGAAAAATGTGTCAGCCCCCTGATCTTTGTGGGGCTC
>JANZZJ010000160.1 GCA_026419455.1 Candidatus Sumerlaeaceae bacterium | reverse complement strand
AGATGTGTATAAGAGACAGGGTGGATGTCGTCGTTGAGGAGTAACGTCGCTCCTCGCTTCCCTAGCTACGGAATAGAAATCCGACGTCAACATAACGGCGCCCCAGCGTTACTGCGGCCTCAACACATTTGTGGGACGCCAGCGTGGCATAGCAGCCACCATCCCCTGAAACTACAACATGGTGGTGCCTCTATAAACCGGATGTCCTCAGCTGGTGTGCAACGAGCATTATTGATGAAATGCGGTCGGCATCGAGCTCATTCGCCCAATGGCCGTCTCGTTTGAGCCACGAGCCAATGATGAATCCGTCGGCTGCATGCCACTGATCGCGTAGGGTGTCAGGTGTTGTCCCTGAACCCACAATAACGGGAAGTCGGCTCGCGCGCTTGGCTTCCTGGATGTCGGCCAGCGGGGTGGTATCGCCAGTGGCTCGCCCTGTGACAACGACAGCCTCGGCTGCGAAAAACTCAGCTGCATGAACCGCCTCGGCGAGCGAGATGTCCGCTGTGACGGCATGGCTCGAATGTTTCTTTTTCACGTCCGCCCAAATCGCGATATGCTCAGCTCGTAGGGCTTTTCTCATGCGTAGGAGCGCCCCCGCATCCGACTCCAGCCACCCTTCGTCCGCGATGTGACCAAACACGAACCCTTCGCAGCGAATGAACTGCGCATCACCCGCAAGTGCGGCAGCAAGCGCTTCGCGATTGGCTCCCGCAAGGATCTGGACACCGACCGGACAGTCCACTGCGTGCCGTACAGCACACACGGCCGCCGTAACCGCCGCAGTAACTTCAGGACCTACCTCTCGCCTGAGGTAAGGCACGTCGTGCATGTTCTCCACAAGGAGGGCGTCGAAGCCCGCCTCGCGCAACTGGCGCGCCTCAGACGCAGCGATTGTGCAAATCTCTCGCACTGGCAGCGAGCTGCGCGGAGTTCCTGGCAAAGCGCGGAGATGTACCATCCCGACCATGACTTTTTTAGAAAAATCGAGTTGCGTCATGATCGTGTGCTCCTGACAACCGGTTCCGCTTAACTGGAAGAGCCAGGGCGTTTTGCACGGCGCGCCCGCATCGCCTCACGTACATGCTGCTCCATTTCTCCCACCACTTTCTCCCACGAGTAGGAGCGAGCCAGTTCCAGCCCGCGCTCAACAAGATGTCCTAATCTCCCTTGGAGAGCTGCTTCGCATTGAGCAATGAACTCCTCTGGTGTGTCGGCAAGCGCAACACATTCCCCAAAGAAGTTCTCCAAATCGGGCAGGCGAATGCTGACGACAGGGCGTGCCGTACTCAGGTACTCGAGCGTTTTTGTCGGATTAATGTGGCGAGTCAACTCATTCACTTTCCACGGCATAATACAGACTTCGCTGTGAGCAAGAAACGCAGGCAAACGCCGATAAGGAATGGACCCCAAGAAGTGGACGTTGGGTAGATCCACGACGAGCGGAAATTCCTTGAACTGGCCAATATCAACTGGACCGAGCATGACAATCTGCCAGTCCGGTCGCGCCTGAGCCACAGTCGCAAGGAGAGCGCCGTCAATGCGGGCATCTATGAGCCCCATGTAAATCAGTCGCGGATGGGCAACGCCATCGAGCTCGCGTGGTTCCGCCAGCGGCAATTCAGCCTCGGGTGCAGCGGCGTTGAAGTGCTCAAATTCTACTCCACATGGAAAGAAATAAGACGGACAGGACGCCAGGGGACACTTGGTCTCATATAACGCATGCGTTCCGGCGAAAATGACGTCGGCGCGTGCTAACAGTTCACGCTCGCGCTGACCAATATCGCGTGGTGCCCAAATAAACGCGCTGTATTCGTCCTGAATGTCATAGACAACGACTTCGGGCTCATAGCGCTCGAGAACGTATACGCCGCCTGGATAATAGAACCACAGCACGGTGTTCGTGAGCCGAAAGCGCCATTCGTACCACATGATGTGCGTTTCGAGAATCCAACGATTAATTCGCCGAACCCACGGGCTTCGTGATTCACCCGGCAAAAGCAGGGGGTGGCGGATGATCACATCGGGATGGTGCATATAGAAGACATGAAAACTGCCAGGGACCCAGCGCGCAAAAACGTGGATGTAGCTTGTGGCGAAATCTTCGACGTAGATGACTTTACGGCTACGGCCCAACCGTGTCATCGTATGGTGGTTCCGCTGCCAGATGTGTGACCATGGCACATGGCTAATTGCAATGACGTCAAAGTGTTCGCTAGAAGAATCGCGCCGCGGGCGGTACCGAGCCACGGCGAGTACCACGCGCCGCAGCAACGCAGCCAAAGGAACTCCCAAAAGTAGCATGATGAAAACAAGCGCCTGAACGGGAAACCACAACCATCGCCGCCACATCGCTACTGGGACGGTCGTGCGAATAATCGCTTCAGCAAGTACTCGTCGCTTTCTCAAATGCACACCACCCGGTTGCGGATTGAACCAACAAGGCGACCTGCAATGAAACACGAGTAACGGACGAGCTCGAGCCATCCTTCGCGTCGCAGGTAAGGATCACGCCTTATTAGAAGATAAAGCAATGCTTTTACTAATGCCTTAAGCCAACTCCGGTACGATATAAAATCGAGCCAGGCACGGCGTCCGATGAGCTGCCTGTGTCGGGCAAATGTAGTCGCCGAACCGATGCCGTAAAGAAACATTTGCCGCGCGAAACTCGGAAGTGTCGAACGGTGGCGATGAGCCACGAGAGCTTTGCGCACAAGAGCCAGTTTCCCCCCCGCCTCCAAAATCCGCCAACAAAAGTCCGCATCCTCTCCGACACGTAAACTCTCGTTGAACATGCCTACACGCTTGAACACGGCCCGCCGTACTGCGAAATTTGCAGTGAGTAAGAAGGGGGGTTTGAACGGGCGCTCTTTGAAAAAGTCTTCTTGGTTCAGGATTTCCTGCCGCGCTGAAAAGGCCTCCGTGATGGTTGTGGGCGCAGCCGATTTAAGCAATCCTCCCGCCGCCCACACTGTGCGGTCGGCAAAGACACTTATGAGCTCCTCCAACCATGTAGGACCGGGGATGCAATCTGAATCAATGAAAGCAATGATCGAGCCGCGGGCCGATTCAACTCCTACGTTGCGGGCAGCGCTTGGCCCCCGCCGCTCCGCAAGAACAACTTGCGCCCAAGAATGCCGCCGCGCGAAATCTTCAGCCAGCTCGCGCGTTCCGTCGGTGGAACCATTGTCAACAATGATAAGCTCCCAACTTGCCCGGGGAAACGTCTGCTGCTCCAACCCCCTTAGCAACGTGGAGAAGGTAGGAAGTCCATTGAGGACGGGAACGACAACCGAAACTGTGGGATGTCCGCCAGCTTGGCTCATCTTCCGAGGGAACCTCTTGCAAGAGAAATCGGTGGCAGGGGTGTGGTCTGCCGAGCCACGAGGACTTGCGTCTCGGGCGAGTGCCGTTCTAGAACGCGTCTGGCTTCCGCCACGGCAAGCCTAGGGCTGTTGCAATCCTGCGAGAGGTGTAACAGAATAAGCGTGTGCGGACGACGCGTACGATGGCTGCGCTTGAGGATTTGCGTCAATAAGTGAGCCGCATCGCCATTGGAAAGATGACCATACGGCCCTAGCACACGCTGGATGGTTGCTGCGGGCCGTCCGCTGTTGCGCTCCATATCCGGATCGTGATTGAATTCCAGCGCTAACACATCGCTGTCGGCAGCCGCTTCAACAATGTCGTTATCAAAGGTCCCAAGATCTGCAAGGTACGAAAATTTATGCTCCCGTTGCTCCACTCCGCGGTGAACAAATACGAACCCGAACGTGTGCTCTGCATCATGCGAAAGCCTTACCGGATAGGCAAAAGTTTCTCCCGAGACCTGAAACGGAGCTTCTGTAAATAAGCTAATATTTTTCCCATTCTGAAGCGCGGCAAAATGCTTTTCACTTTGGAGAGATTTTGCATGGGTGCTGTGAGCATGCAGGGTCATGCCGTTACAAGCCACCAGCCCTAAAGCTGCTGGCACCACGTGATCATTGTGTGTGTGGGTAAGCAGTGCGCTGGTAGCTGTGATCACGGCTCCGTGGGGCACAGAGTTTGGTCTATCGCTCTTCGGATGTGTAAGCCGCACATGGTGAGAACGAGCGTACTCGACAAGGCGTCGGGCGGACACCCCGAGATCAATAAAATATGCGACATCACCCTCACGAATGAGCGTGCAGTTTCCCGCCGACCCACTTGCAAGCACAGTAATAAGAAAATCGTTAGAGGTCGCTCCTGATGTAATCTGCCATAGCATGACGCCTAAAGGTCGTATCGTGTTGCTGCAGGCGTCAATGGAAACTTAGCTGCTCACAATTTCTCTCGACGTTCGAGCGGATCCGTTAATGAATAGCTCGTCATGAAAATCGTCGTCGTAAACGAATTCGGAGACCCCGAAAAGCTCACTATTCAGGAAGCAGCTGATCCCATACCGGCACGGGGCGAAGTGCGTGTGAGGCTCACTAGCGTTGGCATCAATCATGCTGACCTCATGGCGCGACGTGGGGAGTACAAATTGTATTCGGGCGATCCCCCCTTTACACCTGGCCTTGAAGGAGCGGGGTTTATCGAAGCCGTGGGGGAAGATGTTTCGCCATCGCTCCTAGGAGAGTTTGTGGTACTCGACGCACGCGCTCCACGGCGAACGTCCTCTGTTTGCCCCGTCGAAGGCACCTACCGAACTCACTATGTTGTTCCTGCTGGTTACGCCTTGCCAGTTCCTGCGGGGGTGCCTCACATCGCAGCAGGCACGCTGTGGCTGTCGCATCTGACCGCGTGGGGTTGTCTTATTTGGAAGCAGCATTTGTTGCCGGGACAAGTCGTAGCAATCCCTGCCGCGTCTAGCAGTGTAGGGCTGGCAGCTTCACAAGTCGCACAACGTGCAGGAGCTAAAATCATTGGACTCACGCGCAGTGAGGCCAAAGCGGAGATACTGCGCACTATTCCCGAAGCTCGCTTCGACTGGATTGTTGTCACTCACGAGCCCGACGGTCGCCTACGCCCGTGGCATCGGGAAATTATGCGCATCACTGAAGGCCACGGCGTCGATGTGTTTTTCGACCCGGTGGCGGGCGGGGCATACCTCGACAGCGAGATCCGCTGCCTCCGCCCGGATGGCACTATTTGGATCTATGGGCTATTGGAGAAGGCGGGGCCGGTCGATCTCACACCGCTTATACGAAAACGCGCCGCAGTCCGTGGATGGGTCCTGGGGAATCTTCTGGAGCATCAGGAATTGGCTTTGGCGGCACAAAAGGAAATTCTACGGCTTGTGGCCAGCGGGGAATACTGCCAGCGTATTGCCAAAGTGTTCCCCCTTGAAGCGATCAGGGAAGCGCATTCCATTATGGAACGCGGCGAACACGTAGGGAAGTTCGTGCTTAGCCCGAGCAGCGAATGACGAAGTGGTAGTAGTCGCTGCCATTGTGGTGTGCAGCTCACCTAGCCAACCAGTCGATGCCGTTGGAAGCGGCAAATGGCCGAGGCAACTACCGACAAGGCCATCCCCTCAGATTGTTGAAATGACCGCGTTTAAATAAAATGGGAAGAAAAGGTTGGAAGTGGAATCGGCCTTGTCTAGGCGTGAGCAAGAATTTTTTCGGATAGAAATCGTTTTTACCTTTACAGAGCGGTTGGATCGGTCTAAATTAAACCCTCACTTATAATTAAAACTGCTACGCCGGTCCCAACTGTGCTTTGTCAGGACGGATGACATGAGTGTCAATAACCCCCTATACGTCGCGTTCCTCTGGCACATGCACCAGCCCTATTATAAGGACTTGATGACGGGCAATTACTTCATGCCGTGGGTGCGACTGCATGCGGCTAAAGATTACGTCGATATGGTCTTGCTCCTGGATGAGTTCCCTCAGATCCGTATGACCGTTAATCTTGTGCCCTCCCTCTTGGAGCAAGTGCTCGATTATGTGGAAAACGACGCGACCGACGTCATATGGGACCTCTCCATTGCCGATCCGGCCAATTTGTCAGAAAGTGAAAAGTGCGTCATCCTCGAGCGGTTTTTCCATGCTCAATATGAGAACATGATTAGGCCTTACCCGCGCTACAAAGAGCTTTATGAAATGCGCGGTTGGGCGCGTTCGCAGCAAGAGCTGCGCTCGGTTGTTCGCCTTTACAGCGACCAAGCCATTCGCGATTTGCAGGTCTGGTACAATCTGGTGTGGATTGATCCGCTTTTTGTGGAGAGCGATCTCAAGCTCCAGGAGCTTTTTGTAAAGGGACGAAATTTCACTGAAGATGAAAAGCTCTACGTTTTGGAAAAGCATCGCCGGATTCTACATGAGCTTGTCCCTACCTACCGGCTGCGGCAGGAGCGCGGACAAATCGAAATCTCGACAACTCCTTTTTATCATCCCATTTTGCCACTGATCTGCGATACAAACCTCGCGCGGGTAGCACGTCCCGAAATGCCGCTCCCCAAACGCCAGTTCCAGCACCCTGAGGACGCTGAGGAACAAGTCAGGAGGGCGGTAGAATTCTACGAGAGTCTTTTTGGTCGACGCCCGCGTGGCATGTGGCCTGCCGAAGGGAGTGTGGCCCCCAACGTTATCCCCATATTCGCAAAGTATGGCATCGAATGGATCGCCAGCGATGAAGAAGTGCTCGCACACAGCCTCGGTCAACCTATTCGTCGTGACCTACGAGGCAATGTGCTCAATGCCGATACCTTGTATCGCGGGTACTGGGCGGAGCATGAGGGCAGTCGCTTGCAGATGGTATTCCGAGACCACCATTTGAGCGATCTCATAGGTTTTCAGTATGCTGGCTGGGATCCTGAGGATGCTGCGGAAGATCTTGTTCGGCGATTGGAACTCGTTGCTAAAATGCCCGAGCGCGAAGGACGGCCCTGGCTTGTCCCTATTATCCTCGATGGCGAAAACTGCTGGGAGCATTATGAACGCGACGGTCTGCCGTTCTTACGGGCTCTGTATGAACGACTTAGCATCTCCGGGGCGCTAGAAACAGTCACGCTCGCTGACTACTTTGACCGTTTCCCACCCGAACGAACATTGCCGAAGCTTTTTGCGGGCAGCTGGATTAACCACGATTTCAGCATCTGGATTGGTCATCGCGAGGACAACCGCTCGTGGGATTATCTGCATGACGTGCGTGACGCAATTGTCGAACACATCGAGCGTCATCGCGACAGCCTGACCCCGGAGCAAATCGAGCAGGCGTGGCGTTCGCTTTACATCGCTGAGGGGAGCGACTGGAACTGGTGGTACGGAGAGGACCACTCCAGTGGGATGGACGATCTATTCGACCAATTATATCGTGATCATCTGACGGCAGCATGTCGGGCCGTCGGGCTTGACCCGCCTGGCTTTCTGCGAATACCCATCTCGCGCCACACGGCGCCACGAGAAGCTACCCAGCCGGTGAGCTTCATTAGTCCCAACCTCGACGGTCACGTGACACATTTTTACGAGTGGTATGGCGCCGGACACTACGATCCGGCACTGGCCTCAACAGCCATGCATCCAGGACGGATGCGGCTACAACACTTGTATTTCGGCTTTGACGCCGACAACTTATACTTCCGGATTGATCCTGATTCGAGCCTAATCCACAGCGATGAGGTGCTTACCGTCGAGTTGTCGCTCCATTTGTTAAGCGGTGAGAATGTGTGGCGCTTGCGGGTGCGTTTAGAGCCAAACGGCAAGCCACGCGTGTCGACTCTCACAGCCTCGTTCCGGCACGCTTATGGAGACAGTCGCAGTCTCAAGCACACTCCCGTCTACGCTGAAGCTATGCCGAAAATGGCCCCTGGAAACGAACGAACATTTCATTTGGCAGAGCCGCAACCCGAAGTCTCTCCTGTGCATGCTCGGGTGGCATTAGGGGAAATTGTGGAGATTTCCATTCCGCGAGCTCTCTTGCCCCTCAAGCCCAATGATCCCCTGGATTTTTTCGCTACATTAGAAATCGATGGACATGAGATTGAGCGCATCCCCGCCCACGCCCCCATCCACATGCGCATACCGACTGACGATTTTGAACAATTGCAGTGGACGGTATAAAAAGTTGCAGTCCCTAGGCACAACAGATGCGACGCTTGGCCTCAAGCCTTTTGCTTCGCACTCTCTCCTAGCCTCGAGAAGAGGCGGCAGTTTTAATCCTTCGGGCAAGGGGCCAACGTTAAAAACCAATCGAGAACCTTGGCTCCCGGTGGCGGCGACTGTACTCTGTCCTTCGCGGCGCCACATGAACCTGGCGGCGGAATAATGACTTCGTCACCGGGTTTCCAGTTCGCGGGCGTCGCCACCTTGTGCTTGTCGGTCGTCTGAAGCGCGATGAGCAAACGTTCTATCTCGTCCATGTTACGGCCGTTAGTAAGAGGATAGTAGAGAATCGCACGAACAATACTCTGGGGATCGATAATGAAAACGGCCCGGACGGCTTGCGTTGTGCTCGCTTTGGGCTGCAGCATGCCGTAGAGCTTCGACACTTCCATGGTGAGATCACTAATGACAGGAAAGTTCACCTCGATGCCTTTCATGCCTTTAAACTCAATTTTCTCACAGATCGTGCGCAGCCACGCGATGTGACTGTACGTGCTGTCAATAGAGAGGCCCAGAAGCTTGCAATTGAGCTCTTCGAAACGCTGCTGCCTTGCTGCGAACGTCATGAATTCGGTGGTGCAGACTGGCGTGAAGTCGGCCGGATGAGAGAAGAAAATGACCCAGTGGCCCCTGAAATCATCGGGGAAAGTAATGGGTCCTTGCGTCGTTTCGGCTTTAAACGAAGGAGCTTTCTCGCCAATGAGCGGAAGGCCGGTTGGAGCGACCTGCGTCTCCATAAGAATCCTCCTCTAGAGATCTTGATAAAATTATGACGATTCTGCTTGTGCTCAAGCAAGATCAAAAGTGTCGTGTTGCGGATTTAGCCGTACGAAAGGCAGCGCTGTTAGCCCTCCAAACATTTGACCAAAACACTTCCGGTATCGCCCCGCAGACCGAACACTGCTCCTGGTTTACGGATTGATGCCTTTTTGCCGGAGAGCCTGGCGAACTGCGCGCTCAATGATGGCATATCCTTGATCGTTCACGTGCAGTCCGTCGCGCGAGAGTTCCGGACGAAGTAGACCGTCCGGTCCCACACATTCAGCGTAGGTTTCTACCCAACTCACCCACTCATCCCATTTCTTAAGTTCTTGACGGAGCTTCGCATTAAATTCGGCAATAAGGGGGGAAATATGGGCATAAGCATCGCGTGTGGGGGTGCAAGAGACCGCAAAAAGGCAACAATCGGGCAAGCGCTCGTGAATGCGCCTGAGCACCTCACAATACGTTTCGACTATCTGATCGACGGTGGGTTGCCCCGTGCGTGCCGTTACGCTGAGGTCGTTCGTACCATTCAAAATGAAAACCGCCCGCGGGCGTAGCGCAAAAACAGAACATTCAAGACGATGAAGGATTCCGCGATTCGTTACGCCAATTCGGTCGCCCGAAATGCCGCGGTTAATCATCCAGTATTGCGGAAACCATTTTTTTTCATCAAGCCCTTGAATGCTTGAGCTGCCCAATAGGACAATAGGCCGCGATGTGGGGAGGATAGAGCTCAGCCGGGCATTCTCTGCTTCAAACTCTTGGCAGCGTTTTACGTAGAGCCGGTGTCCAGAGTCTTCGACGACCACACCGGTGACGCCAGGAGTCTTCTTTGGGTCGAGGAGCGACTGGAAACGATCGAAATGAAACGTCAAATGAACAGGAAGCCTCCAATCCCAATAGCGCCAAGTGTGGGCGCCAGGAAACTCTGCATACGTGTGAGCGATAGCGCGGTTCGTGAGAAGCTCATGCACGAGACGGTTGTCGGTGACGGCGCCCGTCGCATCGCTTGTTCCGGTGTCAAAATACAGGGTCAGCCCCGCCGTCGTGAAACGGTCTACCAATCGCGCCACACTGTGAGCACGCCACGCCTCGGGGGATTCATCAAGTTTTCCAAAGCGCTCATCGAGATGCCATTTACCCGGGTGATTCTCTAGGGCAAGAATCCCACTCATTGATGAGGCCGAGCAAAAGAGCTCCGGATGCTTGGCAGCAAGTGAAAGCGCACCATGCCCACCCATGCTGAGACCAGCGATTGCGCGTCCCTCACGGCTTGCTACGGTGGGGAAGCGGGAGTCCACATCCGCAATGAGGTCTCGAGTGATAAACGTCTCGACGGCTCCACCGGTTGAAGTGTCAGCATACCAACCGAATTCACCACCGTCGGGACAAACCACTAAGAAGGGACGGCCAGCTGCGTAATCGAGCAACCTTGCCCTTTCAGGCCAATCTCGATAAGACCCATAAGCTCCATGAAGAAGATAGATTACGGGATAGCGCCTCCCCTCTTCCAAGCGAGCTGGCATGACCACAACATAAGTGGTCTCCCGATTTAGCGCGCGACTAAACATGGTGACTGTCGTACTGACGCTTTTTCGACCAAAACTCGTTGGCGAGGTCGTGAGGGGGTCGGTTGAACGGTATTCCCCAGCGGCCTGGGCATGGGACACTCGGCTGAGGACCGCCAACAGGAAAACGAGAAAAAGGGCGGGTGCTCGCGACACGGTTTACCTCCCGGATACAGTGTTGCTCATGTGTTCGTCTCCGCGAGCTTCAGCAAGCAGCGATAAAGCTACGCAAGAAGAAAAATCATGCTTTGACCCAAGCATGAACGACCAGTGCTTGGGGCCACTTCATGAGTCTCGTGCTGCTGTCGTCTTAACGGTCATGCCATAAGCCGGTAGGCCCAAACGGAACCCTGTCTCAGCGGGCCATCGCAAGTTCGCGAAGCGACTTTAGCGTGCCGTGCAACGAGTTCGCTTGAATGGGCAATTTGTGGAAAAATAATGCGCAAGTGTTTGGTCGTATATCGCTATTCGTCTTGGGGAAAATAGCCCACTGAGAAGGGCCTCGGATTGGTTCCGCCGAGGCAAGCGGTGCAAAGTGAATATGATTACAAAATATAAACTGTTATTTGTTTGCGTGGAGAACTCGAATCGTTCCCAGATGGCTGAAGCATTTGCTCGGTACCATGGGGGAGAATTGGTGGAAGCGTGGAGCGCGGGATCGCGTCCATCGGGATGCATTAATCCTCGCGCTATCGCCTCAATGAGCGAGCGAGGAATAGACATCTCTCAGCACCATTCCAAGGCTTTGACCGAGCTTCCCTGCTATGATTGGGACTGGATGATCACGATGGGATGCGGCGATGAGTGTCCCGTGATCCAAGCGAAGAATCGTGAGGATTGGCAATTGCCGGATCCCCGTGAACTCCCACATGAAGAATTTAATCGCGTCCGCGACGAAATTGAGCGCCGAGTACTGGAGTTGCTCGCGAGACTCCGGCAATCACAAGAACAGCTATAAGCTTAGTATGCTGATCCTTTTGCCGTTGACTCACAAGCCCGCTGTGACGTACCCTACCGATGAGGACGAAAAGGTATGAAAGCCGACATGTGGTGTCGGATTTTTAGGTCTTCTCTCCTCCCATTGTGACTCAGGAGGGCTACCATGATTTCCCAGGCAAAGTGCACGGTGATATGCAGTGCTGCGCTTGTTGCAACGCTCCTAGCCCAAGGAGCGCCTCTAGCGAAGCAGCTCGGCGTGGCACCTAGCAGCATAGAACGTAAAATCGCGCCGCAATTGCTCGCTCCCAAAACGGAAAAGCGCGTTCCCGTGCATGGGGGGGAGATCATTTTCAGGTCAACGCCCGAGATCTCGCGACAGGGAAAGCGCACCATAGTCGTGGTCGGCTGCACATCTGTCGATAAGGCCGTGCTCGATAAATTTAAGCTCCAAGACTCTACCATCCTAGGAGTTTATCCAGATTTTCAGTGCATTCGGGTTGCTGTTGGCAGCGAAGCCGACCTCCGCGCCATGGCGGCCATCCCAGAAGTTGTGAGGATCAGGCCTGCCTACAAGGGCCATCCGAACACAGGCATTGCGTCGAGCCAAGCTGTGCAGGCCCAGCGTGTCGACTTGGTCCAAAATGGGCGATTTCTCGATGGAGCATCCCAGAAAGTAGGAATCCTCTCGGATTCTTTTGCTTACGGTCCTCTCGTCCGGACGCCGGAAACCGTTCCAGCGCAAAATATGCCGGGAACGCTTAAACACAGTATCCCTCAGGCGACAGGCGATCTTCCGCCAGAAGTAGAATTGCTCGCTGACGACGCGGCAACGTATTATCCGGGTTGGGAACCATCAGACGAAGGCGAAGCGATGGCTGAACTCGTTCACGACATTGCGCCCGGCGCTCAGATTGCCTTCCACACAGCCGAACCGGATTTTCTGCGTATGGCCGACGGGATTCTAGCCCTTAGAAGTGCCGGATGCACAGTAATCACGGATGATTACACGTATGTTGATGAACCGTGGATTATGGAGAGTCCCGTGTCGACAGCCATTGATTCCGTGGTGCGGTCGGGCGTGGCCTACTTCACTTGCTCAGGCAACTCTGCCGACACAGCAGCGAAACGAACCTACGTTGATGTCAATCCGTCAGCCACTGATGAGGCTTTCCCCGCCTCCGGCGTTGATTTTGCGGATTGGGGCGGCGGCTACGGAGCATACTTGCCCGTTACGATGTACCCTCATTCTACGCTCATCCTTGTCCTCCAATGGAACCAACCTTGGGAAACATTTGCACCTTCCACCGGCGGAGCTCAAATTGACCTCGACTTATATATCATGACCGAACCCGTTCCTCCTGGCGAGGCTACGTTGAGTTTCGCCCTGGCAGATGAACAAGGGGTACCTGGTACACCCTATGGCGATCCGATTGAGGCTGGTTGGATAAGCTACAGCGGTTCCGATCCTGTCACACTCTATTTGGCCGTTGATCATTTTGCTGGGCCTCAACGCAATATCCCGCAAAACCGTCGCACACCGGTGGAATTCTGGTTGTGGGCCTATCGCGCCCTTGAAAACGGAGTGGACTTCCCTCTAAGCGGGCCTGTGACAACTGGTCACCAAACAGCGCCCGGCGCAGCATGCGTAGGAGCGGTCCCGTTCGACGAAGCACCTGGGTTTGATCCCGTCAACAATGGGCCTACTCCCTACATAGATCCAGAGTGGTTTAGCGCGAAGGGGGGGTCAATTACCATTCCATTCGACGCACGGGGACGTTTCAGGAAACGCACAATCATAGTGCCTAATCTGGCTGCTGTGGATGGGTGCGATACGTTGTCTTTTGGCTATCCCTATGATGATGGGACGGCCTTTCCGAATTTCTTTGGCACAAGTGCTGCCGCCCCTAATGCTGCAGCGGTGGCGGCGCTTTTGCGACAAGCTGATCCCAAGATGAAGCCAAAAGACTTGCTTACTATCCTCATGCGCACCGCCGTTGACGTTACGGGCGAACGCGCCGCAGCCGGCTTCGATGACGTGACCGGCGCGGGCTTGGTGGATGCGTATGCAGCAATCGGCCGCGTCAAGAAGGGGGAGAATCTTGCCATCGTACCGTATATTCCGGTCATCGCCCTCACAGCCTCTGCCTCGTCGGAGAAAACATCCACCTGCGTTCCGAAACCATACGATCGGCTGCTGCTGGATCACTCTCCGGCGTACGCCCCACCGCAGGGGCAAATTTTGGCAGGACTTCCTATGTACGCGTGGTTCGCTGTGGCGAACACCGGAAATTCGGCATCAGGAAAAGCATCGCTGGTTGAGATCGCAGTGGATGGGATAGTCGTGAAATCGCTGCCCGTGCCTCCGCTTTATGGGCCTAGCTATTATGGGTTCGACGCGGTCGAACTCCCCCCCCTCTCGGAAGGCAGTCATGGGATCGAAGTGCGTGTGGATGCTACACGCCGGATTCGGGAGCTTAACGAAGGCGACAATGTCTACCGCGAGACGGTTGAGGTTTTGGCTAGTCCGTAAATTCTTGGAAAACCACAGCACTTCGCCTTCACTGCCAAGCATCATTGAAGACGGTCGTGGCCGAGAAGCTGCGGCCGTACTTTTTTCTCTAAGGGTTTGACAATGGCGGCGGTAGCTATGGACAGAAAAGGCAACGGCTGCAATGACCAACCAGAGTTCGACAACAAGAAAAGGATTTGTGCGGGCAATTACAACATCTTCCCTTCGCTACCCCTTGATGCGTAGCCTTGCACACAGGCTCTTTCATGAGCTTGGGCAACGCATCGATTGTTTAGCCCACTGGCCACAGATTGCTAGTGCCGTTTACCGGGGATATTACCGCATCTGCGAGCTTGCCATGCTCAGCGGCTCGTCAGCCAATGCTCACGAGCGATGGCACTTGCTTAATCAAATTGAAAACATCCAGCGCGAACTTCGGCACGTCCTCCTCAGTATTTCGGACGAAAAAAATGCACGGGCGCTGAATCTCCTCCTCTCGCATATTGAGTTTCAGCGAGGATTGGGCAACGGCGCTTGCCTACCTATCGCGTGGGTAGTCGACGGCGATGTTATTGGGGACAACACGCCGGTGTGGTGGCAAGTACAGAGATATCTTTATTATGCGAAGAAGCTCACCATTGACATTCGCACAGCAGAACAGCTCTCGCGCATTGAACCCATCCTACAATTGTTATCAGATTATCAACTTAGAATTAGACTCGTTGTCCACGTGGATGCATTGCTCCACGGCGCTGTGCAGAGCCTCTTTGCGATTCATACCCCATTCGATGGCATTGTCCTGCATCTTGGAACTTCCAGGCTAACCGATGCACTGCTGGCACCGGTGCAACTGATCTTGGACTACTATTCGCGCCGAGTCGGAACACAAGCAAACACCCCAATCACTTGGCAAATGCTCCTTCATCGCGAGAACATTGCTGACGTCATGAAACTTGCACCGCTGGTGCAGCAACTTCGTCCGCAGAGGATAGAGTTGTTCCTTGAACGCGCCTACACTGCCACAGCGGTCGAGCGGTCGCTGTTTTTCGCTCAGCGCCAGGCCATGGAGACCTTGGAAAGTTTTAGAGTCGCTTGCCACTCGGACGTGAACGACCTGCGGCTTCCCTGGGAACCATCAGCGAGCTCGAGCCCATCTTCGGAATGTGAAAAGCTGTTTTCGTGTGTTCATGTGAACTCAGCCGGTTTTGCATATCCCTGCGGCGCTTCTTTCGCTGTGCCCATCGAAAACTTTCTGACGGCATGGGACTCGCCGCAATGGGTTCAGCATCGGAACGACGTTTCCCTTAACCACATCTCGCGCGACTGCTATCCTTGTCAGGTGCACGCACGGCGGAATGTATGGGCAGTGGAATACCTTCTTGCGGCCTATGAAGTGGACAACCCGTCGCCAGAATACCTTGGAGCAGTACGCGCTGCGATTGATGCAGTTTCAGACGTAGCAACTGCACGCGAACTCAACGCTACCTTACGCCATTTTGAGCACTCTCGTGGCCTCCAGCGCGTGGCAAGTTATCCTCACCGGATGTACGTCGAGGTCACCGACGAATGCAATTTGCGGTGCCCCATGTGCACACAAACAGTCCTGAGTGGTCCACGCAAACGCATCGCGCTTGAAACTTTCGAAAAAGTGCGGCCACTGCTTCGTTACATGGATTTGATCCATTTCACGGGGTGTGGGGAAACCTTTCTGCACCCAAAGCTAATGGAGATGCTGAGCGCTGTCCCCCACGACACCTGCACAGTCCGCATTATTACCAACGGCATTCTGCTCGACGAAGCAACATCGCGCCGGCTGGTGGAGCTGGGCCTCCAGGAACTCTGGGTTTCTATTGACGGGACCGATGCAGCGACCTTCGAGAAAATCCGCGGCTCGAAGTTGTTCGACAAGGTCATCAATAATGTGCGCACCTTGACGCGCATTCGCCAAGAGCTAGGGAGATCGCGTCCGCGGGTAGCGCTGAATTTCGTGGCCCAAAGATCAAATATCGAGCAGCTTCCCGATTTTGTTCGTATGGCAAAAGACCTGGGCGCCAATGCTGTCAACGTAGGATTTCTGCAGGTCTACAGCAGGGAATTGCTCACGGAATCCTTGTATTTCTATCAGGAGCTCTCGGACAAGTTTATGGCACAGGCTCAGCAAGTGGCACGCGAGTTGGATATTGAGCTTTACATCCCCGGCTTTTTCCGAAGTCCACACTTTGACCTTCCTCAGTCCGCACGGATGACCAGGGAGGCCCTACCGCCGAAATGTGTCGAGCCGTATGGCTTTGTTCTTGTCCACGCGGATGGGAGCTTGGGGCCTTGCTGTGTCAACGACACGCGGCTCGGCTCTCTCTCGGACAACGATTTTATCGCCCTGTGGAATGGGGATCTCTATGCGGATTTCCGGCGGCGCGTGAGCACTCCGGAGGAGGACTTCGACTGCAAGCATTGCATGCTGGAAGGCTATAAGGACATACACGAGTTTGAGCACCACGCCAAGCTGTTCGACGAGAATTATCAACGTGCCAACGTTAACTATGCGGCTTTAGAGGAGGAAATCCGTCAGGTCATCGCACGCATGGAAGGGAATATTCATGCCCAAGTTTCCTGAACCAGACCACTGGACTACTCGCTACTTTGGAAAGCTTTACGCCGAACTCTATAGTCAGCATCTTCTTCCTGCCAAACAGACACGCATTGAAGCGGATTTTGCGCGCAGGCTTTTACAATTAAGCGGCAAACGGGTGCTCGACCTCGCCTGTGGGTTCGGACGCCACGCGCGTCTGCTGGCGCGCCATTCAGCCGTGGTCGGCATTGACCGCAACCGAGAGTATCTCGCGATGGCACGTGAAAATACCTCAGGACAATCGAGGGACCGCTTGCTTGTCTCGCGCGGCGACATGCGCTGGCTTCCCCTGCGAAGCGAATGTTTTGATGCAGTGCTTCTGCTCTTTAATAGTTTTGGATACTTTGTTCCTCCGCCCGTCTCGGCCCCCTTGGAAGTGCATCGCGAATTGTGGAAACTACCTCGCGTCTTTTATGAACGGGGGTTCGTCAGTGAAGATTTCGGGATGATTGGGCGGAGTCAGCAAAGCGAAGAGCAGTCGGCGAATTCTGCAGAGGTATTGGCTGAGGATGAAAATTTTTTGGTGCTCAAGGAAATCGCTCGCGTACTCCGCGCCGGGGGGGAATTTCTCTTGGAAGTCCCCAACCCACGTCCGCTCATCGAAGCCGTCATGTCTTCGCCCCGCCGCTGGCTAATAACGCGCGAATATGAGATCGAGGAACAATTCACCTACGATCGGCGGCGAAGAATTCTCTCCAACACCACACGGATGACTGCCGGGAAAAGGACGGAGGTTGCGGACTACCACTTAAAGCTTTACAGTCGTCGGGAGCTCGAAGTGGCTTTGCGGCGCGTAGGCTTGAAAGTGCTGAGCGTGTTTGGATCATACGACGGCGAACCCTATTCGGCACCGACCTCCGTGAGTATTCTCATCCACGCTCGGAAATTGAAAAACGAAGAATCCATGAAGCGGAAAAGATCGAGCCCACTGCAGGGGAAGCGTCGAGGTCGTTCAGAAT
>JANZZJ010000143.1 GCA_026419455.1 Candidatus Sumerlaeaceae bacterium | reverse complement strand
CTTTTGGATCCGCAAGTGGAGGCCGAAGACGCCAGGGAGCGGCTGGTGCGCGAATTTCTTCGCAGATTGGCTAACAGTTCTCCCGAGAACCCGCTGCACGAAATCGCCGTCACCGTTGGAGAGCTTCACAAAGGCTTTGTTTGCCTCGATGCCGGGCTTTACATTGTCACTGACCGCGAAATCTTCGGGCGCTATCGTCGCCGACCCATCCATCGCAAGCTTTACAAGGGTGTGGCTATTGCCGACCCCCGCGAAATCCGGCCCGGCGAGTACGTTGTTCATGTCGACCATGGAATCGGAAGATTTGAGGGAATCCGTACTCAGGTTGTCGATGGCCGCGTGTGCGACTTCCTAGACATTGCTTATGCTGAAGGCGGGCGCCTCCTGGTGCCAGTCGACAAGATAGCGTACGTTTATAAATACTCTGGCCCGGATCAGGCCGAACCCCAACTCGATAAGCTTGGGGGAAAGCGCTGGCTCCAACGGCGCAAGAAGAGTAAGGAAGCTGTAGAGAAACTGGCCCGTGAACTCGCTGCCCTTTATGCACGTCGCGAGTTGGCACGCGGCTATGCCTATGGTCCGGACACTCACGCCCAGATTGAATTCGAAGCCTCGTTTCTCTATCCTGAGACGCCAGATCAGCTGCGCGCTATCGCTGAAGTCAAAGCCGACATGCGCAGCGACAAGCCGATGGATCGCCTCCTCTGTGGCGACGTGGGATTCGGCAAGACAGAGGTAGCTATTCGCGCGGCCTTCAAGGCCATTCAGGAAGGCAAGCAGGTGGCGATGCTTTGCCCAACAACCATCCTAGCTCAGCAACATTTTAACACATTTCGAGAGCGATTCGCTGGCTATCCCATTCGCGTGGAGCTTGTTTCGCGCTTTCGCTCGGCAGGAGAGATCAAAAAAATCATCGAGGATTTGCACCGTGGTGGCATCCACATGGTTATCGGGACTCACGCTCTTCTGTCGAAAAACGTCAAATTTCGAGATCTAGGCCTTGTCATCGTAGACGAGGAACAACGATTTGGGGTTCGCCAAAAAGAAAAGTTCAAAGAAATGCGCACAAACGTGGACTTGCTATCCCTGACTGCCACGCCCATTCCGCGCACGCTCTACATGGCGTTGAGCGGTCTCCGCTCCATGAGCCTCATTGCTACCCCCCCCGCCAACCGACATCCTGTAAAAACGCGCATCATTCATTTCGACCCTGACCAAATTGAGGAAGCAATACTCCGTGAGCTCAACCGCGGCGGACAGGTCTTCTTTGTGCATAACCGTGTGCAAACCATTGACCAAATTGCCGAGCGGCTGTGCGAAATCGTGCCGACCGCTCGTGTTGCTGTGGCCCATGGTCAGATGCCCGATGACGAGCTGGAAGAAGTCATGATCAAATTCATCGAGGGTGACTACGACATCCTCGTTTCGACGACGATTATTGAGAACGGGCTTGATATTCCAAACGTCAACACGATCATCATTAACCGCGCCGATGCCTTTGGCCTAGCGCAACTCTATCAATTACGAGGCCGTGTCGGTCGCGAGAGTCGTCAAGCCTATGCTTACCTCATTGTCCCCCAAGGCCAACCCATCACCGAAGCAGCGGTCGCGCGACTGGCAGCCATTGAAGAATTTGCTGAACTAGGGTCGGGATTTCACATCGCTATGCGGGATCTTGAGATACGTGGGGCGGGCAATCTCCTTGGACGCGAGCAACATGGCACCATTGCTGACGTCGGGTTTGAGCTGTACTGCAAGATGCTTGAGGATGCGGTGGCGGAAATCAAAGGCCAGCTCGAAGCCGAGCAACAGCGCGAAGTGGAAATTCAATGGAAGATCTCGGCGCATTTGCCCGCGGACTACATTCCCGTCGAAAGTCAGCGGGTGGCACTCTACAAGCGTATTGTTGAAGCGCGCGCAGTTAATGAACTTGAAGAAATTGCCGAGGAAATTCGTGATCGTTACGGGGAAGTGCCACGCTTACTGCCCGACGGCAAAGAGACTGAAACACTTCCAGAACCAGTGGAGAATCTCCTTGCTGTAGCCGCTATGCGCATTCTCGGTCGGCGCCACGGCATCGAGAAAATTGTTCTCACCTCCAGGGGGTTCAAGATTCGCAGGCCGGACTTGGTACGGGATTTCTCAGAATCCGTCCGCCGGTGTATCCGGAATGGGCAACCCGAAGTGTTCGTCGAGGGTTCTGATTGCTTAGCGTTTGAATATCGTGACTGGCCTCAGCTCAATCAGCCCAAAGAAGCTCTGCGCATCCTCGAAGCCCTGGAAAAAACGCAACAGTAGTGCACACTAAGATTTCTCTTTGCTGTCTGGCAAGCTCTTCTAGCGAGCATCAAGAAGCTCTCACCAAGCCAGCAGTGTCTCAACGATTGGCTGGCAAGCGGGAGGTATTTGCTACAGGTTTCTCGCTTGGAAGAAAGATGCTACGGAGGAAGAACTCTCCGGCAATGGCGAGACTGATGGCCACGACAACTACACCAAGAACGGATGCGACAGCTTTGAGCCGTGGCGCGCGCGGCATCGCAAACTCGGGATCATACGGCTCGATCCCCGCATCAATGTGAAGCTGCGGGAAAGGGGGAGTCGGCTTGTTTTTTTGTGGCGCCTGATTTCCTACAGTTTGCTTTGACGCGGCTGGGGAAGCACCCGCTGGCCCATGGTCTTCCGACGTTACCTTGCTGTCAGACCGACTTAAGCCGCTTGTGACGTCCTGACGTAACTGACCGCCGGCGGATTCTGTTGTGGCCACACCGCTCGTGACGGCACCTTCTTCTGCCGTTTTGTGCTTCACGTTGTCACTGCTCATTTTGTTTCAACCCCTTGAACACGTAACGATTTACATACTGACGAGGCACGGCTGTTATCCGCTCTGGCCTTTGTTTACTCCGGTTTTGCGCAAATTTATGTGAGAGCGGGAATTTTCGCTAATTTCCGAACCCATTCTTTCTGGCGGGTTATTTTTCTGAGGGGCACGTCGGCGCTACTGCCCTTCAGCTCTCATAAATAATTGACGATTTCGTCGAGTCTGCGAACGCGCACGATGTCGTCGCGGTGGTTGTGCTTGTTGTGGCGGTCCACGAGCACCGCTCGCATTCCCACGCGTCTGGCTGCAAAAAAGTCCTCTTCCAAACTATCCCCGACGAAGAGGACCTGCTCGGCCCTAGCTCCTGCCAAATGCAATGCTTGGCGAAAAATTTCCGGTTGGGGCTTTTCGCAGCCTACACAAGCGCTGATGACCGCGAACTCAAAATAGTATGCGATCTCACATCGCTCGAGAAAATGTTGCAGATACTCACCAAAGTTCGAGACAATCGCAGCTCGCCGGCCGCTTTGTCGCACTGCGACAAGAGCATCCAAAGTGTCTGGAAAAAGCCGCACAAATTCGCCTCGTTCAAATCGGTCAATATAATGCCTCGCTAACTCAAGCGGGTGAGCATGCGGCAGAAGCTTCCCAAAAACGGTCCCGTAAATATGCTCCCAATAGTGCCGCACCTGCTCGGGTGTGCTGCAGCGTGGATGAACTGGGCACGTAACATTCGCTTCGTGAAGCGCTTCATGGACGGCTTGCAGGGAGACATCAACGCCTTGTTCGCGGCACGCATCGATGAAGAACTGTTCGTACCAGTGCTCCTCTTCAGGGTTGGTGCCTAACAACGTTCCGCCAGCATCAAAGAAGACCCACTCAACTGGAACATAGGGCGACTTTTTTATCCTTTTCCGTCCCATCATCCCTCTTGAGCGCGAGTACTTGCTTGCCCTACGACTGCTTCCACGGCTTCGAGAGTTGGCGGAATGTCGTACGTCTTTCCTGCCGCTTGGATCGCGGTGCGAATGTCTTTTAATCCATTTCCCGTAATTACGGCCACAACGGATTCTTGGGGTGCAATGATGTTTTCGCGACGTGCAGCAGCAATGCCCGCGACACTTGCAACTGCTGCGGGTTCGCCGAAAACTCCGCTCAAACGTGGCGTGTAGCGCAGGGCGTCGAGGATCTCATCATCGCTCACAGTGACGTACGTTCCCCCCGATTCTGCCACTGCGCGCACCGCCTTGCGCCAATTGCGCGGTACAGCCA
>JANZZJ010000269.1 GCA_026419455.1 Candidatus Sumerlaeaceae bacterium | reverse complement strand
GGGTGTACAGCCCCGGCACAATGTCTCGGCCAGCGAACAGCAAGGGAATGTGCGTGTCGTAGTTCCAAGGCGACCCGTGTGAGGTCCCTTTATAACCACTTCCTGGCAACCAGCCAGGTTCAAGAATCACAACCACATCGCCACTACGTTTCGGGTCAAATCCATTGTAGACAAGCTCGGCGAGACGTCCGTGCGGTAGTTGCCCTCGCGCGATTTGGTCGTAGGTAAATACGGTGTAAACCCCTTCGAGTTCTAGTATTTTGGTTGCCACTGCTGAGCGTAGGCTTGAGAGATCGAGATGCCGTTCGCTGGCGAGCGAGCGGTCAAGGTAGATATAGGGCTCGCTGTAACCAAACAGGATACTCTTGGCAAGGGTTGTGTCGCCGATGCGGTCGGAGAGTGCCTTCAGGGCCGTTTCTTCAATTTTCTTCGAATCAACATGTCCAACCTGAACGTTTTGAGCCTGGCGCGCAATTTCGGGGATTGGACAGATTCCATGATCAGCAGTAACGACGATGACCACAGAATCCAGCCCTCCCGGTATGTTAGCGTTCAGAAAGTTGAAAAAGTCACTGAGTTCTCGATCGCAGTTCACAGCCATATCCAAGGCTTCTTCGCTGTTAGGGCCGTAGGAATGCAGAGCGTAATCAGGTGTCGACTGGCTGACTGTCAGCAGGTCAGGAATCTCGTCGCTTCCTAATTTTTCTTCTTCTACTGCAGCCTGAGCAACCAGGAAAGTCATTTTCACTCCATAGGGGCTATTGGTGAGCCTGGCGTAATAAGATTTGTCTGGCACGTCGGAATTGGGTGGGGCCAATTTTTTCGGCCATCCGGGCCCCAGACCGCCGGCATCACCTTGCACGTCAGGCGCCGAAGGGCGACAGCGTTCAGTGTAAACCTGGGGGGGCAATGCCCTGTCCCAAACAGCCCCGAACCATCTGTCCGCCAAGCGCTCTTTGTTAACCTTTTCCGCGAAGCGGGGCAAGGTGCTGGTCGTGTACCACGTGCTGGTAACCCAGTTGCCGGTGCCGTCATCAAACCAGACGCATGCGCTAGGCTTATGGCCAGCCATGAGAACGGAGCCACGATCCTTGATTGCGATACCTACCACCTTGGCCGAGTCGTTCGTGGCCAGCCGTAGCTCATCGCCAAGCGTGGAAGCCCGTAAATTGACTGGACTTGCAGCCCGAGCACGAGGTTTATCCGCGCCGACAACTTTTTGATCGGGATCTTCGACACAATTGAGACGTTTACCCTCGGGGGTTATCCAACTATTTCCGACAATTCCAGTCTCGGAGAGAGGAGCTCCAGTCATAAGAACTGAGTGTCCGGGGCCTGTAAAAGTGGGAATATGCGAAAAATGAGCGTCGACAAAGCATGCGCCTTTTTCCGTAAGATATCGGAAACCGCCGACGCGTCCCGTTTTGGGGTCTACAGGAGGCAAATACAGATCCGAAAAACGTGCCAAGTACTCATAAGCAAACTGATCGAAAACCACAACAACGGCCAAACGTGGTAGCTTTCTTTGAGCGAATGCAGATGCAACAGATTTAGACTGAGCTGCTTTGGGTGGTGGGGCCGCAAACGTAGCCTGCAACACAGATATTAGTGCCAGGGCAGCAGCAGCAAGAAATCGTTTGGATTGAGGTTTTACGTACATGATGAGACTCTCCACATTTCGTCACGGTGTAGCACGTCTACTTACCGGCAGGGCTGACATAGCTGGCAAGTATTTTCATTTGTAGCTGGCGTCAAAAGAGGGAAAGGGCAAAATGGCGCTTGAATCGGCCAACTCTTCTTACGAGACGTGGGCACTACTTGGGACAAATGTGAGAAATGAAACTAAGCGTCATCATACCAGTCTATAACGAACGCGCCACATTGCGAAAAATTATCGAACGTGTCCGGGCGGTGGACATCCCTAAAGAGATCATCGTCGTGGACGATTGCTCTACGGATGGCACCCGCGAATTGCTTCAAGCCGAACTGCATCAGTTCGTGGACAAAGTCGTTTATCACGAAAAGAATATGGGCAAGGGCGCCGCGATCCGAACAGGGATCAAACACGTCACAGGCGATTACGTTATCATTCAGGATGCAGATTTAGAATACGATCCTCAGGAATACCACCTGCTGCTGGAACCGATACTGCAGGGAAAAGCCGATGTTGTTTATGGTTCACGTTTCCTTACGGGCAAAGCGCATCGAGTACTCTATTTTTGGCATGCAGTGGGAAATAAGTTTCTCACGTTGCTTTCCAACATGTTCACGAATCTCACCCTCACGGACATGGAAACATGTTACAAGATGATCCGTGCGGACGTGATGAAGAGGATTGAAATTGAGCAAGACAGGTTTGGGTTTGAGCCTGAAATCACCGCAAAGCTTGCGAGAATGGATCTGCGGATTTACGAGGTGGGAATTTCTTACGACGGCAGAAGCTACGCAGAAGGGAAAAAAATTGGCTGGAAGGATGGCCTACAAGCCATTTGGTGCATCCTTAAGTATGCACGGGGGAGGTACAAAGATTACGGCAAAAGCACCCTCCGGAACCTAGAGGAATTTGGAGTTTACTCTGAGTGGATTTACAAAAAGCTCGAGCCCTACCTCGGGCAGCGAATTCTCGAGATTGGCGCTGGGATCGGGAACAATGTGGAATTTTTATGCAGGGGACACAATCGGCAAGTGCTGGTCACAGATGCCAGGGAAGACTACGTAGAGTACCTTCACGATAAGTTTCATGGTAGGCCTCGGTTGGAAGTAATGCGTTACGATGTTACGGAGTCGCCCCCAGACGACATTCGGAATTTCTGCGCCGATACTGTGGTCTGCACGAACGTGCTAGAACACATTGAGGATGACGAACTTGCCCTTCGCAACATATACAGCCTGTTGCAAGCGGGGGGAAAGCTCATTTTGCTCGTGCCGGCCCATCCTGCTCTTTACTCCAAGATGGACGCCAATCTAGGCCATTACCGAAGATACACTCTCAAGGGATTATGCGACCAAGTTCGCAAAGCTGGTTTCGCCGTGATCGAGCGATTTTATTTTAATCCGCTTGGAGCCATTGGATGGTTTATCGCTGGAAAGATCCTTCGTAATAGGGAGATCCGAGCTGGGCACTTGTGGTTACAAAAACTCGTTATGCCTTTCGCCATGATGTTGGACAAGGTAGGCCTTCCCCTTGGATTATCAGCGGTAGTAGTAGCTCAAAAACCTCGCCAAACAAAAGGAAATGGCGCGCCTTCGCGCAGTGAACATGATAAATGATTGTGAACATGTGCTGGGCAGGACCCTCTAGGCCTTGCACAAAATAAATGAACGGACATGGTACTATTTCTATCGGGAAATGGTACGCTCATGACACAACGATCACCATCGCCGCAAGAATCACTCAGCGAGCTCGAACGACGTGTGCTTAATCTTGTGCAGACAGATTTTCCGATCAGCCACGCACCGTACGAGGATATGGCACGACAACTGGGCGAAGGCATCAGCCCGAATGATGTGCATGAATGTGTCACAGGCCTTGTCAAACGCGGCATCATACGGCGCCTTGGGGGCGTTTTCGATACCAAAAAACTGGGATTCATGAGCGCCCTTATTGCCATGCGGGTTCCAGAAGAGCGCATTGACGAAGTGGGAGAGTTCATCAGCAAGTACGCGGGAGTTTCGCATAATTATAAACGTGAACATGAGTACAACCTGTGGTTCACACTTGCAGCGCCTTCCCGCGAGCAGCTGTTTGCCGTTCTCGAGGAGATGAAAACGGGGACCGGCATATCCGACGTGCTGTATCTCCCAACAGTCAGAATGCATAAAATTATGGTGAGATTCGAGCTACCAGTTTCCAACGAGTCCGCAGAGAATCATCAGGCGTGGGATGGCCGCCTCATAACGGAGACCTAGGATGATGCGTTTGACAGAATTGGATAAGGCAATAATCCGCGAATTGCAGGGAACCATCCCCCTCGATACCCTTTATCCCTACGAGGAGATCGCGAGGCGCGTTGGCATTACGGAAAATGAACTCATCACAAAATTAAATGAGTGGAAGGCGAAAGGTGTGATTCGCCGTATGGGCGCCGTTATTAAGCACCAGAAAATTGGGAAAATTTATAACGCGATGAGTGTTTGGCGTGTGCCAGACAAGGAAAAAGCCAAAGAGGTCGCTCGGGTATTAATGGGTTATAAAGAAATCACGCATTGTTATGAACGCCCCACATACCAGACGTGGCCATACAACCTTTTCGGCATGATGCACTGCGACACGTATGAGCGATGTGAGCAAATTGCGAGAGAAGTGTCGAAAAGAACAGGCGTCACAGATTACCGTCTTCTCTTGAGCACAAAAGAATACAAGAAAGAAAGCCTCCAGTACTTTTAGGACGCTGTGGTGGGCTGCGATCGGTCGAGGTCTCCCGACGATATCGGCACGCTATCCACGCTCGAGTACGTAGCGGTGGATACTATGGGCAGCAACCCGCCCCTGTCCCATCGCGGCAATTACCGTCGCTTCTCCGCCGGCAATATCCCCACCAGCAAAAATGCCCGGGCGTGTGGTCATTTGGGTTTCGGGATCAACCAAAAGATATCCCTTCTTGGCCACTGTTAGGCCACCGGTGGTCTTGACAATGAGGTCATTCGTTTTCGCTCCGATGGCGACGATCACCGTATCCACCGGAACACGAAAATTCGAGTTTGGCACAGGCACAGGCCTCCGCCGTCCCGATTCGTCAGGTTCCGAAAGCTCCATACGGATACATTCCATCTCTTCAACCCAGCCACGACTGTTGCTGTGGTAAGCCACGGGAGCAGTGAGGCACATAAATTCGATGCCCTCCTCCTTGGCATGCTCGATTTCTTCGCGGCGGGCGGGCATTTCCTTTTCACTGCGCCGATACACAATATAGACTTTTTCCGGCCCTAGACGCTTGGCCGTCCGTGCTGCATCCATAGCTGTGTTGCCGCCGCCAATGACCGCAACATGCTTCCCACAATAAACAGGGGTGTCATACTCGGGAAACAGAAAGGCCTTCATGAGATTGACACGCGTAAGAAACTCGTTTGCTGAACTCACACCGTTGAGGTTCTCCCCAGGAATCCCCATGAACTGGGGCACACCAGCTCCAGGAGCCAAGAATACTGCTGAATAGCCGGCCGCAAAAAGCTCATCAATAGTCAAGGTACGTCCAACAAGCACGTTGAGATTGAACTCAACGCCCAAATCGAGGAGAGACGATACTTCTTCACGCACAATTTCTTTCGGGAGCCGGAATTCGGGAATACCATACACGAGAACGCCTCCCGGCTCGTGAAGCGCTTCAAAAATGGTCACCGCGTGCCCCATTTGGGCAAGCGTTCCCGCCGCAGTAAGTCCAGCCGGCCCAGACCCTACAACTGCGATTTTCTTTCCGGAGGCTTTCACAGTAACCTCGGGTTTCGTTAGGCGATAGCGTCGATCGTAATCGGCCACGAAACGCTCCAGCGCCCCAATGGCGACCGGTTGGCCCTTCTTGGCTAGGACACACCTCTCCTCACACTGCGTTTCCTGAGGGCAGACGCGTCCACAAATACTGGGTAGGCTGTTAGTCTTCTTGATGATCGCCGCGGCTACGTCTATGTTGCCCGCAACGATCTCTTTTAAAAATCCGGGGATATCAATGGCAACTGGACAGCCGTCCACGCAATAAGGACGCTTGCACTGAAGGCAGCGCATTGCTTCCTCACGTGCCGTCTGCTCGTCGTAGCCAAGCGCCACCTCCGCGAAGCACTGAACTCGCAGCTCGGGCGGCTGTGCCGGAAGGGGATGACGGGGAATTTTCATGCGCTCTTGAGGGGTGAGTGTCATTGGCCGGCGACTCCTTGGGGAACTTCGTGCTGTTGAAGCCTTTCTTCAATTCGACAAACGTGGAGCTCTTCAAATTCGCGGTACATCCGCGAGCGTGCCGCGAGCTCGTCGAAATTGACGAGGTGGGCATCAAATTCGGGACCGTCTACGCAGGCAAATTTCGTATGCTCGCCAACCGTTACGCGACATCCACCGCACATTCCCGTTCCATCTACCATCACGGGATTCAAACTTACCACGGTCGGAATACCGTGTGGCCGGGTAAGTTCTGCCACCGCCCTCATCATCGGTAATGGACCTATTGCCACCACTCGATGGATAGCCCTCCCTTGCTCAATCATTTCGCGCAGCGGTTCTATGACGAGTCCCATGCGACCGTAAGAGCCATCGTCGGTCATCACCACAAATTCGTGCGAAACCGCCTGCATTTCTCTTTCCATAATTAGCAAGTGCTTTGTTCGCGCTCCCACAATAGAAATGATTGTGTTGCCGGCTTGTCGCAACGCTTTTGCTATCGGATGGATTGCAGCAATCCCAAATCCGCCACCTAGGAGGACAACAGTGCCAAAATTCTCAATCTCTGAGGGAGCGCCTAGGGGGCCGAGAACGTCGCGAATGTCGTCGCCCGTTCGTAGCAACGCAATTTGCTTCGTGGTTCCGCCTATCTCCTGCACAATCAGCGTGATTGAGCCCACGGAAGAATCGGAATCAGCAATGGTCAGCGGAATTCTTTCCCCCTTTTCATGAAGGCGAATAATAACAAATTGCCCGGGACGGGCATGAGTCGCAATCACCGGTGCATGAACGCGGAGGTAGTGGGTCCGTGGAGCCAATTCTTTTTTTTCGAGTATCTTCGCCATGGCGGAACGACCAAACCGTTGAGTTTTACAATTAGTAATATGACTCAGTAGTCCAAATGTACATCTTGCAATAATTTTTCTCTGCGTTTGGTCGGTCAAATCAGCGATAGTCAAGTGTTTCACGTAAATTGGCTTGAGAGTGAGCTGTGAGAAGACAAGGTAGGCGTCCATGATACCAGCAAACCGAGTTGATCGTGTTTTCGAAAACCTTCGGAAAAATAACCGCGCAGCTTTAATTCCTTATCTCACCGCAGGCTTTCCCAAGCTCTCTTGGACGTTGCCCTTGCTGAAGATGCTAGCCGACAGGGGCGCCGACATCATTGAGTTAGGAGTTCCTTTCAGCGACCCTATTGCGGACGGCCCTACCATTCAGGCTGCCTGTAAAATCGCTCTGGATGAAGGAACAACTTTGAGTAAGGTCCTTGAACTTGTTCAGAAATTCCGTCAGGGTGGTTACGAGACCCCCATAGTTCTGTTCGGAGCGCTAAATCCTTTTCTTCATCTCGGTTTAGAAGAATTCGCCCGAGCCGCGGTGGAAGCCGGCGCAGACGCGGTGCTCATTCCTGACGTTCCTTTAGAGGAAGCCTCTCACATCCGTCCGGCACTTCATAAGCGCGGACTCCATCTCATCCCCCTAGTTGCTCCCACAACGCCCCTGGAACGAAAACGCCAAATCGTTTCGCAAGCCAGGGGGTTCATCTATTATATTTCAGTCAAAGGGGTGACGGGTGCACGTGCTCAAACTCACTTTGACCTTACGGAACCCTTGGCTGAGCTGAGAGCGCTCACGACCTTGCCCCTCGTTGTGGGATTTGGTATTGCAAGCCCCGAGCAGGCAGTAGAGGT
>JANZZJ010000268.1 GCA_026419455.1 Candidatus Sumerlaeaceae bacterium | reverse complement strand
AGATGTGTATAAGAGACAGCGTGTACTCTCCGCTGGCTATGCCAAGCGACCGACGCACAGCAGCCATGAACGATGCCGCATCACGGGCGTCTCAAGCAAAGGCTCTCCCTTCAATTCTGGTTAAAAATAGTCAGGTCGGGCATAGCGAGCAGCACAAAAGCCTTGCTTCGCACATGGTGTCCGCTGGGTTGGCTGAAGCCGACGGCGAGGAGATTACTCCGCTTGGCACCGAACCGCGGGATTTTGGTGGCGTGCCCGTGCTTGTTCCCGCTCGCGCCCCAATCATTTCGTTGGCAGGACCTCCAGCCCAACTTGAATCAAAGTTAGACTCACTTGATTTTCCTGTGGATGGACAGGACCGAGAAGCACTTGTCACAGCGATCGCTCAGCGGGTGCCAGCGTTCAAAGAACCTCATTTGGCTGCGATGGTTGCGCCCTTTGAACTTGCGGAAGGGGAAACGATCAAACCGCTACTCCGTCTGCGGCAAGAGCAGGGTTTCGACTGGTATCAGTTTCAACGTGATGGCCATATGTGGTGGGCTCCGGCGGAACTCTTTGTGCGGTTGGCGGTGCCTATGGCAACTTCACTACCCCCCGGAACGTGCTACGAGATTGGGTGGGAGCCCGTAGATCGCCTCACTCCGTTGCCGGTGAATTATGTTCCGTCCGATCTTGTGCTTGTCGCCGGGGAGTTTGTCGTCGGTAATAAGGCAATACTGCTGCGTAAGGAGCCAGCAGCAGCGCTTCGAGCGATGCTCAGCGAAGCACGCCGCCAGGGGCTCACCATCTTTGCCTTCAGCGGCTACCGCGATTTCGCAACCCAGAAGCGCTTATATCTTGAGGCTCTTGCGAAAGATGGCCCTAAGCAAAAGGGGACAGCTGCGCCTGGCTACAGCGAACATCAGTTGGGAACAACGGTGGACGTTACCAACAGCGATCCCCGTATGATTCTCTCCGGCGAATTTGGCGCGACTCCCGAGGGGCAATGGCTATTGCGCAAGGCAGCGGATTTCGGCTTTATCCATTCGTATACCGAAGAGAACAGCGAGGAGGCTGGCTACAAGCCTGAGCCGTGGCACCTCCGTTACGTGGGCGTGGAACGGGCGCGCGAGATTTTAGCAAGCCGCGCCTTTCTGGCTGCGGGTGGAGGTTAGTTCCTCGATTTTAGTTGTCCCAAATCACCCATACATCGCCCGGCGATTAGATTTAGAATTTCGCTACCGGCCCTCGCCAATGAACGGAACGGGACAAGGTGAATAAGTCAGCGAGTTGCTGCCACGAGCCCCACCTGGCAGCCTGTCACTCATATTCGTGTGTCTTCGAAGTTGATTGCGACTATTGAGGTGGCCTATGGCATCTACCAATGAGTGTTTTTTCGTAGCGCAGGGCACTTGCAGGAAAGAGGTTGCGGTTGAGAAAAACGAAAAAGTCGGTGCCCGAAAGATAGCTACGTTCGTGAAGTGAGTGTTTCTCCGAAGGAGCGATTGCCCAGACACATGCGGAAGCGAGTCATTATTCTCGGCTCTACCGGCTCGATTGGGACGAAAACTCTGCAGGTCATCGAAGACTTCCCTGATGCATTCGAGCTGGTGGCCATCAGTACGAATTCGCAAACGGGCCTTCTGGCGGAACAAGCCAAGCGCCATCACCCCGAGGCCATTGGTGTCTGCGCCGAGGAGCGGGCCAATGAGGCGCGCCATATCGCATCTGTCACCGGCGCAAAGCTTCATCTAGGCGAAAAAGGTTTGGCTGAGCTCGTTGAACACTACGAAGCCGATCTCGTGGTGATTGCAACGGTCGGGTTCGTAGGGCTTCTTCCAACGCTTCGTGCCATTGAGCGCGGCATGACCATCGCGCTCGCGAACAAGGAAGTTTTAGTAACGGCGGGGCATTTGGTTATGGAAGAGGCGCGGCGTCGCGGCGTTTCCATTCTGCCCATTGATAGTGAGCACAACGCTATTTTCCAGTGCATGATGTGCGGCTGTCTCTTATACACATCT
>JANZZJ010000177.1 GCA_026419455.1 Candidatus Sumerlaeaceae bacterium | reverse complement strand
CCGCCGTACTCCGCGATGGGGCGATACGTCACAACCTTGTGGCATTGGTATGTGGCTAGCTCTATGCGTTTCCACGGAAATGGAACTAGTCTGACGTATAAGCCACTGGCTCGTACTTCAATCTCCAATCTCATGCGAAGGAAAAGCAACGCAACACACGCGGGAATTACGACACCTACTAAAGTCACCCCGGGCGGATGCGACGGCGTAACGACCGAGGCAATGCTGGTCCCCACAAGGCCCCCTGTAAGTACTAGGTATACCCAGGGGGCGAAGAACTGCACCTCACGGTACAGCAGCTGTCCTGTCGGTTGCGCCATGCGCCTACCTGTCCTATCTTCTTCTCATAATACCACGAAAGATATTGTTTCTAACATCAACTCAGAAACGGCGTTTAGGACATCTTTTTCTGCCGTCTCACCATCTCATAGCATCGTGTTACCGTTTCAAAAAGATTGTTGGTCGTTGCTGGTCGGTAGGACGAAACTCACGTGCCCATGAGCTTACCCATAGTTACGACCGTTTGTTATCAGTAATGCAGCATCTTTTTAGTGTGCTAGAAGAAGGAACGAGTTGTTCTCCCTACCATTCAGCAAGTTACCTCTTTAGATTGATGGCTGCCCACAAATTTTCGCGCAAAGCATGCGGTGCTCGTTCCGACTTGAGTGGCTATTCGTGGAAATGAATTGCCAGAAAGTTTAGCGCGTATTCCTGTTGCGATGCGCGAGAACATTAAATCCCACCAAAAAAAGTTGATAGCAACCAAAGTGATCGTTGTGCGCCACGGCCAGACGCGATGGAATGAAGAGGGGCGCTGGCAGGGACGGCTCAACAGCCCTTTAACCGCATTGGGACGTGAGCAGGCCAGGAAAGCCGGCGAAATTGTGCGTCGCTACTCCTTGGATGCGGCTTACTCCAGCGATGCAGGTCGTGCAGTGGAAACGGCAGAGATCATCCTCGAGGGCACTGGGATAACCGCCATTGCTCATCCTGCCTTAAGAGAGCGAGATTATGGCGTCTACGAGGGACTAACAGCCGCCGAAATTGAAGAGCATTACCCCGGCACCCGTTTCAGAGATGTGGGCGGTTCCCGCGAGACATGGGCTCCACCCCAGGGCGAAACAATGGTGCAAGTTCGCGACCGTGTGAGAACTTTTTTGCTCTCGCTTGCGCGTCAGCATACCGGGCAAACGCTTCTGCTCGTCACTCATTCCGGCATTGTTCGCGCTGTGGACAGCCTCTGTTCGGGACAAACTTTTGATCAGATTTGGCACCGTGTCCCGCAAAACGGTGCTGTCTACGTAGCCAACGTTTACCCCGACGGCCAGTTCGAGCGCGTGTGGGATAATCTCCAGCAAGAGCCTGCGTTGGTTACCAACATTTCTACGCCGATAAGTCATCAGTGAACTTCAGCCGGACGGAATTCGAGAGCTTCATAGACTTCCTCCGTTGAGGGCACCTCGGCAATGCGGCTGAGTGCCCGAACAATTGTCTCACGGATGGTAGGATCTTCCACCTCGTGGAATAAGCTGATAAGAGGCACGAGAGCAGCGGGTTCGCGCAACCGAGCCAGCGAGTTAATGGTCACACGCACCACTCGCGGATCCGATGAGCGCAGTCCTTTTAATAGGGCTCGCAGTGATTGAGGGTTCCCTACACGCGCCAGGGCCTGGGCAGCCCGTGCGTGAAGCTGGGTTTTGGGGTTGAAGAGAGCTGCGGCTAAGTGTTCTACCACATCGGGCGATCCAATCTCCGCTAACGCATCAAGTGCCGCCTTGCGTACTACCAGATTGGTGTCATTGAGTGCTTTCACCAAAGCTGTCACAGCAAGGGGACTGCGCAAGCGCCCTAACTTGGCAGCTGCCTTATACCTTGCAAGTTCTGAGTTCGATGATTGAAGACGAGCAACTTGTTGTGCAACAGCGAATGCTTTCCATGAAGTTAGCACCGGCAAGATTTCGTCCCATGAAATCCATTTCTCATCGTTAATGCGCCGCGACAACGGAATAGCCCCAACTCGCATAAGTGTGCTGGCCACGAAAGCCCAGTGGTAGCCGGTCCCTTCATAGGAGCCTATGGAAAACGTCCATCGGGCGTCGATGAGGTCGATCAGCTTCCCTGTGATTACAGAGGCTACTGTGGCACCAAGAGCGAGAGAGAGAAAATTGACTGCCGCAATATACATGGTTCGATTGCGTCGCGGCGTTGCTTTGAGCATAACCCCCTGCGGAGCCAGAACCGCTCCCGCGTTAAGGAAGCCGTCGAGGAACATGAGCACGGTTAACAGAATAAAAGTGGCGCTATTGTTGGGAA
This sequence comes from Candidatus Sumerlaeaceae bacterium, assembly GCA_026419455.1. Taxonomy (GTDB): domain Bacteria; phylum Sumerlaeota; class Sumerlaeia; order Sumerlaeales; family Sumerlaeaceae; genus DRVG01. Next base: position 3,856 of record JANZZJ010000177.1, on the reverse strand, counting down.
GCGCTACGAGGAAGCACGCCGGTGCCGCAATTTTCCCAACGGCGAGCACTTGCAGAATGCGGCGGAAGCCAAACGTGTCGCAAAGCAGTCCCCAATAGTTCGATCCTACCACGACCCCTAGCGACGAGACCACAGAAATCATCTGCACCATAAAGGCCGACATCGCGAGGTTCTTCATCATAAATGGTGCAAAGAACGGAGCGGCGACGAAGATGGAGAAATTCCAGTAGGCCATAAAGAGCAGGAATCTGCGAAAGGCGGCATCGCGCATGGGCTCCACTAGGGTATCCCAAAACGGCTCACCCCTAAGGGGCTGGTGGGGCGGCTCCGGCACCCACCGAAAAAGCAGGATGTCAATGACGCCGAGAACGATGCCAACGCCGGCAAGGATCGTATAGCCTAGCATCACCAAGCCATGCTTCTCGAACACATCAAACCCCGCTGCCATGAGGACCAAGAAAATCGTTGTAGCCGCCGTTATGAAACGCTGACGTTGCGCCCAAAAAAGGTTCATTGAATCCCGTGGAAGAAGGTCCGTCATCCATGAGAACCACATTGGGGTGCTTGTGTGTGCCAAAGCATCGTGGATGAAAACGAAAGCGATGATCCATCCCATCCGGGTCCTAGGGTCAGCAAACAGCAACGGTGCTAGCACGATGGCTGTGTATAGAACTCGGTGGCTGATGGTGATGATCATCCACGGGAGCTTCCTCGTCCGTAGGAGATTCGTCAAATGCGCCCCAAGAATCTGGAAGCCAATAGCAAGGGCTCCGGCTCCCCCGATGAGGCCGAAATCGGACGCTGTGGCTCCCAAGTCAATCAGCCACTTATTGCGTGGGGCACCTAGAATGCAGAACTGTCCGTAGAGACTCCCAAGCAGGCCAGCCCAACAGACAATCCTCCACGCCCGCCGAAGTTCGTCTCCGCTGATCCCGGACGGTTTACTCGGATATGGGTCATTTGCTTGTTTCAATGCTTTACGATGACGCAACCCTTCGCGTGTTGGATTTCTGAACGAATCACCACTCGCTTCTCGTCTTGTGAGAGGCTTGGGGAAAAAGGAAACAAGATTCGCGCCGAATCACGGGTTCTCTCGAAAAACCTCTAAACCCCCAGGGTCAGAGTCACCGCGAAGGGCGCGCGCACTCTGTTCCATCGTGTAGTCTGTTTTAGTAATGACAGGTGAAGCTGTAGCCGTGACCGGCTCATCGTCGGCAATCGACTTCGGGCCCTCTGAAAATTGCATAAGAAGGAGGGTTGCAGAGTCCTGCGTATCATTGGCCAATTTTGTGTCCACAGTGTAGTTGTTGACCATCATCGAAAATGCAACTGGATGCCTATCACGGGTCGTTGCATAGCCGCTGAGGCATCTTACGCGTCCTATATAGCCGGTTTTTGCGTGGACTTTGCCCTCGGCAGGCGTGCCTTTCATACGTTTGCGCAATGTTCCGTCGACGCCGGCGATTGGCAGCGATTCATAAAAAGCTTTTCCCTCGGGCTGCCACGCCATGAAAGCGAGCAAACGCACAGTCATCTGAGGGTCCACAAGGTTCTGCCTCGACAAACCGGACCCGTCCGCCATCCTCAGCGAAGTTGTGTCGATGCCTGCAGATCCGAGGAACTCCCGAACCACCCGTTCGCCGCCTTCAAAACTACCTTGGCCGTATTTCACAAAACCCAAAGTCTTGAGTAATTGATCCGCGTAAAAGTTTTGCGAGGGTTTGTTCACGATAGCTACGAGCTGCCACAGCGGAGGCGAAACGTGAGTGTAAATAAGTCGCCATGTGTCGCGACGAAGTCGTTTCTGTTTGTCCGGAAGACTATCGATGTCGAGGGCGCCGCCGCTAACTCTAACTCCTTGCCGCTCAAGCTCTTCCCTGAGGAGCGTCACACTCCACAAGGTTCCGTTGTGAACACTGCCCCATAATTTGTATGGTGCGTGATCGGCGGGAATAGCCCCCCGCAGAGTAACGATATTGTTGTCGAGTGGGCGCTGAATTTCGATGTCCAAGTCAGCCTCTGGCTGCCCCGTGGGTGCCGTTGTCACAACTTCATTTCGGAAAGTCACGTACTTCGTCGGCAATAGCACATGTAACCGTGCCTTTTCCCCGATCGCTTTTGCAGGGGTTAACGTCACATCCCAACAATTCTCGTTAATTGCCAAGCCGCTCGATTCCGCCGCATACCACTCCTGATAATAATCCAGCTGCCATGTTCCTGCCCTTGGCCGGTCGTCGAAACAATCATCATCTCCGATAATGGCACCTTCAATGCGCCGGATACCTGCCGCTCTGATGGCATTGGCCCATTGACGCAAGATCCCGGTGGTGGGAAGATCCGGGTTGTAGCGGCCGGATATAGAAGGGTCGCCACTACCTACGACGATTATGTCGCCACCTAGCGTCCCATTCTTTTGAATGGGACCATTAATGTAGATCTTTGTCTCAAAACGGTAGTTGTTTCCCAACGTTTTCAGGGCAACAGCAGTGGTATACAGCTTGAGGTTCGATGCTGGCATAAAGGCTTTGTCTGCCTGCCTTTGATAAAGAACCTCGCTCGTGTCCAGATCGAGTATCATGACTCCCCACTGAGCATTTCTCCAGGCGGGAGCGTCGAAAAGCTGATCCAGTTGTTTCGTAAGTGCTGCTCGTTCCACATCTCCGGCGGCTGCCAGTTGTGTCCAGACTGTGACGACCAACAGCAGCACAGCCCACGATGGCACGCGCATTTCCAGCCCTTTTACCGACATCTTCTCCCACACCATGAAAGGTAAGCGTTCAGGCGAGTACGTTTATCGCTACTCGCTCATTATGACACTTTTTCAATATTTTACTTCAGGCTGCAAATGAGAAAAACACGTGACACACTCTTCAACCCCGACAATAAGAGTGCTTTTGGTTTACTATTCATTGGAAACACCCCCTTAGAAAATCGAGAGAGTGGTTGAAGTCCTGAAGTTGGAGATGAACATGCTTGTCCGATTAGCGATAGCCGAGCTTTTATCGGTGCGCGATGTAGTCTCAACGTAAATCTACTGTGTAATGGATGCCGGAGTGTGTTATTGGTGCAAGAGAATGCATATAACTGCAGGAAGGACAGGTTTGGTGATGTGGCGGCAGAGATTTACAAATAACCTCCGACTCGCAACGATGGTGCTCGTCTCGACGTTACTTTTTGGCTGCGTTTGGGTTCCTCTGCAACCACCTTCATTTGCCACGGGACCAGTCCACGTTAGCGCCGTCCACGAAGTACGCGAGGGAGAAACTCTGGAAGACATTGCGGTCCACTTCGACACAACCCCTGCAGCGATTGCGGCAGCGAACAATCTTCAGCGGCTAGACACGCCTCCAGTCGGGACAGAACTGCGAATTCCTCGCCAGACCTTCAGCAGACCTGCATTGCGCCAAGTCCTCCAGCGGCCATCGTTACGATTTTTGAAACTTTCCCACCTTCTTTCTGGTCCGCAACAAGACGAGCAGTAGTCTCCCCCTGACTGAAATTGTGGTCGCAGAAAATGCTTTCGACTTCACGCGGTATTCCAACGGCGAGCATGTATTTTTCAGGGAAAGTCCGCAGACTGAATCCTTTCGGGCAGACCCTGGGCGTTCGACTCATTTTTTGTACACTTTTGCATGCCAATGGGGAGTAGCAAGGCACGGGCAGAACGTGCCTCGTGCAGGTCAACAGTCACGGAAGCCTATGTTGCTTTCTGGCCTGTGCGACCGTCCCGTTCCGACGGGTGCAAGACTATTGGCTGCGCAGCAAGCAGCGCGGCCAAAGTGTTTTGCCGCGCGGAAGGGATGGACGGCTAAACCATGGAAGATCTGTCTCTTATACACATCTGACGCTGCCGACG